>CAMPGU010000077.1 GCA_946885645.1 uncultured Haloferula sp.
GCCCGAGCTGCCCGGGAAATGAGCGGATTCCGGGGTTCCCGGTTCTCATTTTCCGGACGGCGACTTGCTCTGCCGTTACTAGGTAGCACGATTCCTTGGGTGGCGTGGAAATCGCTTCAAAGTTTTGATTTTAAGGAGTCCTGATGAATTATCCTTCGTCTCCAAAAACCCGGTGCTGACAAACGCCGGGTAAGCCCTAACCTCGGGGCGTGAGCTATCAGGTCTTCGCCCGGAAATACCGCCCGAAAACCTTCGACGACGTGCTCGGACAGGACCACGTCGTGCGGACATTGAAGAACGCCATCGCCCAGAAGCGGTTGGCGCACGCGTACTTGTTCGTCGGTCCGCGCGGGACGGGGAAGACCTCGACCGCGCGCATTCTCGCGAAGGCCCTCAATTGCAGCGGGGGGCCGAAGGTGGACTTCGATCCGGACGAGGATCTCTGCGTGGAGATCGCCGAGGGGCGCTCGCTGGACGTGCTGGAGATCGACGGTGCTTCGAACAACGGCGTGGAGGAGGTCCGCCAGCTCCGCGAGACGGTCCGCTTCGCCCCGGCGCGCGGGCAGTTCAAGATCTACTACATCGACGAGGTGCACATGCTCACCAACCAGGCCTTCAACGCGCTGTTGAAGACGCTGGAAGAGCCGCCGGAGCACGTGAAGTTCATTTTCGCGACCACGGAGCCGCACAAGATCCTGCCGACGATCCTTTCCCGCTGCCAGCGTTTCGACCTACGGCCGATCCCGGCGGATACCATCGCGGAGCACCTGATGTTCATCGCGAAGGAGGAGGGGGTGAATCTCCACGAATCCGCCGCCTGGGCGATCGCCAAGGGCGCCGACGGAGGGATGCGCGACGCGCAATCGATGCTCGACCAACTGGTGGCCTTCTGCGGCGAAACGATCACGGAGGCGAACGTGCTGGATGTGTTCGGTTTCACCTCGCGGGAGACGGTCGCCTCGGTGATTGGCGCGCTGCTCGCCCGGGATACCCCGGCGGCGCTTTCCACGGTGCAGCGGGAAGCGGAGGCGGGCCGCGAGCTTTCGCAATTGCTGGGCGAGCTGATCGGCGCGCTGCGCGCCCTGCTGGTCGCGCGGCTCGATCCCGCGACGGGTGGAGATGGCATTCCCGCGGAGACCTGGGCCATGCTGCTTGCCACGGCGGAGAACTATCCGGCGGAGCGCCTGCTCTCGGTGATCGACGTTTTCGCGGAAACGGAGGGCCGCATGAAATGGGCGTCCAACAAGCGCCTCCACCTGGAGATCGGCCTGATCAAGGCGGTCCAGACCTTGGGCGAAGTGCGGCTTTCCGATGTGATCAAAGTCCTGGCGGGTGCGAGCGAGCATCTTACCTCGCCGGTGACGATGTCCGCGCCTCCCGCCGCTCCCTCTCCGCCTGCGGCGACGGTAGCCGCCGAGCCGGTGGCCGCCCCGGAGCCGCAAGCCAAGGTGGAAGCCGCGGTGGTGGTGGTGGAGGTGGAGAAGGAACTCCCCCCTGCGGAGGCCAAGGCCGCGCCCGCGCCGGCTCCCGCCCCGGCCAAGCCGGATGTGGTGCTTTCGCTCGACGAGCTGATCGCCACGGCCTCCGACGAACCTCTTCCCGAGCCGGAGCCGGTGCTTTCCGAGGCCCCCCCGTGGAAGCCCGAAGCGGCCGCGGAAGCCCCCCCGGCACCGAAGGTGGACCCGATGGAGGAATTTTATAAGGATCCTCTGATCCAGACTGCTCTGGAAATGTTCCAGGCAACGCTCAAACGCTGATCTTCACAACCGACCCATCTCTTTCGATGAACATTCAAAAACTGATGAAGCAGGCGCAGCAAATGCAGGCCGGAATGGCCGCTGCGCAGGAGGAACTCGCCCGCAAGACCGTGGAGGCCAGCGTGGGCGGCGGCAAGGTGACCGTCGTTGCCACCTGCGCCGGCGATGTCCAGGCGATCAAGATCGACAAATCGGTGGTCGATCCGGAGGACGTGGAATTTCTCCAGGACCTGATCCTGAAAGGCGTCCAAGAGGCCGTCAATAAGGGCAAGGAAGTCTCCGCCACCGAGATGAAAAAACTGACCGGCGGCATGGGGCTGCCCTTCTGAAACCCGGCACCTCCCGGTACCACGGCAAGATGAAGTCCTCCCGCTTCCGCCGCCGCGCCGGATGGACCCTCGTCGGCACATCCCTGCTGCTGCACCTGCTGACGGTGTACGCCTACTCGCGCCAAGCGGACGCGCTGGCGGCATTCACCGTGATGCCGATCTGGGTGTGGGGCGGGCTGGGGCTGCTGTTTTCCATCGTCGCCTTCTGGTTCCTGCGTGCGCCGCTTTCGCTCGTCATCACGGGGGTATGGACCATGACGATTCTGCTCGGCGCGGACGAGGCGAGGGTGATCGCGAACGTGACGAAATCCCCGCCGGAGCCGGGACCTGCCGGGATGGTGGATGGCCGGCCCCTGCTGCGGGTGCTCACGCTGAATTGCAGCTTTTTCAACTACGGCGGCGGCGATCCGGATATCGACCTGCGTCCCTGGGATCCGGACATCGTGCTCCTGCAGGAGGTGATGCCCCACCAGGTGAAGCGGGTGGCGGACCGGCTCTATCTCGGCAGGGGCGACTACCGCTGCCACCAGACCAGCGGGATTGTCACGCGCTGGCGGATTGATCGCGAGGTGCGGACCCCGCTTTATCGTGATCATCAGGTGACGGTGAAAAAGCCGGACGGCAGCGTGATCGAGGTGGTGAACCTTCATTTGGAAAGCGCCGCCACGGACCTGCGCTTGTGGTTGCCCGAATGCTGGAAAACCCACGAGGCCAACCGCGATGCCAGGAGCAAGGAACTGGCGGCGGCTCTTTACATCCTGGAGGACACCGCCGCGGGCACTCCCGCCATTCTCGGCGGGGACTTCAACGCCCCGCCGACCGACCCGATCCAGCATCAGCTCAAGGGGCAGTTCGTGGACGCTTTCATCGCAGCGGGGACCGGCTGGGGAAATACCTACCAGCGCCGCCTCCCGGCGCTCCGGATCGACCAGATCCATGCCTCGCGGCATTTCCGTGCCTTGCGCTGCGCCGCGGTGACCACCCGCCGGAGCGATCACCGGATGGTGGTGGCGGATTTTCTGCAGGTGCCCTAGGGGCGCGGCAGAAGCCTTGAAAAGCTGCTTTACGGGTTTTTCGGCTGTCCCGGAGGAAAAGCTTTCCTAGCCTCCGGCCATGCCCGTCACCCGCGAACAGATGGCCGCCGTTCTTGAGGAAATCGCGCTGCTCCTGGAGATCCAGGGCGAGAATCCCTTCAAGGTCCGCGCCTATCGCCAGGGAGCGGAGGTCGTGGAGTCCTATGACGGGGACATCGCGGCCCTGGCAGCGGAGAACAAGCTCGAAGGCATCAAGGGGCTGGGCGAGGCCTTGCGGGACAAGTTGCACGAACTGGCGTCCACCGGCGAACTCGGTTTCCATAAGAACCTGCGTTCCGGTTATCCGGATTCTTTCTTCGAGCTCTTCGAGCTTGATGGCTTGGGCCCCAAGAAAATCGCGGCGCTGCACAAGGAGCTCGGGGTCGATTCCATTGCCGCGCTGAAGGCGGCCTGCGAGGCGGGCAGGGTGGCGGCGTTGAGCGGCTTCGGCGCGAAGACACAGGGGAAAATCCTCGATGCGATCGGTCGCATCGAACAGTCGGCCTCCGCGTTCCGCCTGGATGTGGCGGCGGTCGCTGCGGACGAAATTCTGGAGGCGCTGCGCGCGCATCGGGCGGTGCTGCGGGCTGCCGTGGCAGGATCGCTCCGGCGGTCGAAAGAACTCGTGGGCGATCTCGATTTCATCGTCGCCACCACCGACCCCGCGGCTTTGACGAAATTCTTCGGGGCACTGCCGCGGGCGAAAGAGGTCATCGCGCAGGGAGATACGAAATGCTCGATCCGCCTGGAGGATGGCTTGCAGTGCGATCTCCGCGCGGTGACGAATGCCCAGTATCCCTTTGCCCTCCAGTACTTCACCGGCAGCAAGGAGCATAACGTGGCGATCCGCTCCCGCGCGCTGAAACAGGGCTGGTCCCTCAACGAGTACGGCTTCACCGGTAGCGATCTGCCGAAGGTGAACGAGGAGGGCGATATTTACAAAGCGCTGGGCCTCGATTTCATCCCGCCCGCGCTGCGCGAGAACCGCGGGGAGATCGAGGCGGCGGACGAGGGCAAGCTGCCGCGCCTGATCGAGTGGGAGAATCTGCGCGGGACTTTCCATAGCCACACCACCGAATCCGACGGAAAAGCGTCCCTGCACGCGATGGCGGAGGGAGCGCGGGAACTGGGCTTGCAGTACTTGGGAATCGCGGACCACTCGAAGTCCTCTCCGCAGGCGAACGGCTTGAGCGAGGCCCGCCTGGCTGCCCAGATCGATGCCATCGCGGCGTGGAACAAGGAGCATGGCGGCGTGCAGTTCAGGCTCTTCGCGGGGTCGGAAGTCGATATCCTGAAGGACGGCTCGCTGGACTTCGGTGAGGAGATCCTTTCATCGCTCGATTTCGCGGTCGCCTCGGTGCACAACGCGCTGACCTTGGACGAGGCCGAGATGACCCGGCGGATCATCCGGGCGATGGAGAGTCCCTACATCACGATGCTAGGTCACCTGACGGGACGGCTCCTGCTGCGGCGGGACGGCTACAAGGTGAACCACGAGAAGATCATCGACGCCGCGGCCGAGACGCGGACGGTCATCGAGCTCAACTGCAATCCCAAGCGCTTCGACATGGACTGGCGCTGGTGGCACCGCGCGCGGGACAAGGGCGTGCTGTGTTCGATCAACCCGGACGCGCACTCGGTGAATCAGCTCCAATTCCTGCGCTTCGGCACCGAGGTGGCGAAGAAGGGCTGGCTGCGACGGGAGGATGTGGTGAACACGAAGCCGCTCGCGGATATGGAGGAGTGGCTGCGCTTGCCGAAGGCGAAGCGGTGAATCCGGGCGTTTTCACCGGCAATTTCGCGCACCGGCGGTGGTAATATCCGTGTGAGCGCGAGGAGACGATGGCCACGCGGCCTGACAGGCGCACTGATTGCGCTGATTGCCGGCGGGGCAGGCTACTGGCTTGTCCGCGATGCCGGGGCATCTGCCGAGCCGCCTTCGCCGGTAGCAAAACGCCGGGTGGTGGCCGCGCCACAGCGTGCGACCGCGCCGCGGCCGACGAAGAACCCCGCGCGGGATCGTTTCGCGGACGGCACCACCATCGAACTCTTCGGAAGCTGCCGGGAGGAGGAGATCATCCTGCGCTTTCCCTCGGAGGCCAGCTACGACTCCTTCATTCATGCGCTTGCTGCGAGCCAAGTGCGCTTGATCGGCCGTTTGGACCGATTGCTGGCGATCCGCGTGGGAGCCAGCGAGGAGGAACTGGAGCAGATCTTCCGGCTCTTTGAGGACGAGGAGATCACCGGTTACAAGACTTTGACGAGCCTGCCGGAGCCGCCCCGGGTGAAAGGAGGGGCCTCCGCGGGCGTGGCCACGCCTTTCGGCAATGAAGTGCTGCCATGGCTGGGGGTGACGGGCGACAACTCCCGCTGGGGCAGCGGCGTAAAGGTGGCAGTGGTGGACACCGGGATCGTGCCGCACGCGGCCCTGCCGCGGCTCTCCGCTTCCATCGAGATCATGCCCTTTCCCGCCGATATCACGGCCACGCAAGGGCACGGCACTGCCGTGGCCAGCCTGATCGCCGGAGTGCACCCTCTGGCACGCGGGATCGCTCCGGCGGTGAATCTGATTTCCGTGCGGGTGATGGACGAGGGTGGCTTGAGCGATTCGTATTTCGTCGCGGCCGGCTTGCTAGCCGCCATGGATGCCGGGGCGGAGATCGTGAATCTTTCGCTGGGGGTGCAGCAGGACAGCCCCTTGCTTGCGGAGGCGATCCGGTTGCTGCTGGAGCAGGGGATCGTGGTGGTCGCCAGCTCCGGGAATAGCGGGCAATCCGAGGCGAAGTATCCCGCTGCCTACCCCGGTGTCATCGGGGTGGGGGCGGTGGATGCCAGCGGCGAAAGGATGGCTTTCTCCAATCTGGGCAGCGAACTCGGTATGACCGCACCGGGATACGGCGTGAATGCCGCAGCACCGGGCGGGGGCTTTGTCCGCGTGAGCGGCACCTCCGCCAGCGCGCCGCTCGTGGCGGGAGCGATCGCTGCCACGATCTCCGATGGATCGGGGCGGCGCTTGAGCGCTGCAGATGCCGTGGCAATCGTGATGGCCTGCGCCGATGACGAGGGGCCGCCGGGTTTCGATGCGGAATACGGCACAGGCGTGCTCAATCTCGGGCGCGTCATGAACCGCCACGTCCCCGGCCGTTGCGATGCCGTGGTCACCTGGCAGCAGCTCGTGAGCGGTGCCGGTGCGGGGGCGGCGGATCAGCTCCGCGTGACGGTCCAAAACCGCGGCACCGCGGCGCTCATTAACACGCGGGTGGAGATCGCCACGGCTGCGGGTACCAGCACCGTGACTGCCACGACCATCGCGCCCGGCATGTCCGAAAATTTTTCGGTTCCCTTCGACCGCCTGAAGATGGCGGACCTGCCTTACGCGGCCATCACGACCACGGCGATCCCGGGGAACGCGGCCGTCGATCTCACGCCGGAAAACAACCGCCGGACGGACGTGCTGACGCTGCGCTAGCAGCGGGCCCGTACCTAGGCGGCGATCTCTTCCGCGATCTTCTTTCTTATCCCTTCATCCGGCATCGGGCCGCGGCCGGCACCCATATTGTCCTGCAGGTGGTGCAGCCGTGAGGTCGCGGGAATGGCGCAGGTGATGGCCGGGTGGGAGACGATGAATTTGAGGAGGATCTGCGCCCAGCTTTCGCAGCCGATCTCCTTCGCCCAGCCCGGCAGCGGCCGTTCCCGGAGCTTGCCGAAAAGTTCCCCGCCCGCGAAGGGACGGTTCGCGATGACCGCCACGCCGCGGTCCTTGGCCAAGGGCAGGAGCTTCTTTTCCGCCTCGCGCTCCGCGGCGGAGTAGTTGATCTGCACGAAATCCAGGGTCTCCGTGGCGATCAGTTTTTCCACCGCCGCATGACCGCTCGCGGTGTAGTGGGTGACGCCGAGATAGCGGACGATACCCTCCTTCTTCCAAGCCCGCAGGGTGTCCAGATGGGTGGCGACATCCTGGAGGTTGTGCACCTGCATCAGGTCGATCGGCTTCGCGCGGAGCTTCTTCATCGAGCTTTCCATCTGCGCGATGCCCTCCTCCTTGCCGCTGGTCCAGACTTTGGTGGCGACGAAGAGTTTGTCCCGCAGCCCGAACTTCTCGATCATGTGCCCGGCGATCTCCTCGGATTTCCCGTACATCGGGGAGGAGTCGAGGAGCTTGCCGCCCGCTTCCACGAAGGCCTTCATCACCGGCTCCAGGGGCGCGGCCTCTTTCGGCCGGACATCGAAGGTCTGCCACGTGCCCATCCCTATGACGGGGAGCTTTTCGCCGGTGGAGGGGATGGGACGGGTGAGCATGGCGGGAGCAGGTTCCTCCGCGAGGGCGACACCGCGAAGGCCCGTAGCCCCGGCGGCGAGGATGCGGATGCAGTCACGACGGATCATAGCCGCCAAGATGGCACGCCTCCGCCGCTTGTCGAATCAGCGCTTTCGGCCCCGGGCATGGCATTCATTTCCACTTGGCAGGGGGAGCGCCCCGCTTTCCACTCCCCGCATGGCGAAGGTGCTGGTGGGACTTTCCGGGGGGGTGGATAGCTCCGCCGCCGCCGCCATGCTGATCGAGCAAGGGCATGAGGTTTCCGGCGCCTTCATGAAGAACTGGATCAACGCCGAGGGCCTGCCTGGCGACTGCCCGTGGGAGACGGATCTCGAGGACGCCCTGGCCGTGGCGCGGAAGCTCGGGATCGAGTTCCGCGTGGTGGACCTGATCGACCAGTACAAGGAGCGCATCGTCGATTATCTGGTGGAGGGCTATCGTGCCGGAATCACCCCGAATCCCGACGTGTGGTGCAACCGCGAGATGAAATTCGGGGTCTTTCTCGATTACGCCCTGGAGCAGGGCTTCGAGGCGGTGGCGACCGGTCATTACGCGCGCAAGCGCACGCTGGCGGGGGGTGAACCGGCGATCCTGCGCGGGGCGGATCCGAACAAGGACCAGAGCTATTTCCTCGCGCTGATGACTTCTTTCCAAGCCGAGCGCGCACTGTTTCCCGAGGGAGAATTACTGACACCGGAGGTGCGGGTGGTGGCCCGCCGCCACGGCCTGCCGACCGCAACGAAGAAGGACAGCCAGGGCATCTGCTTCATCGGCGACATCAAGATGAGCGATTTCATCCACCACTATATTCCGGACAAGCCGGGGGAAATCGTGGACGTCGGGGGCAGGGTGATGGGGGAGCACCGCGGGCTCCACCTCTACACGCTGGGCCAGCGGAAGGGGCACGGCGTGGCCTCGCCGCGCGAGGGCATGGCCTACGTGGTGGTAGGAAAAGATTTGGAGCGGAACCGGCTGGTAGTCGGCTGGGATGAAAGCGCGACACCGGGACTTTACGCGAGCGAGTGCCTGATCGGGAGCGTCTCCACCATCGGGGTTGCAATCGATGGGCCGCGTTGGTTGGAAGCCCAGCCGCGCTACCGGGCGAAGGCCGAGCGGGCGCAGGTCCTGCCGCGGGAGGACGGGAAGCTGGAGCTCCGTTTCCAGGTGCCTCAGCGAGCTGTCGCCGCGGGCCAGATCTGCGCCTTCTACGATGGCGGCCGGTTGCTCGGCGGGGGCGTTTTCGAGTCGGTGCGGTAGCTTGCGGACGAGGCATGAGTACAAGAAAAACCGCTGTGCCGTCCTAGGCGTTGTGAGCCACGTTCCAGTTGCTCAACAAGTGGGAGTGCCGGTCCTAGTGGGTCGTCCTGAGAAGGCATGACCGTTAGTTCGGACTCGGTTTTTTCTCCCCGTTTTAATACATCGGTCCGGGCACGCTGCCTTAACGGACGCACACAGCAGTCGATGGAGATCCTATCCCGTGGCCTGCTGCTGGCAACCCATTTCAGACGGAGAAGGCATGCGTGTTTTTGCGGTGAGAGGGGAGCGGATGGCGGAGCGAAATGTCGTGACAATCGCCGGGCGATCCGCATCTGCCTGCGGGTGCTGAAGCGATGAGGTGCCGGCGGGTATCGGGCCCGGCTTGACGGGGGGCACCCGCGACTGTTGCCTCGGGCCCGGCAAGGGAAGCCAATATGCCGACCCACCACCAGATCCGGAGACTTCCCCGGCTTTCCCTCAAGCTTATCGGCCTCACGCTGCCGATGGCGGCGGCGGCAGGCACCGCCTGTGCGTTCTTCCTGTGGAGCCTCGAAGCCGTGACGAGTCTGCGCTTCGATCATCCGTGGCTGCTCTATTTCCTGCCGGTCGCGGGCGTGCTGGTGGCGTGGATCTACCATCGCTACGGCGGGCCTTCGGAGGGCGGTAATAACCTGATCCTCGACCGCATCCATGATCCCGGCGGGGGCGTTCCGCGGAGGATGGCACCGCTGGTCCTGTTAGGCACGCTGGCGACGCATTTGTGCGGCGGCTCCGCAGGCCGGGAAGGCACGGCGGTGCAGATGGGAGGAAGTATCGCGGGAGCGGTGGCCCGGCATTTCCGGCTGGAGGCAGGGGAACTTGCAATCCTGCTGATGGCCGGAGTGGCGGCGGGCTTCGGCGCGGTTTTCGGGACCCCGCTGGCCGGGGCCGTCTTTGCGGTGGAGGTGGCGGTGATCGGCCGGCCGAAATTGAAGGCGCTGCCGGTATGCCTGCTCGCCGCCTACCTCGGCGATTGGACCTGCCGGGCTTGGGGCGCGGGGCACACGCACTACCACATCCAGGAGGTGGCGGAGGCGGCGCAGGGGGCCTTCTCCGCCCGGGCCCTGCTACTGGGCAAGATCGCGCTGGCAGCAGTCCTCTTCGGCATCACCGGCCTGCTTTTTTCGGAGAGCTGCCACCGGCTCTCCGCCGCCCTCAAGCGGTGGATCCCTCATCCGGTGCTACGCCCCGCCGCGGGCGGTGCAGCGGTGATCAGCTTGTTTTTTCTCACCGGTAGCGCGGACTACCTGGGGCTGGGCGTGTGGTCGCCGGATCCGGAGGCGGTCACGCTTGTCTCGCTTTTCGGTTCACCTGAAATCCATTCCTGGAGCTGGGCGTGGAAGTTCGTCTTTACCGCGGTCACGGTGAGCTCGGGCTTCAAGGGCGGGGAAGTGACACCGCTGTTCTTCATCGGTGCCGCTTTGGGAAATGCCTTGGCCGGTGTCATGGGCGCGCCGCCTGGCCTGTTCGCGGCGCTCGGCTTCGTGGCGGTCTTCGCAGGGGCTAGCAATACGCCGCTGGCATGCACGCTGATGGGAATCGAGCTTTTCGGTTTCGCATACGCGCTGCCTATCGCCCTTGCATGTTTCACCGCCTTCCTGTGCAGCGGGCACACCGGCATTTATCTTTCCCAACGGATCGGTTTCCGAAAGCCGGGATGGAAGAAGAGCGGGGATTCCCTCCGCGAGGCACGCGAGAGGAAATAGCGGCACCGGGTCCGGCCAGTCTGTCTGAGGTCATATCGCCGGGTGGGAAGGAATATCGGGAGGTGCCCGCCGTGCCGGCTCCCGAGGAAAGAAAAAGGGGCCCGCCTTGCAGCGAGCCCCCGTGACCTCCTGGAAAAACGTCTCCGTCTGTCAGTAACGCAGGCGGTAGAAATGCCGCGGGCCATCCGCCGGCATGTAGGGAGCGGTGGCGGCGGGAACATCGTTCCACTCGATCAAATCATCCGATTCCTGAAGGATGCCACCCGCCCAATCGAGGGTGATGGTCCCGGAGGGATTGGTAATGAGCAGGGGCATGTTGCCGATCCCCGCGAAGAAGTGCGCCTTGATCTTCGCCGCGGAGAGCGCCGTGCTGTAGATTGCAGCATCGGTGATCCCGCCGTTGAAAACACGGGCCTCGCCGGCATCCTGATTGGAAGGGAATCCGGCTCCGTACTTCCAGCGGCCGCGCGCGCCGACGGCCCAGTTCGCGTTGTTCACCAGCAGGGGCCCGTTCGGATCGCTGCCGGTCGCCACCTGGCTGCCATTGCGATAGAGCGTCCACTGGCCGGCGCTCCAGGTGCCCGCCAGGTGGACCCAAGTGCCGGTCCCCAGATCGGCCGCGGGGATGGCGAAAGAGGCCTTGCCGCCGTTCGCACCGACTTCGTAGTTGCCGTTCTCGATCCGGAGGAAGACCTCGCCGGAGAAGTCGTGGTTGCCACCGTGGGAGATGATGTTGGCATCGAAGTTCGGCTGGCTTGCGCCCGGCTGGACCCAAGCTTCGAAGGTGACCGGGCCGGTGAAATTCAGACCTGCCGGGTTGCGAAGTTCCAGGTAGGTGTTGTCTCCATCGAAGAGGCTGGCCGCCGTCCCGGGATCGAAGCCGCCGTAGGCCGGTGGCTGGGGACCGGCGATCACTTCCGGAGCGTTGGCCATGACCGCATCGGCCGCCGCAGCCAGGGTGCCGGCATTGACCACCATGGTCTTCGCGGCATCGTTCATGCGGTAATAAACCACAGGCTCGTGGGACTCGATCAGTTCGTCGTAGGGCATCGCCGGGCTCGCGCTGGTGCCATTGGCATAGTGTGCCGCCACTTGCGTGGAAGTGAGCGCCTCGTCGTAGAAAGCCACTTCGTCGAGGTCTCCTTGGAAGGGGTTCTCGGTCCCGTTCGCGAAGCCGCCGATCGCTGGCACCACGGTTCCCGGATTCGGCACGTAGGGGCCTTGGGCCGTGTTCTGGGTCACCACGGCCGTCCCGTTGACATAAAAGACCGCTGTCTGGCTCGGCTGGTCATAGGTCACGGCGAGGTGTTGCCACTGCCCGATGGTGTAGCCGTTGCCGGTGTTGATATCGATGGTGCGGGTATTTCCGATCCCGTTGTAGAGGCGGAGATTCCAGCCGACCGACCCCGATGCCCGCTGCCAGATCACCCAGCCGGTGCGGGTGGTTTCATTCGGCGCATCATGATTCATCACCAGGCACTGGGCATTGCCGGTACCCTCCGCGGTGGGCCTCACCCAGGCTTCCCAGGAGAAGCTCTCGGTATTCAGTGCAGGAGTATTCGGAAGCACCGTGGGATACCCGCCGTCGGTGGATTCCTTGTCGATCCGGTCGTAGCCGACCGCCGTATCGCCACCGGCCGCCAGGGCGCCCGGGACCTGATGGGCCGCGCCGGGGAAGTGGAGGCCGTTTCCATCGGAGCCGAGGCTTCCCGCGTTCCTGGCCACCACGCGCCATGACTCCGGCTCGTCCATACGGAGATGCAGGGTGGCGCCATCTCCCGCTACCACGGAGGCGTAGGATTCGGTCCGCACAGGATCGTAAGCATTGTTGAAATGGTCGCCGATCTGCGTCGCCGTGAGCGCCTGCGGATAAAAGGCCACCTCATCCACATCTCCCAGGAAAGCATTGTCTCCCGGACTGTCCGCGCTGTAGGCGCCCACGGAGAAGGGGATATCCGCATTCGGCACGTAGCCGCCGACGAGGGTTTGCGAACCTCCGGGAACGGGAAGACCATCGACATACATGGTGGCGGTGGAGGTGCTGCCATCCCAAACTACCGCCAAGTGGGTCCAGGCTCCGGGAAACCGGTCACCAGCGGTGATGCTGATGGATGGATCGTTCCCGCCATTGTACATCCGGAAGTTCCAGCCGGCGGTGGTGGAATCCCGTTGGAAAATCACCCAGCCTTGCCGGGGGCCGCTCGAATGGCGGTTGAACAGCGGAGCCCTTCCGTCGGGCGCGACATCGTCGAAGGCCGGTCTCACCCAGGCCTCGATGGTGAAAGACTCCGAGGCCGGGGGATTCAACGCGGCGTTGTAAGGGATCACGGTTCTTCCACTGCCGTCGTAGGTAACGGCAGGATTGGAATCGTTGAACAGGACCCCTTGGGTCCCGTGTTGCACGTTGATGTGGCTGCCGTCCAGCGCGGCACCGAGGCTACCGCTATTGATGGCGGTATCCGGCGGCGCGGCACCACCCAGGGGATAATAGGCGAGCGGGGCATCGCTCAGCACGGCGGAGGAGTAGCCATCGGCGAGGGCCATCCCCGGCAACAGGGCGGCGGCGATGAAGATAGTTCGTCGGGCAACGAGGAGTTTGGGCGGGTTCATGGGTTCGCGGAGTAGGATAGGAGATTGATATCCCCACTGGTTACGATACGCACCGAATGGCGGTTTAGCTGTCCTACTCGTTTGAGTGGAGCATTTTCGTCACGCAACGCTGCGAATTTTAAAAAAAGCTGCGGTTGGTTGCGGGGTGAAACCCGTTTTCACTCTATCGCGAGAGCATGGCAATGAGGTCTCAGGTTGCCGGACGGTCGCCGCTGCCTCCCGCAGTCGTCCGGTGCTGCTGCTGCCTCCGGAAAGCAAAAAAAAACCCTCGCCGGCCCGGCGAGGGTGAGTGGAAAGAGATCCTGGCGGCGGAAGTCAGAGTTCCTTAATGCGGATGTTCCGCCAGCGGACATTGCAGGATTTCCCCCCGTGTACTTGCAGGGCGAAGAAGCCCTCCGGGGTGAATTCCTTCGCCTCGTCCTTGTAGTCCACCCGTTCCTTTCCGTTCAGCCAGATCTGGATGTGGTTGCCCTTGCAGACGATGCGGATCTCGTTCCAATCATCCCATTTGGTGATCTCCTGTCCTTGCTTGGTGAACTCGGCCTGTGCCTTCTTGTCTTCCTCGGTGTCCTTGTCGCCCTTCTTTGGCTCCAGCCAGCCACGGCGCGCCTCGTCATAGAGACCGGCAGTCCAGGCGCGGGCTTTGCCATTGTCATGTTCGCACTGGTAGCCGTACACCCGGCCGTCCTTGCCCTCCTTTTGCAGGCCCCGGAACATCATGCCGGAGTTTCCGGAAAGGTCGTCGAACTTCATCTCGAAGCGGAAATCGAAATCCTTGTAGGTCTTGTCCGTGCGCAGGAAGGTGTTCGACTTCACGTTCTCGCCGAAGCCGACGATCTCCTTCCCTTCGATCCGGTACTCGCCGGTGCCGTTGACCCGCGTCCAGCCGCTGAAATCCTTGCCGTTGAAAAGATCGGTAAAGCCCGGTTCCGCCGCTTGGCAGAAGGGAGCGGCGAGAGCCATGGACGCGATGAAGGTGCGGATATTCATGAAGTTGTCGGACAAATTTGAAGGATGGCCTGAAAAGCGCAAGCCGAATTGAAGCATCCGCTCCGGCCTGAAACGAACGTAAGACTATCGGTTTTTCAGTCGTGACCCGGAAGATCGGCATGCGTCGTCCCCGTTACTTCCCCGTCACCGACCTTTTTCTTGCGACACCCGGCATTCCTGCTAGTTTCCGCGGCAATTGCTGGGAAAAGGCATGGTAGCCCACCTCGACTATCCCGTCCTCGTCCTCAACCGGTTTTGGCAGCCGGTGCAAACCTGTACCGTCAGGCGCGCGCTCAAGCTCCTCTTTCTCGGGCATGCGCAGGTGGTGCAGACCGAGGGCGACGACCGTTTCCGTACTCACGATCTGGGATCCTGGGTCGAGCACTCGTCGCGCGAATTCGTGGACGAGATGATCCACACCGTGCGCCTCGCGCTGCGGGTGCCGAAGATCATCGTGCTGGCGCTTTACGAGAAGCTGCCGCGCATGGAAGTCCGCTTCACCCGCCGCAACGTGTTCCTGCGGGACAAGCATACCTGCCAGTATTGCGCGAAGATCTTCAGCGAGGCGGAATTGAACCTGGATCACGTGCTGCCCCGGGACAAAGGGGGGCGAACCACCTGGGAGAATATCGTGACCTCCTGCATCCGCTGCAACACCCGCAAGGCGAACAAGCTCCCGCACGAGGCGAACATGCATCCCTTGCGCAAGCCCGCCGCCCCTCGGTGGAGGCCGATGTTCGGCCTGAGGGAAAACACCGGCTCCGACGAAAGCTGGGGCCATTTCATCGACCCCGATCCCTCGGCGGTGAGGATGTCGGCGTGAGCGTGGGCCGTTTGCGTCAGTGTTTCCCCAGCCCCGCCGGAAAGAGCAGGTTCATCAGCAGGGTGAGGAAGAAATTGAAGATCAGGATCGCCAGAGCGGAATAGACCATGGCCCGGGTGGTACTGCGGCCCACGCCGAC
>CAMPGU010000078.1 GCA_946885645.1 uncultured Haloferula sp.
CCCCATCGCGCCCCCCCGGGCCCGGCCCCGGGGGCGCGCCATATGCTTTCAGGAAAAATCGGCGTTTTCAATCCTCGTCGAGGCCTGCAAAGCCGTCGAGGGACTTCGGCACCATGACCTTGTCGATGGAGTGGATCACCCCGTTGTTCACTACGAGGTCGGCCTTCGCCACCTTGGAGTCCTCTACCTCGATGGCGTTCCTCTCGATATCGATTTCAAACTTCTCGCCGTTCGAGCTCTTGATCGCGCCATCCTTCAGATCGGAAGAGGTGAAAATGCCCGGCACCACGTGGTAGAGCACCAGCGAGCGCAGCTTCTCCTTGTTCTCCGGGAGCATCAGGGTGGCGAGCGTACCCTCCGGCAGCTTGCCGAAGGCCTCGTCCGTCGGGGCGAAGATGGTGTAGGAACCCTTGGTTCCAAGCGTTGCCTCCAGACCTGTGGCCTTGATGGCTTTGGTCAAAATCGAGAATGTGACCCCGTCCCGCAGAGCTGCGGCGATGGTTCCCGGTTCGGCCATGGTCGTTTCGACGACGACGGCAGGTTTCCGTTCGACCTTTTCCTGAGCCATGGCCACGGGCGTAATCAGGCTGGCGGCCATGAGGAAAGCGATGCGTGGGATGTTGTTCGTTTTCATGGTTTCAATGGGTAAGCGGTCTCCGCGTCGGGCTGCCGCAGCACCGGGCCGCGGAAACCCCGGCGGAGAGAATTCTTCCTCTCTGCCTGCATGGGACGTGCCATTACCCGTCAGGAGCCTTTCAAATTCCCCATAAATCGCTTGCTTCAAGGGGCCCACGAGGATCCGCCGCAAGGGTCCGCACCGCCGGATGCGAAACGTTCGTTCCATGCACAATCCGGTGCGGAGATGCAGCTTGCACGCCGGTTGATTCCTCCCCTCGTTCGGAGCAAACCGGTGCAAAAAAACAAAGGGCCGGGATGCATCTCGCATCCGGCCCTCTTGGTCCGTTGAACGGAAAACGATCAATCGCGGCTCATGAAGAGGCGCAGCACGTACCAGAAGAGGAGAGCCACACTGGCGAAGAGGGAAAGTGAGGCGGCCACGTGCTGGCCGGGTGCGTAGTGATACATGATCGCACTGGTGTTGTAGAGGATCGAGCCGGAAGCGAGCACGATCATCCCTATGGAAAACCAGATGCCCATTCCGCTCATCAGGCTCGGGAAGAAGACTCCGGCGACAATGACGCCCAGGGCGATGATGAAGCCGAGCTTCAGGATACCGCCAAGGAAGGTGAAGTCCTTCTTCGTGGTGAAGGCGATGGCGGTGAGGCCGAGGACCATGAAGCCGGTGACGGCACCCGCTTTCCCGATGGCGGCGGGATCGTAAATCGTCGCCATCATCAGGAGCGGCAGGAAGATCACTGCTTCCGCGAGGATGTAGAGGCCCAAGCCCGCGTACTGCATGCCTTTGGAGGCACCGTTATAAGCCCATTTGTTAGCCACCCAGGATACCACCATGAAAGCACCCAGCACCATCAGCCAAGAGTAGCGGGCTTGAAGTAGCCCGAAGATCGTTTCCGCGGGAATGATGGATAGAAGCATCCATTCCAACACCGCGAACACACCGATGGCGCCTGCGAGGTGGGTGTAGGTTTTCCGCACGAAGTCGGTGCGGGTCTCCAGCGGGGCTTCGGCCACCGGCCCCACGGCATAGGGATTGAATGAGGTGCTCATTTTGGTTGTGGAAGTTATGTGCCCGGCAGGGATACGGGGCAAGGAGATTCACCTTTCCCGCGGGCTACAGCGCATAGGCGTCGCGGTAGCGTAATACCGGGTCGCCCGGGGCGGAAGGGTGGCACAGCCGGGTGATGAGGTCTTCCCACGCATCGTGTCCTTTCAGGATCTCCACCTCGATCCGCAGGAAATAGATCGGCACGGCGATCTCCTTCGGCCGGGGGAAGCGCACCGCGTCCTTTTCCGTCGTGACCACCAGCTCCATGTCGCGCTCGATGCAGCGCTCCATGAATTTATCGATCTCCCGCCGGGAGAAGCGGTGGTGATCGGAAAAGCGGCGGCGGATTTCCAAACGCGCGCCCAGTTTCTCGATTCCGCGCTCGAAGCCCTCCGGCACGGCGATCCCGCTGATGGCCGCCGTCCACTTGTCTTGCAGGAAGTCCAAGGGCTTCCGCTCGCGGGTGAAGACTTCCTCCAGGTAGCGGGGCCCATGGGTGCACTCGATGATCGGGGCCACCCGGTTATGGCGGCGGAGCCGCTCGATCAGCGCATCGTTCGGCGTGCCGTCGCATTTGGTGATCAGGATATAGCTGGCGCGGCAGAGGTTGCGCGGCGGTTCCCGCAAGGTCCCGCGGGGGAGCAGGGCTCCGGTGCCGAAAGGGGCGCTGCGGTCCACGAGCACGATATCGATGCCGTGGGAGAGGTGCAGGTATTGCAGGCCATCGTCCAGCACCAGGGTATCCGCGCCAAGCTGCCCGACGGCGAAGCGCCCGCCCTTCACCCGGTCCTTGTCCACCACCACGGCCACGCCATCCAGATTACGGGCCAGCATGAAAGGCTCGTCGCCCGCGAATTTCGAGTCGAGCAGCAGCGCCCGGCCGGTCGAGACCAGCTTCGGCATCTTTTCCGGCGGGATCTTCAGGCCGTCCTTGCCTTTCCAGTTCTGCGGTTCCTTGAGCCTGCGGCTCTTGTAGCCGCGACTCAGGATCGCGACACGGCGGCCCCGGTCCCGCAGCGTCTTTGCCAAAAGCTCCACCACCGGCGTCTTGCCCGTGCCGCCGACCGTCAGGTTTCCGATGCTGACCACCAGGGTGCCCAGGTGGTGCTGTTGCCGCCAGCGCTTGCGGTAGATCATCAGGCGGGTCTGCACCACCGCGCGATAGACGCCGGACAGGGCGCTCATGGCCAGGCGCATCATGCCGGCGCGGAAGCCCTTCGCGCGGCCGAAAATCACATCGGCGCCCCAGCGCTCCAGTTCGGCCAGCGTTTCCTTCATCCCCGGCGCCAGCGGAACCCGGAAGCCGCTTGATTCCAAGCCCGAAAAAGCGCGCCGCCCTCCGGGGCACTTGCCATACGCCCCCGGCTTTCCTTGACTCCGCTCCATGTCCTCCGCCCGCCACGACGGCCGCCTGCCCGGCCAGCTCCGCCCGATTTCCTTCATCCCGCACGTGGCACCGTACGCGGCAGGCTCCGTGCTGGTCTCCTTCGGCGAGACACGGGTGATCTGCGCCGCCACCATCGAGGAGGACGTGCCGCGCTGGATGAAGACCCAGCGGGTGGAGGGGGGCTGGCTCACGGCGGAGTACAGCATGCTTCCTTATTCCACTCTGGACCGGAAGCAGCGGGACATTAGCCGTGGCAAGCTGGACGGCCGCTCCTCTGAAATCCAGCGCCTGATCGGCCGCGCCCTGCGCGCCGTCACGGACCTGACCAAGCTCGGCCAGCGGACCATCTGGATCGATTGCGATGTCCTCCAGGCGGACGGCGGCACCCGCACCGCCTCCATCACCGGCGGCTGCGTGGCCCTGGCGATCGCCCTGAACCGCCTGATGGCGAATGGAAAGCTGAAGGCTTTCCCGCTCACCAAGCTCGTCTCCGCCATTTCCGCCGGGGTGGTGGAAGGCCAGCCGGTGTTGGATCTGGATTACATCGAGGACAAAGGAGCCACCGTGGACTTCAATGTCGTGATGACGGAAAGCGGCGATTTCGTGGAAGTTCAGGGCAGCGGCGAGGAAGCCGTTTTCTCTGCCGCTGAGATGGCCGCCATGCTGGAGCTGGCCAAGCAGGGCACGCAGGAGCTGACCTTGCTCCAGAGGCAGGCGATTCTCGATGCGGACCGCCCGAGCGGCGATTCCCTGGCAGCCCTCGCGGCGGCTTTTTCGCGCTGACCCCGGGGCGACTTTCTTTCTTCTTGCGCCGGTAAATGGCGGACTTAGCCTCTCTTGATCTCCGGTGTTTTTCAACAGCGGGGGTCATATAAAAAACGGGTCCTAAGCGGCCCATCCATAGACCGAAAACCAAAACAAAACATGAAAGCCAAATATCGCCAACCCGGCGGTTTCACCCTGGTGGAGCTGCTCGTGGTGATCGTGATCATCGCGGCCCTCGCGGGCCTCTCGGCTCCCGTTATCCTGAAGCAGCGCAAAGCTGCCGACCGGACGGAAGCGCTGAACAACGTCCGGCAGATCGGACTCGCCCTGTTCGAATTCGACAGCGAGTACGGTACCTTCCCGGACAATAACACGGCGGAAGACGTCAAGGAAGCCACCGGCACCGAATTGTCCTTCAACGGGAACTTCTCCAACGACTACTTCCGGCAGCTCATCGCTACCGGCCTGAAGTCCGAGAAGCCCTTCTGGTGCAAGACCTCCTTCTCGCCGAAGAAGCCCGACGACGTGTTCAACATCCAGGCCAAGGCGCTGGAAGCCGGCGAAGTCGGTTTCAGCTACATCATGGTCTCCCTGACCGACGGTCAGAGCAGCTCCGGCGAGCCGAACCGCCCGGTGGTGGTGGCCCCCTCCTTCAAGGCCCAGACCGACTGGACCTTCGATCCGGAGCCCTATGGTGAAAAGGCGATCATCCTGCGCTTGGACAACAGTGCCAAGGCGGAGACGATCCGCGCCGACAAGAAGGTCACCATCGGCGGCGGCCGCACCCTCGAGTCCGTGGGTGACAGCACCTCATGGGGCACTGATATCAACCCGGTCCTCCGCGCCCCGCAACCGCGCGGCCAGTGATCCGCGCTTGAGCGTTTGATCCATCGATTCCCGAACCGGGAAGTCCTCACGGGCTTCCCGGTTTTTCCTTTCCCAGGGGCCGCGTCGTGGCGCTCTTCGGGCCTCAGGACTGCCAATTGAGATTCGCGAGCGAGGAACAAACTTGGTCGGCCAGCGAGAAATTCAGGCAGGCGGTCGTCCGGTTCGGGACCACCCACACATTCAGGCCAGCGGCCTTGGCGGACTTCGCGCCGTTGAGCGAGTCCTCGATCGCGAGACATTCCTCCGCGGGCAGGTCGAGCTGGCGCAGTGCCTCCAGCCACAGATCCGGTGCCGGCTTGATGCGCGGAGCATCGCCGCGGCACACCACCGTGCGGAAATAGGGCATCAGTCCCAGCCTTTCCAACCAGCCATCGACCCACTGGTGCGAGGAACTGGAAACGACGGCGGCGGGCACTCCCGCGGCCTTCAGCTTTTCCAGCAGCGGCACCACCCCCGGCATCGGACCCGCCTGTTCCAGATCACGGCGGATTTCCACCTGCCGGGCCTCATCGAGCTGATGCCAGTCGAAGCTGCGGCCGGTCAGCTCCTCCAGATGGGTTTTCGGCGACCAGGTATCGAAATCCGAGCCGATGCACTGGGTATAGATTTCCAGCGGCAACGGATGCCCGTGCGCGCGGAAGGTCCGGTGCCAGGCCTCGTAGATGGCCCACTCCGTGTCCACCAGCACGCCGTCGAAATCGAAAAGCACCGCGGAGAAGCGCATGCGCGGGGATGGCGGGGGATGGACGGATGGGCAAGGATGAATGAGGCGATTCTTTTGGGAAAGGCGCGGATGAAGATTCCGTGAACGACTGTTGGGGGTTGGACTTCGATCGCGCCTCCTGCGAACAATGGAAGATGGACATGGCATCTTTGGTCATCACCGTGGTAGTTCTAGCGGTTCTCTCCGGGCTGATCTGGAACGCAGCCACCGCGGAGCCGCGGCGAAGTAGAATCCGGTCCGGATGGTTAGCAATGGCTTGGGCTTCGGCCACTTTCCTCTTTCTCGGGCAAATGTGGTCCTTCAACTACAATCACTGGTACAGCACTTCGGCGAAGAAGCTCACGGGAAAGCTGGTCGCGAAGCTGGAGGAGAAGGAGGGCGAGCTTGTCTTGAAGCAACTGAAAGCACTTCATCAGGACTTCAGGCCCAGTTACGAAAGCCGTGGAAACTTCCAGGCTCTGGTGGAGCGTACAGTGAGAAACCTTGACGGACATGTCCCATCCCCGGAGGGAGACTAGCTTTGGATCCGGCTGCTTTTTCTCCCGCGCACGCCTCGGACGATCAAGGAGATGAAGATGAAGGCGGAGGTCACCGCCACGGGCCAAGGGACAAGGAAGTGCGTCCAAGACATGGGAACGAAAGGGCCGATCTTGTGGCCCAGGGCGCCGCCCAAAAAGTGCACATACCAAAGAAAAGAACAGAACAGTAGTCCTCCACCTGCGTGGCAGATTGCGGAAGCGCGGAAGGAGCGCCCGAAAACGGCGGTCACGAGGCCCGCGGTATAGCAGGCAAAAGCCAGCGGCCCCCGCCGACATTCCCGCGATAAACAATAGCCCCTCCGCGGTTTCCGAGCTCACAGGCCTCTATTTCAGCGGGATCGAGATCTGCGGCCCGATCAACTGGATCGTGGAATCTCCCGCGGCTGCAATCCGCTCCAGAGCCGCACCCACGGTCTCGCGCAGGGGCTCCGGCAGGGCGGACAGCTTTGCCTCGCCCAAGGTCGCGAGCACCGCCTCCACGGCCGGGGAGGCCTCGCCGCCGCCCATACGCACGATTTCCCCTTCCGCGCGTCTCTCCGGCTTCGCGAAGAGGCCTTCCAGCGGGCTCTTGGGCTCGGGAACGAGCTTCACGGAATCCGCATCCACCTCAGCCTCTTGGGCCGCATGCGCGATTGCTTCACCCAAGCCGCCGATTTCGTCCACCAGACCGAGCTCCAAGGCGCGGTTGCCGGTATAGACCCGGCCTCCCGCCATGCCTTCGAGGTCGCCTTTCAGGCGCGCGCCGCGGCCATTCTCGATCCGCTTCTTGAAAGTGCCGTACACCGCCAGCATCGAATCCCGCACCATCTTCGACTCCTCCTCGCTGAAGGGCTTCGTCATCGACATCGCCCCCGCCTTCGCCCCGCGCTGGGTGGCGTGGGTGGTTATCCCTAGTTTTTCCATCGCTCCGCCCAGCACCAGCTTCATGCCGACCACGCCGATGGAGCCGGTGATGGTGCCCTCCTCCGCGAAGATCCGGTCCGCCCCGGCAGAGACATAGTAGCCGCCGCTCGCCGCCACCCCGCCCATCGAGACGATGAAGGGCCGGCCTGTGGCTTTCCATTCGTCTGTCGCCTCCCACAGCACCTCGCTGGCGAGTGCGGAGCCGCCGGGCGAATCCACCCGCAGCACCAGAGCTTTCGCGTGCTCGTCCTTCAGCAGCCGGAGAACCTCCGCCCGCACCGGTGTGATCGTTTCATTGGAGATTCCGGAATCCAGCGCCACCACGGCGACGTAGTCGCTCTTGCCGGCTTTGTCCCTCTGGTCCTGGAACATCAGCTTGAAGATGTCGAACATCCCCGTGATTTCCGGGCCGTCGAGATCGGGCAGCGCGTATTCATATTCGAATTTCGCGTCGTGGTAGGCGGCTTTCACCGCGGCGTTGAAATCGGTCCGGTACTTCAGGTCGTCCACCAGGCCCGCCTCCTTTGCCGCCTGCGGGGTGAAGGTCCCTTGATCCACCAGAGCCCGCACTTTCTCCGGGGCGATCTTTCGTCCCGTCGCCACGCGGGCGACGATCTGGTCGAAGATGCCGCCAATGAGTTCTTCCTGCTGCTGCTTCGCGAAGTCGCTGGGGCCGGTGCGGTAGAATTCCTCGCCGAAGCTCTTGAAATCGCCGATGTGGATCACGTCCGCCACCACGCCCGCCTTGTCCAGCAGACCCTTGAAATACATCGATTCCGCGTAGATGCCGCTGAAGGAGACGTCCCCCTCCGGCATCAGCGTGAAACGGTTGGAGGCGGCACCCAGCAGGGCGGTGGCATTGTTCAGGCCGTCGCTATAGATCCACACGTCCTTGCCGGCTGCCCGGATCGCAAGGAGACGGCGGTGAATTTCCTCGATCTGGGAGAGGCTCAGACCTGCATCGTCGGCATCCAACACCACCGCCTGAACCTCCGGATCGGCGGCGGCTTTTGAAAGGCTGCGCGTGAGGTCGAAAAGCGTGAGCGGGCGCTCGGCCTCCAAGCCCAGGCCGCCAAGCAGCGAGGGCGCGGGGCGGCCGGATTCGGAGAGCTGTCCCTCCAGATCGAAGACCGCGACGATCTTCTTTTCCTCCGCGGCGCTGAGAGCGCCGGCGAACAATAGCGGGAGCAGGGCTCGGTACATGGTTCATGCCTAGCATCCCCGGCCGGGCCTGGCAATGGATGTCCGGCCCCGAAGAAGAAGGCCTGGTGAAAAAACCGGGAAGGCGAGCAGCAAGCGGACCGGTCACTTAAAATGTATTTAAATTCCGCGGGCCTTACATTATTCCTTGCTCATGCCCCCCGAGCAAAAAGCCGCGTGGATCCGTCGTGCCTTTCTTGTCGCCCTTATCGGCTCCGCCGCGGCGGCGGGCTACTTTTTCACGATGCCGGGAGGGCGCGATGAGAAAGCAAAGGAGCGGCCCGATACGGCGGTTCAGGTGACGAAAAAGAATATCGATGAAGTGCAAGGAAAGCCGGGGGTCCTCACCATTACCAACATGCGGCTGGACGGGAATCCGAACCCCAAGAAGCTGCAACAGCTTTTGGAAAAGCTGAAGCAGGAGAAATACGGGGAGAAAGTCCAACTCGCGCAAGCGGACATCAAGCAGGAGCCGGAAATCGCCGCGGCTGCCGGAATCGTTGATCTGGAGCAGTTCGCCGGCCATCTGGATTTCCACTCCGAGGGTAAAAAGCTCGGCAATTTGATCGGAGAAACCGATCCGGTGGTTGTGGAAGCCACCGTGGACCGCATGCTGGCCGGTCTGGTCCGGCGCATTGACAAAACCTGGCTCCCCGACGTCCCCGGGATGGAAAGAAACCGCGGGCAACCGGTAATTCAGGTGCAACCCGCAAAAAAAGCGATGGGAACCGAGCCTTGATCGTCGTTATTGCGGGATGAGAGCATTCCTAGCCCTGACCACTCTTTCGCTCCTGATCGCTCCTTCGTGCGAGAAGGCGAAGGATCTTGTCCGTTCGGCGAGGGACGTTGCTCCCTCCCGCGCCGCTGCGGCAGCGGCCTCCATTGAAGAGATCGACGCGGCCTCTTACGAGAGCTTCACCGCCACCCCCGGCCGGCTGTCGGTCGTGGAATTCGGGGCGGACTGGTGCGGAGCCTGCAAGGCGATGGAGCCGGTGGTGGCTCAGGTGGCGGGAGAATTTGCCGCCCAGGCGGTCGTCGGAAAGATCGACATCGATCGGGCAAAAGCCTTCACCAAGGCCGAAAACGTGTCCTCGATCCCGGAGTTCCGCTTCTACCGGGAGGGCAAGCAGGTCGAGAGGATCGTCGGCGGAGTCGATGCGGAGACGCTCCGGCAGATCTTTCAAAAGCACACCGCCGGGCTGGAGAAGGGGCCCGCCGCCGGGCCTGCCGGGACGGAAGCGCCTCCCCAAGCTCCCGTCTCGCCGATCACCCCGATGAAGAAGGACTGGCTGCCCCCCGGGATCGAGAAGCGCTAGGGACGGAAGGTGCCGACGGGCGGGTGCACCCCCCGGTTTCGAGGACCGGGGCGAAATCACGCCAATCCAACCCTTTACATCCCCGGCTGACCCTGCGAAACACCCCGAAATTTAGCCTCCGCACGCCAGCCAGCTCCGTCCCGCCATGCCCAAAGATACCTCGATCCAAAAGATTCTCGTCATCGGTTCCGGTCCCATCGTCATCGGACAGGGCTGCGAGTTCGACTATTCCGGGGTCCAAGCGTGCAAGGCCCTGCGCGAGGAAGGCTACCAGGTCGTTCTCGTGAATTCGAATCCGGCGACCATCATGACCGATCCGGAATTCGCGCACCGGACCTATATCGAGCCGATCACCCCCGAGGTGGTCGAAAAGATCATCGCCCGCGAGAAGCCCGACGCCTTGTTGCCGACCCTCGGCGGCCAAACGGCGCTGAATACCTCGATGTCGCTCTTCAAGTCCGGCGTGCTCGACAAGTACGGGGTGAAGATGATCGGGGCGAATGCCGATGCGATCGACAAGGGCGAGGACCGCCAGCGCTTCAAGGACGCGATGCTGAAAATCGGCCTCGACGTGCCGCAGTCCGGCACCGCCCACACGATGGAGGAGGGCCGTGCGGTGGCGGAGCAGATCGCCGCCTACACGGGCAAGAATTTCCCGCTGATCATCCGCCCGGCTTTCACCTTGGGCGGCCAGGGGGGCGGCATCGCCTACAACCGCGAGGAGTTCGAGGAGATCGTCTTCCGCGGTCTGGACCTCTCGCCCGTGTCCGAGGTTCTCATCGAGGAATCGCTTCTGGGATGGAAGGAATACGAGATGGAGGTGATGCGGGACCGCGCCGACAACTGCGTGGTCATTTGCTCCATCGAAAACATCGATCCGATGGGCGTGCACACGGGTGACTCCATCACCGTGGCACCGATTCAGACGCTCACGGACCGGGAGTACCAGATCATGCGCGATGCTTCCTTCGCCGTGATCCGCGAGATCGGCGTCGAGACGGGCGGCTCGAACATCCAGTTCGCCATCGACCCGGTGAGCGGCCGGATGATCGTGATCGAGATGAACCCGCGGGTTTCGCGCTCTTCCGCGCTGGCTTCGAAAGCCACGGGCTTCCCGATCGCGAAGATCGCGGCGAAACTGGCCGTCGGCTACACGCTGGGGGAATTGCCGAACGACATCACCCGCGAGACCCCGGCCTCCTTCGAGCCGACGATCGATTACGTGGTGACGAAGGTCCCGCGCTTCACTTTCGAGAAATTCCCGACCGCGAACCAAGTGCTCACCACCTCCATGAAATCGGTGGGCGAAGCGATGTCCATCGGCCGCACCTTCAAGGAGTCGATGCAGAAGGCGCTGCGATCCCTGGAGACGGGTCGCTGGGGCTTCGGCTTCGACAAGAAAGATGTCCACGGTGCCACCCGCGAGGAAATCGAACGCAAGCTGGCGGTGCCGAACGCGGAACGGATTTTTTGGCTGCAGACCGCCTTCGTGAACGGCTGGACCATTGATGAAGTGTTCGAGGCTACCGCCATCGACCCTTGGTTCCTCCATCATCTCAAGGAAATTGCGGACGAGGGCAGGAACCTCGCCACGCTGGACCTGAAGGACGCCAAGCGCCTCGGTTTCTCGGACCGCCAGATTGCCATGGCACGTGCCCACGCGCCCGCCATCCACGACGCCTCGATCCACGGTGAAAAGGATCTCGGTCCCTTGGCCGAGGCCCGCGCCGAGCCCGAGGGTGCGGTGGCGGACATTCCTACGGAGGACACCATCCGCGCCGAGCGCAAGGCCCGCGGCATCATCCCCACCTACCGGCTCGTCGATACCTGCGCCGCCGAGTTCGAAGCCTACACGCCCTACTTCTACTCGACCTATGGCGACGAGAACGAGGCGCGGGAGTCGGACAAGAAAAAGATCATCATCCTGGGCGGCGGGCCGAACCGGATCGGCCAGGGCATCGAGTTCGACTATTGCTGTGTCCACGCCGCCTTCGCGCTGAAAGAGCTGGGCTACGAGACCATCATGGTAAATTCGAACCCGGAAACGGTTTCGACCGACTATGACACCTCGGACAAGCTCTTCTTCGAGCCCCTCACCCTTGAGGATGTCCTCAACATCTGCGACCAGGAAAAGCCGCACGGCGTGATCGTGCAGTTCGGCGGACAGACGCCGTTGAATCTCGCTGCCGATCTCAAGCGCCACGGCGTGCCGATCATCGGGACCTCCCCCGAAAGCATCGAGCTGGCGGAGGACCGCAAGCACTTCTCCGCACTGCTCGACAAGCTCGGCCTCAAGCAAGCGGATGCAGGGACCGCGATTTCCGAAGACGAAGCCGCGGCGATCGCGAACCGGATCGGCTACCCGGTGCTCGTGCGCCCCTCTTTCGTTCTCGGCGGCCGTGCGATGATGATCGTCTATGAGGAAAGCGAGCTGCGCCGCTACATGCGCGAGGCCGTGGACGTTTCCCCGGACCGCCCGGTGCTGGTGGACCGCTTCCTGGAAGGCGCGACCGAAGTGGACGTGGATTGCATTTCGGACGGTTCGATGGCGGTCGTGGGTGCCATCATGCAGCACATCGAGCAGGCCGGCATTCACTCCGGCGACTCCGCCTGCGTGATCCCGGCCTATTCCCTTTCGGAATCGATCAAGGAGGAGATCACCCGCGCGGCCAAGGAACTCGCCCGCGAGCTGGAGGTGCGGGGCCTCATGAATATCCAGTTCGCCGTGAAGGACGAGCAGCTCTATGTGATCGAGGTGAACCCGCGTGCCTCGCGCACGGTGCCCTTCGTCTCGAAGGCCACCGGAGTGCCGCTCGCGAAATACGCCGCGCAGATCATGGTCGGCAAGACCCTGCCGGAACTCGGTTTCACCGAGACGGTGATCCCGCCGCACTTCTCGGTGAAGGAAGCGGTCTTCCCGTGGAACCGTTTCCCCGGCATCGACATCGTGCTCGGTCCGGAAATGCGCTCCACCGGTGAGGTCATGGGCATCGATCCGGATTGGGGCATGGCCTACGCGAAGAGCCAGATCAGCGCCTTCAATCCGCTGCCCACGAGCGGCAATGTCTTCCTTTCCGTCTCCGACCGTGACAAGGACGAAGCCATGGGCGTTGCCCGGGAGCTGGTGGATCTCGGCTTCGAGATCTATGCCACCGGCGGCACCTGCGACCGCCTCCAGGCGGAAAACATTCCCTGCCATCGTCTCTACAAGCTCAACGAGGGCCGCCGCCCGCATGTTGTCGATATGATGAAAAACCGGGAGATCCACTTCATCATTAACACCCCGAGCGGTCATGCCGCCCGGGAGGATGAAGTCACGATCCGCTCCGGAGCGGTGGCGAACAAGGTCAGCCATTGCACGAACCTCGCCGCCGCGGTGGCGTCCGTGAAGGCGATCCGTTCCCTCAAGGAGAAAGAGCTGACCGTGAAATCGATCCAGGAATATCACGCGTGATGGTCCTCCTCGGGCCTCTCCGATAAGGATCGGGCCGATGCCCCACACGCCGGCCCGGGTGTACTGAGGCATGCGGGCCGTGCGATCTTTTCCCCTTGGCGTGCAGCGCGAAGAGGGGGAAGTTCGGGGGAATCCGACATGTCAGCCATTTCACCCGAAGGATCCCCCGAGCCGGTGAGAAAACCGGGGGCGAGGACTCCTTTGCAGCGGCTGCAGTACCGGCTTTATTCCGGCGGCACGGCCATGAATTACTTCCTCCGGCGGCGGATCCGCCCGGCGGGGATCGGCGTGCTGATGATCATCGTGGTGGCGACCGGGGCCGCTGCGGGTAATCCGGAGCCGCCGGTGTACCAGACCTTCGCGCTGGCGGTCGCGCTGGCGGTGGTCGGCTTGCTGTTCCTACCCTTTCGCCGCGCGAAGATCGAGGCGGTGCGCGATCTGCCCCAGCATGCGACGGCGGGCCAGCCGCTGACCTACCATGTGACCCTGAAGAATTTGCGGCGCCAGACCTTGCGGCGCTTCGGCATCGTCGAAACCCCGCCTGATCCGCGGCCGGGGATCGACCGGTATTTCGGGAGCCGCGAGCCGGGGGAGGAAACCCGCAATCTCTTCGACCGCGGCTTCGCGTGGTACCGGTGGAATTGGCTGTGCGAGACGCGCCTGCTTTTCGAGGGCGGGAAGAGCAATCTGCTGGCGGAGTTGAAGCCGGGCATCTCCAGGCAATTTGCGGTCTCAATGGTGCCGAGGCGGCGAGGGCTCATTCGCATGAACGACTTGCGAGTCATCCTCCCGGACCCGCTGGGGCTATTCCAACGCTGCCGGAAGATTCCCGCTCCTCCCGCGAGCCTGGCGGTGCTGCCGCGGCGCTATCCGCTGCCCCGCTTCGAGCTGCCGGGGAGCGCCCGCTTCCAGCCTGGCGGCGAGGCCGTGGCCAAGCACGCGGGAGCCACCGGCGAGTTTACGGGGCTGAGGGATTACCAGCCGGGCGATCCTCTCCGGCTGATCCACTGGCCGACTTGGGCCCGCACCGGCAAGCCGGTGGTGAAGGAGCTGGAGGATACCTTTTTCCCGCGCCACGGCTTGATCCTCGATACGTTCCCCGAGGCGGGCGATGAGGACCTTTTCGAAGATGCCGTCTCGGTTGCCGCTTCCTTCGTGGTCGCGGTGGACGCTCGGGAATCCTTGATCGACCTCATGTTCATCGCGGGCCACGAGCGGGTTGTCACGGCGGGCCAAGGCATTGCTCGGGCGGAGACCTTGCTCGAGGTGCTTGCGGGGGTGGAAAGCTCCCCGCACGAAGACTTCGATTCGCTGGCAAAGCTCGTCCTGCGGCATTCCGAGGACCTCGCGGGCTGCCTGTGCGTCTTCTCCGGCTGGTCGGAGAGCCGGGCCAAGCTGCTTTCCCGCCTGAACCGCGCGGGCATCGCCACCTCGGCGCTGGTGATCTGTGACGAGAGGCCCGGGGCGGTACCCCGCTGCCATTTCCTGCGCCATGCGGAGCTGGAAAAAGATTTGATGCGGCTCCCGCGGATGCTCTGAGCTGGCGGTTCCCCCGAAACGTGCGATTGATCCTACCATGAACCCCGGCATCGTCTTCCACGCCCTGTGAGCGAGGGTCCTCCACGCTATCTGCTCGGTGCCGCGGTGATTTTCTGGGCGGCCGTCACGGAGCGTTTCGTCCCCGGGCTCGTGTGCGCCTTGCTGATCGAGGGAGCGCACTGGACGCGGGTACGCTGGGCATTCGCCGAAAAGGCCTCGCTGGTCGGGTGGCGGCTTTCCGTGCTGTTCCTGTCCATGGCGATGGCGCTGGTGCTCCTGCAGCCCGGGCCGCGGATCACGACCATGGCGCGTGTCTTCACGTGGCTGCCGGTCATCCTCATTCCGCTCCAGTTCGTGCAGTCGTACGGCATTTCCCGTACCCTCTCGCTGGCCACCTTTTCGATGATGATCCGCCGCCGGCGGCAGCACGCGGAGGAGCACGGGCTGCCTTTCCGGGACCTGCGCTTCGGTTTCGGCTACGCGTATTTCTGCGCCACGCTGCTGTCTGCCTGCCTCGGGACGAATGCCGGTGCGCCTTGGTATTACGTGGGCCTGATCGTTCTGGTTGGGTGGGGGATCAGTTCCATCGG
>CAMPGU010000079.1 GCA_946885645.1 uncultured Haloferula sp.
GGCGCGAGTGAGACCAGGAGGCACACGCCGATCCCGAGAGCCGTGCCGAGGACGGCAAAATCATCGCACGGGCGGGGGTGCGGTTGAAAAAGGTCGCCAGCGTCGCCCAATCGGCGGGGATCGGCGGCTTCGAGTGGATGGAAGGCATCCCCGGAAACGTCGGCGGCGCCCTGCGCATGAACGCCGGTGCGATGGGCACGGAAACCTTCGATCAGGTGGTGTCGGTGATCTTCCTGGACGAGGACGGCGAGATCCGCGAGCGCTCGCGCGAGGAGATCGTGACGAACTACCGGGACGTGCCGGAACTGCGCCGCAATTTCGCGCTGCAGGCCACCTTTACCGGCAAGCCGGATACGGCGGAATCCATCCGGCAGCGCTGGGATGCCTCGCGCACGAAGCGCCGCAGCACCCAGCCGGTGGCAGCCAGCGCAGGCTGCATTTTCAAGAATCCCTCCGAGGTGCCGGCAGGCAAGCTGGTGGATGAACTCGGGCTGAAAGGGTGTAACGAGGGCAAAGCCCGCGTCTCCGAAGTACACGGCAATTTCATCGTCAATGCGGGCGGTGCGACGGCAAGCGAAGTGCTCGCCGTGATCGACCGCATCAAAGCTCTCGCCCGGGAAACCCGCGGTATCGAACTGGAAACCGAAGTGAAGGTGCTCGGCGAAGACGAGTTCACTTTCTAAGCCCATGAAAGCCCCCCATTTTCCCCTCTTCCCATGATTCCCCAGGATCTACTCATTGCCGTCCTGATGGGCGGTCCCGGCTCCGAGCGGGAGGTCTCGCTCGCTTCCGGAAACGCCGTGTTGAAAGCCTTGAAGGCCGCCGGATGCAACGCGGTCGGCGTGGACGTGGCGGGACCTGACTTCGCTTTGCCGGAGGGCACCGGCCTCGCCTATAACGTGATCCACGGGACTTTCGGTGAAGACGGCGAGCTGCAGGCCATCCTCGAGGGGCGCGGTATTCCTTACACGGGCGCGGGCGTGGCGAGCAGCCGCATCGCCTTTGACAAGAATCTGGCGAAGGAGAAATTCCTCGCTGCAGGAGTGCCTACCCCGCGCTCGGAGATCGTCGATGTTTCCGGTGGCGTGAAGCTGCCCTCGATTCCCGTGCCCTTCGTGGTGAAGCCGCCGCGCGAGGGATCGAGCGTCGGGGTAACCATCGTGAAGGAGCAAGCGCAAGCATTGCCGGCGATGGAAACCGCTGCGAAATACGGGAACGATATCCTGGTGGAGGCCTTCGTGGAAGGGAAGGAGCTGACCGTGGGCATCCTGGCCGACACCGCCCTGCCGATCGTCCACATCGCGCCGCGCGATGGCTTCTACGACATGTCCAATAAATACCCGTGGCTCACGGGCGGCGCGGGCAGCGACTACTATTGCCCGGCTGACCTCGACGCGGAGACCACCCGCCGGGTCCAGGAGGCGGCGCTGGCAGGGCATCGGTCCCTGGGAATCGAAGTTTACTCCCGCGTGGACGTGTTGCTGGATACCGGGGGCAATCCCTTCGTCCTCGAGGCGAACACCATCCCGGGCATGACGGAAACGAGCCTGCTGCCGAAATCCGCCGCCGCGGCGGGCGTCGATTTCCCCACACTCTGCCTGCGTATCGCCGAGCTCTCCCTGGCAGCCCGTCCCTAGTTCCACTCACCCGATCTTCCATGTTCAAGAAACGAACGACCAAGGTCCGTCACAGCCGCCAGTTGATCCAACTGCAGGCACATGTGGTGTCGCCCAGAATCGTCTGGTTCGGCTTTTTGAAGACCTGCCGCAAGTTCGCGCGGCTGGCGCTTTTCCTGGCTTTGGCGGGCGGAGCGGCCTGGGGCATCCGCTCGGGAATTCAGCGCGGCCTGCTGGAGAATCAGGAGTTCAGGTTGCAGGCGATCGAATTGACGCCGAATCCCGCCGTCGATGAGCAGCGCCTCGTCGCCATCTGTGATATCGATCTCGGCGGTAGCCTCTTCGATTGCGATGCCGGCGAGATCGAGTCGAAGCTGGATGCGCTGCCGGAGGTCGCCTCGGCTTCGGTGCGGCGGGAGTTTCCGGGCACGCTGGTGGTGGAATTGAGGGCGCGGGAGCCGAAGGTGTGGATCGCCTCCTCTCGCCAGGGAATCGAGGAGCGCGATCTCAAGAAGGGTCTGCTGGTGGACGGTGGCGGTGTCGCCTTTCCTTGTCCGCCCGCACTGGCAGAGACCGCGTCCCGACTTCCGGTGGTATTTCTCGGTGAAGGCGGCGAAGCGGTGGCGGCCGGTAAGCCGGTGAAACATCCTGAATTCGACCGCCTGATGCGCCTTTACGAGGTGGCCTGCGCGGAGATTCCCGGCGCGCCGGAATGGATCTACTCCCTGCGCCAGAACCGCGCTTGGTCGCTCGAACTCCTCTCCCGCGATGGCACCACGGCTTTCTTCGGCTTGGGCGATCACGAGCGCCAGATGAGCGACCTGAGAGCGGCGTTGGATCACGCGCGGGAGCGCTCGCAGCAGATCGCATCCATCGAGCTTATTCCGGAGCGCAATATCCCCGTTCTCCTCCGGGGTAGCGGGGTCCCCCGCGCGATCCTCGTCGAACCCGCAGTATCCACCCCCGACCGTCGCTCGCGCGACGTGCAAGACCTCCTCAACCGCTGATATCCTCTCCATGGCCCGCTCGAAGATCCACGTCGGCCTCGAAATCGGCACCAGCAAGATTTGCATGGTGGTCGGTGAAGTGAAGTCGGACGGCTCCGTCAAAATCCTTGGCGTGGGGCAGTCGAAGTCTGTCGGCGTCCGCAAGGGAGAAATCTACGATTTCCCCCAGGTCCGCGCCTGCGTGAAAGACGCCCTGGTGAAGGCGGAAGACGCCAGCGATGTGGAGATCGGCAGCGTTTACCTGGCGGTAACGGGCGCGCACATCGAGGGCGTGAACAACCGCGGCAGCTTCCGCTTGCCGGATGACGAGAATGTCATCGGTCCTTCCCACGTGCAGGAGGCGAAGGAGATCGCGCGCGCCGTGGCGATCCCTGCGGATCACGTGTATCTCCATCACATCATCCGTAGGTTTGGCGTGGATGGCTTCGAGCACGCGACCTCGCCGATCGGGCTGTCCGGAAAAACGGTGGACGCGGATTTCCACGTGATCCACGGCATCCGGTCGCGGATTGAAAACCAGATCAAATGCGTGCGGGAGATGCCGCTGGATATCGATGATCTCGTTTTCTCCCCGATCGCGGCCGCGCAGGTGGCCCTCGACCGCGAATCGAAGGAACGCGGCGCTCTCGTCATCGATATCGGCGGCGGCACTACCGACTACGTGTTGTATCTGGACGGCGCGATCGAAGCCTCCGGCTGCATCCCGGTGGGCGGGGAGCACATCACGAACGACATCCACCTCGTCACCGGCCTGGCATTTTCGAAAGCCGAAATGCTCAAGGTGCGGGAAGGCGATGCCTCCGCCGACCCGGCGCGCTCGGTCGGGCTGATCAAGGTGGCCGACGAGAAGGGTTTCGCCGAAGCCGAGGTAAAGCGGCAGCTCCTCAACGACATCATCCGCCAGCGGCTGGAGGAAACCCTGAAGCTGCTGCTGCGCCGCCTGCCGGACGGCGCGGTGGAGCGTATCGGCACGGGGGTGTTCCTGTCCGGCGGCACGAGCCTCATGCGCGGCTTCGGCGAGCTGGCGCACGATATTTTCAAACGGGACGTGTATCGTCCCGAGCCGCCGGAACTGAGCGGCGTGCAAGCGAATTTCAAGGATCCCCAGTTCACTACCGCCATCGGCCTGATCCGCTACGCCCAGATCATCGAGGCCGAGCGCGAGCCGAAGCGCGGCGTGCTGCGGAAGCTCGGCAATGTCCTTTGGCCCTTCTCAAGATAACAACTCCTCACCAAGGCGGCGCGGCCGCCACCGTATGCCATGATCGAATTCCCACGCGACTCCCAGAATACCATCCCATCGTCCTCCGTGAAGATCGTCGGCCTCGGCGGTGCGGGGACCAACATGCTCGATCGTGTCGTCCTGGACGGCATGGACGGTGCGGAAATGTTGGCAATCAACACGGACATCCGGACGCTCTCCGGTTCCGTGGCCCGCGACCGCATCCAGCTCGGCCGCAACCTGACCAAAGGCCTCGGCGCGGGCGGTGATCCGGAACTCGGCCAGCAGGCCGTCCTGGAGGCGGAAACCGAAGTGCGTTCCGCCTTGAAGGGCCGCAAGATCGTCTTTCTCTGCGTCGGGCTCGGCGGTGGCACGGGCTCGGGAGCGGCACCGATCGTGTGCCGCATCGCCCGCGAGGAAGGGGCTTTCGTGGTCGTTTTCGCCACCATGCCCTTCAGCTTCGAAGGCCGCCGCCGTCGCGAGCAGGCCGAGACTTCGCTGAACGAGCTGGCCGTACTGTCGAATGCGCTGGTGACTTTCGACAACACCCGGATGGGCGATCTGGTGCTCGCCAAACAAGGGATCCACGAGGCCTTTGCCGCCGCGGACCGCATGATTTCGGAGAGCATCAAGGCGGTGATCCGCCTGGTGATCCGCCCCGGTCTGATCAATGTCGGCTTGGACGACCTGATGACGGCGCTGCGCACCACGCGTTCCCGTTGTCTCTTCGGCTCGGGCATCGCGAGCGGCAAGGACCGCGCGCAGAAGGCGCTGCGAAACGCGCTCAACAGCCCTCTGCTCGATCAAGGCGCACTGCTGCGGGATACGGAGACGGTGCTCGTCCACCTTTGCGGCGGCGAGGATCTCACCCTTTATGAGATCGAGCTTCTCATGCAAAGCCTCTCGAAGCACGTCCCGGAAAAGGCGCACGTGCTCTTCGGCGCGGCCGTGGATCCGAGCATGGGCGACTATCTGAGCATCACGATGGTCAGCTCGCTGCCGGAAGACCGGCTCCACGCCCAGCGGACTTCACCGCTGGAGAAGCCGGCGTTGCTGGAACCCACGGTGGGTTTCGCGGTTGACGAAATCGAGGAACCGGAGCCCGTGGCGGTTCTCACGCCGTCGCCCCGCGAGAGAAAGACCGTCACACCCGCGATGACCGCGGCAAGCCTCTTTGAAGAGCCGGCACCGACCATTGCCGAATTCACCTCGGCCAAGGCAGCGGTGGAGGAAGACATGCCCTTCGCCGAACCGGAGGTTTCTCCCTTCACCATCGACCGCAGCATTCCGCAAGAAGTAGCAACAGCGGCAGCGGATGACGATTTCGCCGGCGTGTCGGCTGCAAGCGCTACCTTCTCTCCGCCCGAGGAGATCGAAGCGGAGACAGAAGATGAGAATTTCCCCGCTGTCGAAGACGCACCGGAAGCAGACCTCGAGGAGGAGGTGGAGGAAGAGCCCGCCTTCTTCGAAGTCGCCGCCAAGGAGGAATCCGCCGAGCCTGCGCCCGAGGAGCCCGCTCCAGCCCCCGGCCCGGAGCCGGTGGCCAGGGTGGAGAAGCCGGTCATTCTACCGGGCGTCTTTGACGATCTCGAGGAAGCATTTTCGGGGATCGACGAGGACGCTGAAAAAGCGGCCCCGCCGGCGAAACCCCGGGCGACGGGGAAAGGTCAGGGGGAATTGAGTTTCGAGGGCGGTCCGCGTGGACGCTTCGAGGGAGCTTCTCCCAGCCTCTTTGAAGGCGAGGATCTGGATGTTCCGGCTTTCCTGCGGAAGAAGCGGTAAACAACCGGCCCGGGTTGCATGCGGCTCGGCTGCATGCACGCCGCGGGCTTGCTCCCGCCCTATCCCGCCGCTACACGGGCCGGGTATGGAACACCATGTGTATTTCTGGCTGAAGGAAGAGCGGCAGAACGAGGCGGACCGCCGGGCTTTCGAGGCGGGCCTCGACGCTCTTTTGACGGTGAAGGGCCTTGTGAGCGGATTTTGGGCCGTGCCGGCCAAAGTGATGGAGCGCCCGGTGATCGATCAATCCTGGGACTATGCCACTTCGTTCACCTTTGAGTCGGTAGCGGCGCAGGATGCGTATCAGGAAGACCCGGACCACTACGTTTTCATCAATGCCTTCAAGGATTGGTGGGCGAAGGTGGAGGTGCGTGATCTCGAAAGGGTCAGCCGATGAAGGCACTGCAACTCGTGGGCCCTTCCGAGTTGGAGGTAGTGGATCTGCCCGTGCCACAGCCCGGGCCGGGCGAAGTACGCCTGCGCGTGAAGGCGTGCGGCATCTGCGGCAGCGATCTTCACGGCATGGACGGCAGCAGCGGCCGGCGGATCCCGCCGCTGGTGATGGGCCACGAGGCCAGCGGAACCGTGGATGCCGCGGGGGAGGGGGTGACGGTCTGGAAAGCCGGGGACCGCGTGACTTTCGACTCCACCGTGTGGTGCGGCGAATGCGGCTACTGCCGCGAGGGCCGGGTGAATCTTTGCGACTCCCGCCAGGTGGTCGGGGTGGCTTGCACGGAGTTCCGCCGCGACGGGGCCTTCGCGGAATACGTGACGGTTCCGCAGCGCATTCTCCATCGCCTGCCGGAGTCGCTTTCTTTTGAAGAAGCGGCCTTCGCCGAACCCGTGGGCGTGGCCTTGCATGCGGTCAGACGCGCGGGCGACGTGACGGGGGTTACGGTGCTCGTAGTAGGTGCGGGGTTAATCGGCCTTCTTGTCATTCAGGCTCTGAAACGCGCGGGAGCGGGGAAAGTGATCGCTGTCGATCTCGACGAGGGGCGCTTGAGGCTCGCGCGCGAGCTCGGGGCGGACGAGGTGCTTCAAGCAGGCGGGACGCTGCCCGCGATCGAGGCGGACATCGCCATGGAAGTTGTCGGTGCCGCGCCGACCGTCGATTTCGCGCTCCGCTCCGTGAGGAAGGGCGGGCGGGTGGTGCTGGTGGGAAACCTTTCGCCGAGCGTTCCGCTGCCCTTGCAGGTCGTCGTCACGCGGGAGCTTGATGTCCTCGGCTCTTGCGCCATCGCGGGCGAGTATCCGGAAGCGCTGGAGGCGATCGCTTCCGGCGGCATCCGCGTGCAGCCTTTGATCACGGCGACCGTCGCTTTGGAGGATGGTGTTGACGCCTTCGCAAAAGCGAAGACCCCCGGAGCCCTGAAGGTTCTGGTGGTGAACTGAAAATCATGGACGAGCCGGAACAGCAGCGATGCGAAGCCTGTGGCGAGAGCCGGGCGAGCCACTTCGTCTGCCGTACCGGGATCGACAAGGGGCCTTCCCGGAAGCTATGCGCGAGCTGCTACGAGGCGTCGCTTTCCGGTCCTGAGAAGGCTTTCGTGGATGCGATGCGGAAAGGACGATGCCGATTTTGTGGCGGAAGGGCCATGGCGACCGATAGTATCTCGTCGGTTCTCGAGGGCGCCGGAGCCACGCCGCAGTTCCTCTGCGGATCCTGTTCCGCGGAATACAACCGTCAGATGCTCGCCGTTGTGGCGAAGGCGGGGAGCGATCTGGGAAACGCCTCCGATCGTGAGCAAACGCAGCAGCTCCGCCGCTTGAAGGTGGAGATCGACTCCGAAATGCAACGCTGGGTGCAGCAACGCGACAACTGAATGAATCTCTTTGATCTCACGGGAAAGACCGCCCTCGTCACCGGTGCCAGCCGCGGCTTGGGGAAAGGCTTTGCGCTGGCGCTTGCGAGGGCTGGCGCGGATGTCGTGGTGACCAGCCGCACCTTGTCGTCGCTCGATGCCACCGTGGCCGAAATCGAAGCGCTGGGGCGCGGGGCATGGCCCGTCGTCTTGGATGTGCGCGAGCTCTCGAGCATCGAGACCGCCGCGGAGGCCGCGTGGTCCGTGGCGGGGAAGCTCGATATTCTGGTGAACAACGCCGGCTGCAACGTGCGCAAGCCCGCGCTGGAAGTCACCTGGGAGGACTGGAACCTGATCCTCGATACCAATCTCCGCGGGGTCTTCTTCACGGCGCAAGCCGTCGCGCGCCGCATGGTAGCGCGCGGCTACGGCCGCATCATCAATATCGGCTCCGTCACCTGCGTGAATGGCTACGCGGGGCTGGCACCCTATGGCGCAAGCCGGGGAGGCGTGAAGCAACTCACCATGAGTCTCGCGGACGATTGGGGAAGACACGGCATCACCGTGAATTGCCTCGCCCCCGGTTGGTTCAAGACCTCGCAGAATGCGGTGATGTATGAGGACGAAGGATGGGTGGATTATCTTGCCGACCGGATCCCGCTGAAGCGCCCGGGTGCGCCGGGGGATCTCGATGGCACCTTGATTTTCCTCGCGTCGGATGCCAGCGCCTACATGACCGGCCAGACCCTCCTGGTGGACGGAGGGATCTCCGTCGGAGCCGTGCGTGCCGTGCCGAAGAAATAGCCGAGGTACCCCTAGCGCAGGGAGCGGCTCCATCGCCAGACACGCCCGTCCTCCGGATGCTCGATCTCGCCGAGCAGCTCGAAGCCGTTCCGTTCGCAGATCTTGGCCGAGGCATTGTGCTCCGGCTCCGTGTGGGCGATCAATTGCACCACTTGATCGGGGTTTTCCGCGGCCACCCTCACCAGATGAGCGGCCATGCTTGTTCCGTAGCCGCGATTCTCGTAGGGAGGAAAAGTAAACCACGCCGGTTCCACGGCCCTCGCTTCATCCGGCGTGCCTTTGAAGGCGCAGATGCCGACGGCCTCCTGATTTTCCGTCAAAGCGAGATAGCCACCCCAAGGTTCCGGGTGCCCCATGGCCAGCGTCGCTTCGAGTGCCTCCATCAGGACTCCGGAGACGGTGTCGTAGTTCGAGCAATCGAATTCCATGTCGGCACTTACGGGGAGGAAGAGGAGGCTCATGGCAGTGGAGGGGAAGCTACGCCGGGATAGGGACATTCTGCAAAGATCGATTGCAGGTCGGTCGCATGCGACCGGAATTCCGGGAGCGGGTTTGCGCGCCATAACGGCCATTGGGCTAAACCCTTGCACCAGGATCGGCAGTGACAAACGATGTTGAAATATGAACCCAGGTTGGCCCGGTAGTTTCCCCATGAATTTTCCCGTATTCGCCGGGTGCCTGCTGCTGGCCGGCATCGCTGCCGCGCAAGAGGACATGGTGAAAAGCGCACCTTTGGCCGAGGCCGCATCCCGGATGGAGGTCCCGGCCGGTTTTGCCGTGGATCTGGTGGCGGGCGAGCCGGAGGTGGTGCAGCCGATCGCGATGTGTTTCGACGCGCGCGGGAGAATCTGGGTGGCGGAAGGGATGACGTATCCGCGCCGGGCCCCGGAAGGCCAGGGGAAGGATCGGATCGTCATTTTTGAAGATGCGGACGGAAACGGCAGCTTTGAAACGCGCAAAGTCTTCGCCGAAAATCTCAATCTCGTCAGCGGGATCGAGACCGGCTTCGGCGGGCTCTACGTCGGTGCCGCCCCGTACTTCATGTTTCTCGCCGACGCGGATGGGGACGACCGGGCGGACGGCGTGCCGGAGATCCTGCTGGACGGCTGGGGGTACCAAGACACCCACGAGACGCTGAACTCTTTCATCTGGGGGCCGGACGGCTGGCTCTACGGCTGCCACGGGATCTTCACTCACTCGCGCGTGGGCAAGCCCGGCACGCCCGATGGCGACCGCATCCCGATCAACGCCGGGATCTGGCGCTTTCACCCGCGCACGAAGGAATTCGAGGTTTTTGCCCATGGCACTTCGAATCCCTGGGGCCTCGACTTCAATGACCACGGCGAGGCTTTCTGCGAAGCCTGCGTGATCCCGCACCTGTGGCACATCATTCCCGGCGGCTACTACCAGCGCCAGGCGGGATCCCATTTCAATCCCCACATTTATGAGCCGCTGGAAACGATCGCCGACCACCGGCACTGGACCGGAAACATCGGCGACCACGCGCATTGGGGGCACGAGAATGGGATTTCAAAAGAGGTGTCCGACGCCGGTGGCGGTCACGCCCACTGCGGCTTCGCGATCTGCCTGAGCGATTCCTTCCCGAAAGAATTCAGGGACAGCGCGATTTTCTTCAATATCCACGGGCATCGCTTGAATCGCGACATCCTCGAACGGAAGGGCTCCGGCTGGGTCGGCAAGCACGCGCCGGATCTCATGCTCTCGAAGGACGAGTGGTTTCTCGGGGTGGCGATTGAGCCCGGGCCGGACGGGGCGCTGTATTTCACCGACTGGCATGATGAAACGAGCTGCCATCGGCCAGACCCCGAACGCTGGGACCGGGAAAACGGCAGGATTTTCCGCCTGAGGCACGGCGAGGCGAAGCCTTGGAAGGGCGACTTGGCGAAACTCGGGGATCTCGAACTCGCAAGACTTCAAGCGGGCCGCGATGAGTGGTCGCTGCGGACCGCGCGCCGCCTCCTTCAGGAGCGCGTGTCGGCGGGCCGGCAACTTGATCCGGCCGCCCTCGCCTTCCTGGCCGGCACCCTGGCGGATCATGCGGACGAAACCCGCCGCTTGAGCGCCCTCTGGTGTCTCGCCGCGTGCGGGGTGCCCGTGGATCCCCGGTTTTTCGCGGATGGCAGCGCGTCGATCCGCTCCTGGGCCGTGCGCCTCGCAGCCCAAGGCGGCATCCCGGCCGCTCCCCCGGCGTGGAAAGCTTTGGCGATAAAGGAGCACTCGCCCGTGGTGCTTCTCTCGCTCTGTTCAGCCATGCAGAAACTTCCACCGGATCTCGCGATGGAAATCGCCGCGAGCCTTTCGCCGAAGCTGGTGGCGGAGGATCCGAACCTGACCCGCATGTTCTGGTTCGGATTCGAGGCGCTGGTGCCCCGGGATGCGAAGCGCGCGGTGCAGATCGCCTTGGCTTCTCCCGACCCCCGGCTGGTGACATGGACGGCGCGGCGGCTCGACGAACCCTCTGCCTTGATCGAAGCCCTTGCCGCCGGGAAGGGGAAGGCAATCCCGATCCTCGATGCGCTGGCGGCACGGCTGGAGGCCATGCCGGACGAGCGGCTCTCGGCGGAGCAGCAAGCTGTCTTGGAACCTTTGAAGACCGGCGACGACCCCGCGATCCGGGCAAAGGCGGAGTCCGTGCTGGCCCGATCGGGAGATCGCGGGGCGGTCCTCAAGCTGTGGTCCAAGATCGAAGACCGCGGCACTCCCGCCGCCGGGCGTCTGGAGGCGCTCAAGCTTCTCACGCCGACCTTGGAGAAGTCCGATGCCGACCGTCTCGCCGGACTCATCGGTGATCCTGCGCTGCGCTTGCCGGTTCTGCTGGCATATCCCGCACTGCTGGATAGCCCTGCCACGGATGACCGGGTGGCGGGCTTTGCTCCCGAGGAGAAACTGGCGGTGAGCCGTCTGGCCGCCCGGGAGGGCAAGGCCCGGCGTGTGATGGACTGGCTGGCAGCCAAGAAGCTCTACGTGAAGGACGTGCCCGCGGATGCCGTCGCGCGGCTCCGCGAGACGAGCGACGCGGCCCTGAAAAAAGAAGTCGTCAAGATCTGGGGGGAACAGACTGCCGATCAGGCGGCGCGCCGGAACCTTGTCGCGCAATGGAAGGCCAAGCTAGGCCCGGAGGCACTTGCGAAAGGGGAGCCCGCGAAGGGTCGCGCGATCTACGACCGCACCTGCGCGGCCTGTCACAAGCTCTTCGGCGAGGGTGCCGATATCGGTCCCGAGCTGACCGGCGGCGAGCGCGGCAGCGTGGACCACTGGCTGGACAACATCCTCGATCCGAACGCGCTCATCGGCCAAGGCTACGAGCTCCATCAGATCGAGAAGGCCGATGGTTCGGTGGTGACCGGGATGCTTGCCTCCGAGAACGACACCGAACTCGTCCTCCGCATGGTGGGAGTGGAGACGAAGGTCGCGAAAAAGGATGTGAAGGTGAACAAAGCCCTGGGCCTCTCCATGATGCCGGAGGGCCTGCTTTCGGGACTCTCCGAGGAAGAAGTGCAGGATCTCCTTTCCTATCTCATGTCCCCGGCGCAGGTGAAGAAGCCCTGATGGCTGCTCCTGATCCGATCACTCGCCGGCAAAAGCGGGTTTTTCGCCCCCGTGCCTTCCTTCGGCGGAAGGCACGGGGGCGACAGCCGGTGCAGGATCAGATTCTGAACTGCCACATGGCTTCGGTCTCGCGGTCGCGCCATGCGGGGCGCCGGGAGATCGGGTCTTGCAGGGTGCGGACCACCTTGCGGCCACCGGCGAAGACGAAGCTTTCGCTTTCGATCTCCACCACCTCGAGACCCATGTAATAGGTGTCGTGGAGGGTGGCCACGGCCTCGGCCCCGAAGGCTTTGGCCAGGTGCTCGCGCAGCAGTGCGGCTTCTTTCCTGCCGAGGAAGAGGAAGGCCGGCGTCTCGCCGGACACGCACTTCGATCGGATCAGGTCGGATACGGCCTGGGTGTCCCAGGTGCCGTCGAGCTCCAGTTCGGCAGCGACGCTGACGCTGTCCGGGAGCGGGGTGTGTTGCTGTGTGTTCATGTATCGGGTGGGAGTGGGAGCCCGGGTGGGGGCGAGCAAACTACGTGCCGGAGCCGTCCGTTTATCAAAACGCTCCTGCTGATCTTGCTGAAAGGATCGCAGGGAAGCACCGTATGCCCGCGCCGAAAAAGCGGTGATTCCTTGGCCGAAAAAAGATAGCTTTGGCCACGATCTCGACACCCGCGCTCCCGGATCGGTCACTCCATGCAAAAAAACCGGCCACCTTTTACGGGTGACCGGTATTTCGTTCGGGAGATGCACCCCGGTCTCAGGCCAAGCCGGAGTAGCCCTTGCTCGCCAGGTAGTTGATCACGTCCGTCAGCGCGTCTGAGATGCTGGTAGGCCCGTCGGCGTAGATGAGCTTCATCATCGCTTTATCGGCCTTCAGATTGGCCTTGTCGTGGGTGGCGAGGTAGAGGGTGCCAACGGCCGGAGCGAAAGAGTGGAATTCATAAGCAAGCGATGGAGTGTAGGAATCGATCGCCACCTCGGAGAAAGTGGCCGGCTTCACTTTTCCGAGCAGGGATCCCGTCCCCACGAATAGATCCCTCAGGTCGTTGCTCCGGATGTTGAACAGATCCTGGTTGTCATTTGCCAAGGTGAAGGCCGCGGCACCGGTGTGTTCGATGAAGAAGGTCTTGGCCTTGGGGTTCACCACCAGCAGCGCCTCGGCACCATCGATGCGGCTTTGGAGGTAATAGACGAAGGTGGAATAGCTGCCTTTCTCGTTCGTGTCGGCGTCCAGGCGCTGGTACTTCGTTTTGATCGTGCCTTTGAATACCTGCACGCTGGTATCGGCGAGTACGCCGGCAGACGCCGTCATGGCGGAGAAGCCGAGGACGGCAAGGGAGACGAGGAGGGCGGGAAATCGGGTCTTCATGGTAGGAAGGAGATATGGGTACTGGGATATTTAAACTTCAGGATGAGTAGAGCTGAAGAGTTCCTCCCGAGGCAAGGGGATTTGTATGGTGCGGCCGGGAAGGGAGTGGTTTGCTGCTTCCGGCGATCCGCAAAAATGAAATCGAAATCCACGAAATGGGTGGCGGCGGGATTGGCGGCAGGTGCGCTGTTGTCGGTGCTCCTGCTGGTCCGGCCGGAGACTCCTGACGGTGCCCCGGAAGGGCGGACGGAATCCGCCGAAAAGAGCGGGCTCCGGGAGATGAGGCCGGCGCGTGGCGAGCGCCCGCGGGAAGCCGGCCGGCCGGCTGTCTCCCGGCAAGAGCGCTTCGAATCGGCGCAGCTCAATGCCAATCGCGTAACCGTGGAGCTGGAGCCGGACATGACCTACTACGCGGGCACCGGCGAAGGTCCGGACGCCGCCGCGCTGGAGAAGCTGAAGGCCGGCCGGCTTTCGGGAGATGCGTTGGCCACCGTGCTCTCGGCGATGCGGGGCATGGCCTTCGAGGAGCTTCCCGTGGATATATCGGCTTTCCTGGATTCTCCGGACGATTCGGTGAAGCGCGCGGCTCTTGCCGTGCTGGCCGGCGCCGGGCCGGAGGGGCAAGCCCTGGCGTGGGAGGCGGTGCGTGATGAGGAAGATCCCCTTGCCATGCTGGCGGTGATGAAGGTGGCCGCCGCGAAGGGCGGTCCTGCACTCGGCCCGATCTTGAAAGACAGCATCGCGGCCGACCATCCGCAGATCCGCTACGATGCCATGGAGCTGATCGAACCCCTCCAGGGAAAGGACGAGCGGACGAGGCGGGAGCTCCTCCGCGAGGCGGCCGCCTCGGAACATCAGGATGTCGCCCTATCCGCCATCGGGCAGCTTTCCTCGGATCCGCGGAAGGCAGACCTCGCCATCCTCTTCGACTTCCTGGACCACCCGGAAGAGCGGGTTAGCTCCTCCGCCCGGGGCACCGTCGAATTCCTCATAGACCGGGACTTCCCGACCGCCGGGGAGGCGCGGGCATGGTGGGAGGCAAATGCGGGATCATTCGACGACGAGTTGAGCCCGACCGATTGAACCGCAGACGATCAGCTCCCCATCAAGGGTCTGGGGATCGTCTTCGACTGCTTCTTGAGCGCCCGGATGACCTTCGGTGCGGCAAGGACGAAGAGGCGGACGCGGTCCTCGTTGTCGCGGGACCATTGCAGGTCGATCTCGCTGCGGACCCCGCTGACCTTCACGGGAATGAGTGCCTTCCGCGTCAGGTGGGGCTGCTCTTCCACGATGCGGTCCAGCAAGGTCCGGACCTGCCTGTCCTCGAATCCCGAATCCACGTTTTCCAGAATGCAGCCGAAAACGAAGGGCAGGTATTCGGCGGGAGTCCGGATCTCGATGCCGCGCCTCGGGGTGTAGGCGAGCTCGAGTTCATCGAGGATTTCGTCGGAACTGGAGAGCTTCCCCCGGTCATAGCGTTTTTCCATCGCGCGTGCGAGGAACCACCCGAAAACGAGCCCGCAGCCCACGATGGCGGGCAGGATGAGATAGGCGTAATGCATTCAGATCTGGGATTCCGGTCATCTCGGGGGGAGTGGCGGTTGGGGGGCGCTAGGTATGACCAAGCAGGGAGGGCCGGCGTTCAATGTTCGCGCACGCAAA
>CAMPGU010000080.1 GCA_946885645.1 uncultured Haloferula sp.
GAAGGGCGGCCATTGCTGCCAGCCGGTCTTCCGGCGGGCGTCCTGCTATTCCGCCGGCTCGTTCCAGTCAGGGTACTTGGTCACCCTTTCGTTGCGGATTTTTTCGGCGTCGGCCGTGTCACCTTTCGCCGCGAGCGCCTTTTCATACTTCCACATGGCCAGCGGCCGGAGGACCCGGTCGTTCTCGTCCAGCAGCAGGGTGGCGGGGGCCACGTAGGCACCGGCGGCCTTTGCTGGATCGTTCCGCTTCATCCAGATGTCGCCTTCCACCATGCGGATCTCGGAGTTCACCCGGCCCTGGGGTTTGAGATCCTGGCACTCGCCTGCGACCTTGGCCGCTTCGTCCAGGCGGCCCAGCGCCAGAAGCGCCTTGGCCTTGTCCAGCAAGCCGTCGGTTTTCCAGAAGGCGTTGTCCTCCACGGCGAGGGCGTGGTTGATGGGTCCCAGCGCTTCCTGCGGCTTGCCGTCCTTCAGCAGGGCCTTGCCGAGATAGCGCCAGGTTTCCTTCGGCGTGACCCGCGGATCGTCCTCGTCCGCGATGAGCTTGTAGAAACGCGCGGATTGGCCGAAGCGATTGGCGCTATAAGCCTGCATCGCCGCCCAGTCGATGAGCTGGTCCGGCAGCTCGCTGGCAAAGCCGTCCCGGATCCCGCGGTCGATCTCGTCGCAGGTGGCCTCGGGATTTTGAACGCTCCAGTTCCCCATGGTGATGAGGATGCTCGCGTTCTTCCCATACAGCTTCGGATCCAGCTTCCGGGCGGTTTCGGCGTAGGGCAGGGCCTCTTTCACCGCGTTGGACTTCATCAGGCCCCAGGCCAGCCAGTAATTCGCCTTGGCCTCCCGCGCCTTGCCCGGCTGCGGGATCTTCTGAAGGAATGCCTGATAGCGGGAGATCATGTTCTGGAGGTCTCCCTGCTGCTTGGCCAGATCGGCCGATGCCAGGTACGCCACCGCCTTGTACTCTTCCTTGGTGTCCCGCGCGATGATCTGGTCGTAATCGCTGATCGCCTTCGCCGGATCGCCGCCGTTTGAATAAGCCTGCGCGCGCTGGATCAGGGCTTCCGGTACCCGCGGGTCGTCCGGATAGCTCTTGATGAATTCACTGAAGGAAGCGATCGCGCCTTGAGGATCCTCCGCTGCCAGCAGGCACCATCCCCGCTTGAAAAAGAGCCCCGCTCGGTTCTCCGGAGAGATCAGGCTGGCGTCGATCTCGTTGTAAACCTTGGCCGCTTCGGCCGCCTTCTTCGCGTCCATCAGCGTTTCCGCTTTCATCAGGAGCGCGGTGTGGATCTTCGGGTCCCGCGGGCGGTTTTTCTGATAGAGATCGAGGAAAGCATCCACTTGCTCCGGCACGTGACGCCCCTCGATGCGATAGAAGCACATCAGGCGCAGGTAGTTCGCTTCAAAGGCGTGGATGTTGTTCGGAAGCATCAGCTTCTCGACCTCGCGGAAGAGTTCCAGCGCCTCCACGTTCTTCTGCAGGGCCATGTACGACTTCGCGGCCAGCATCAGGCGGCGGGCCTCCTGTTCGCCTTCGGACTTTTCCTCGCTCCGGCGGAAAATCTCCGCCACGGCCTTGTAGTCCTTGCGGTCGAAGCGCGAGGCCATCAGGGCATATTGGGCGTCCGGCTTGTATTTCTCCATGCCTGGAGTGCCGAGCACCAGCATGAGGTATTTGTCGGAGAGCTCGTTGTTGCCCATCTTGGCAGCCACCATTCCCGCCTCCACGGCCGCGGGGCCCCGGATCTCCGGCGCGCTGCGCGACATGGCCACCTTGTCGAGCAGCGGCAGGGCTTCCTCGAGCTTCTGCGCCCGGGCGAGCAGGCGTCCCAGGCCGGCTTGGCTCTGGTGAAGGAAGGGATTCCCGTCTCCTTCGGCGAGCACCTTGCGGTAGAATTCCGTGGCTTCGCGGGTGCGCCCCTGCGCCTCGTAGGCCACGGCGGCGTAGTACAGCCCGCGGAAGCGGTGCTCCGGCACCTCGGCGAGCTCGGCCATTTTTTCAAACAGGGGCGCCGCCAGCGCGTACTGGCGGTTCTGATAATGATCGACGGCCAGGCGATTCGCCGCGGCGCTCGCATATCGGCTCTTGTTCCGCCGGTTGATCAGGCCGTGATAGCAGCGCTTGGCATCGTCCACCCGGCCCGAGGCATAGTAGCTTTCCCCGAGATACCAGTAGGCCGCCTCCGCATTCCGGTGATCGGAAAATTGCCCCAGATAGCGGGTGAAAACGTCGATCGCGCGGGCGTAGAGGTCGAATTTCTGATCCGGGTTGGCCGCGGATTTCGCGGACTCGTAGAGATTCCTTCCGTGCTGGTACCAATCCTCGCCGGGATTCGGCTGCATCGCGGGATCGGCCGGCTCCGCCCGCGGCGGGGCTTCCTGGGCAAGCAGGGATCCTGCGGCTGCAAGGCAAAGGAGAATGCGGATCTTCACGGCAGGCGGAGTGTCGCGTAAGCGTCGGGGTTTGCCAAGGCACGGTTTGGCACCGGAATCCGTGCTACCGCCCTTCACTCCTTGGAGCGTTGCGTGGCAAAGGAAATGTTCCAGATTCCCGCTTTCTGGCAGGTATCGATGACCTCCACGATCGTTTGATACTCGCACTTCGCGTCCCCGCGCAGGCGGATCGGCTGGTTCTCGTGCTGTTTGGCGATGGCCGTCAGCTTTTCGCGAAGCTGCTGCTGGGTCATCGTCTGGTTTTCCACCACCACTTCGCCATTCTCGCGCACGTTCACGATGATTTCGCCGCGCGCCCGTTTCGGATCCGCCCCCTCCTGGGCGCTCGGCACTTGCACCTTCATGTCGAGCTCCGAGCGCTGGAACTCGAAAGCCACCAGGAAGAAGATGAGCAACTGGAACACCACGTCGAGCATCGGCGCCAATTGCAGCTCCGCCGGAGGCAGCTTATGGTTGCGGAATTTCATCGGCGCTCAAATCCCATGGAGGTCCGGGCGGTCCTCGGTCAGGTGGGACGGGACGGGCATCGGATAGTCTTCCCGGACGGCACGCCGTGCCGGGGCTCCGGCTTGCTGGCCCGCATGACGGTCCACCTGTGCCCGCAGGATGGCGATCAGATGCGTGGACGCTCCTTCGAGGTCCGAGATGAGCTTCTGCACCTTGCCCCGGAAAAACGCGTAGAACACCAGCGCGGGCAAGGCGATTCCCAAGCCCGCGGCCGTCGCGATCAGCGCCTCGGAAACTCCGCCTGCGAAAGCCATCTGCCGTGCTCCTTGGAAGCCCCCGCCCGAGACGTGGAGGAAAGATTTGATCATCCCGATCACCGTTCCCAGCAGCCCCACCATGGGCGCGATCGCCCCGATGTCCGCCAGGTAAGCCACCCGCGTCGTCAACATGCTGGCCTGCCGCGAGCCCTCGGCCTCCGCCACGTCCCGGACTTCCGCGAAGGTGGCGCCGCTGTTCTTGGTCATGAACTCCAGCGCGCGCTGGGTGATCCGGGCCATCGATTCGTTCCGCCGGTGGCAATAGCTGATCAAGCCCAGGAAATCATTCCGCCGGATCAGCGCCTCGGCGTTGTTCATGAAGCGGTCGCTCACCACCGCATTCCGCCGCAACAGCAGGAAATAGAGGAGAATCAGCACCACCGTGAGGACGGAAAGGACTGCCAGCGCGGGCATCATGACGCCGCCGGCCTCGAAGAGGTGCATCAGATCGACCTCCTGCTTCGCGGGCGCGGCCTCATCCTGTGCCATCGCGAGGGCCGGCAAAAACACCGCCCCCATCGGAAAAATCGTGCGCCACGTCATGAGAAAGTTCCGGGAGCTTAACGGCCTGTACCCGCGAAGCAAGCCCGGTGGGCGGGGAGGGGAGGCGGCCGGAGGATCGTAGCTGCTTCTGGTGGTCATTTTCCGGTTCTTCGGGTTCGTTTCGATAGCGGGGAGCGCACCCCGTGTTCCCCCGCATCCCGCAGCTCTCCGCTTGCGGTCATCCTCTTCAGGATATCCATTCGCTGTGTGGCTGCCGCGGGACTGAAGGAGAAATTGAGGACGGTTCCTCACCAGCCCGGCGTGTACCTGATGAAGGACCGTCTCGGCTCGATCATCTACGTCGGCAAGGCACGGGATCTACGCAAGCGCATGTCCTCGTATTTCCTGGCCTCCCGGAAAACCCGCGCCGATCTCAAAACCCGGGCGCTGATCGACACCATCGTCGATTTCGAGTTCCATCTCGTCCGCAACGAGGCCGAGGCGCTCCTGCTGGAGGGCAAGCTGATCAAGGACTACCGCCCGCGCTACAATGTCGCCTTCCGCGATGACAAGCGCTTCCTGCTGGTGAAAATCCAGCCCTCGGAGCCTTGGCCGCGCTTTGTCCTCACGCGGATGAAAAAGGACGACGGCGCGCGCTACTTCGGCCCCTTCGCCCACTCCGGGGCCCTGCGGGCCACGATTTCCTGGCTGAACCGGAAGTTCGGGCTGCGTGCGTGCCGCCCGCTCAATCCCGGCGACAACGACTACCGCCACTGCAACGCGGATATCATCCGGAATTGTTCCGCGCCCTGCATCCTCCGCATCACGCGGGAGGACTACCTGCGCCGGATCGACGAGGCCTGCCAAGTGCTGGAAGGAAAGGGCAGGCGCGAGATTTTCCAGGATCTGGAAGCCGATATGGCGAAAGCCGCCGAGCGCCTTGACTTTGAAAAGGCCGCGCTGCTCCGCGACGTGGTGGACAATCTCCGCAAGACCCTCAATCCCACCCGCCAGTTCACCCGCGGGCGCGGGGTGCCCACCACCGTGAAGCCCACGGAGGATCTCGCGGATCTCGGCGAGGTGCTGGGCCTGCAAGGGCCGCCGCGGGTGATGGAGTGCTTCGATATCTCCAACGTCTCCTCGAACCACATCGTGGCCTCGATGGTGCGCTTCACCGACGGCAGGCCCGACAATCAGAACTACCGCCGCTACCGCATCCGCACGGTGGCGGGGCAGGACGACTTCGCCTCGATGGCGGAAGTGATCCGCCGCCGCTACTCCCGGATCCTCGGGGAAAACGCGGCGGCAAATCCCGACTACGCGGAGTCGCAGGAAGATCCCGTGGAGATGCAGCGCCGGCTTGCCAAAGAGGGGCGCGCCAAGATCGTGCTGCCGGACCTGGTGATCGTCGATGGCGGCAAAGGGCAGCTTTCGATGGCCGTACGGGAGCTGCGGAACCTGGGCCTGTACGATCTCCCGGTGATCGGCCTCGCCAAGCAACGGGAGGAAGTTTTCTTCCCCGGTGAGAGCGACCCCTTGCTCATCCCGCATGATCGCGGCGCCCTGAAACTCCTCCAGCGCATCCGCGATGAAGCCCACCGCTTCGCCAACGGCTACAATGCCTTGCTTTACCGGCGGCGGATGAAGGAGAGCTTGTTAGACGATTGCCCGGCGGTTTCGCCACGAAAGAAGCAGGCGCTGCTGGAGAAATTCGGCAGCGTGGAACGCATCCGGAAAGCCAGCGCCGGGGAGATTGCCGCGCTGCCGGGCATTTCCGAGAAGACAGCGGCAGCCATCCTCGAATGGCTGGGCTGAAGGCCGTTCACTTGCGCTTCGCAGCGTCCTGCAGCAGGCGCAGGCGGTCGAGCGCGCTCCCGTCGTCGATGAGCCGCCGCGAGATCTCGATACCGTCCCCGATGTCATCGGCCAGCCCGCAGCAAGCGATCGCGGCACCGGCATTGAGCAACACCATGTCCCGCTTCGGGCCGCTGTCCTTGCCGGAAAGGATCGCCTCCAGGATCGCGGCGTTCACCTCCGCATCGCCGCCTTGCAGATCCTCCACCTCGGCATGCTTCATCCCGAAATCCCGCGGACGCACTTCCTCGTCTTCGAGATCCTGATAAAGCCCCGCTTTGCAGATCCGCGTGGAGCCGAGAAGGCTCAGTTCGTCCACCGAGCGCCCGTCGCCCGTGGTGCCGTGCACCGCCCACGCGCTCTCGCGGCCCAGGCGTTGCAGGATTTCCGCGAAGGCGGGGCACATCTCGCGGTCGAAGACTCCCACGAGCTGGCACTGCGGCTTGGCAGGATTCATCAGCGGGCCGATCTTGTTGAAAATCGTGCGCACGCCTCTTTCCGCAAGTTGCTTGCGGACATTGGCCACCGCCTTGAAAGCGGGGTGATACGCGGGTGCGAAAAGGAACCCCACGCCCGCTTTTTCCAGGCAATCGCGGAAGCCCTCCGCCGGGAGGTCGATGCGGATGCCCAGCGCCTCCAGCACGTCCGCGCCGCCGCTCTTCGAGGTGATCCCGCGGTTGCCGTGCTTCAGCACCACCGCGCCCGTTGCCGCCACCACGAACATCGCGGTGGTGGAGACATTGAAAAGGTTGAGCTTGTCCCCGCCCGTGCCGCAAACGTCGATGGTCGGTCCTTCCAGATCCAGCAGGCCGACATGAGGATCGACGGCGTGCTCCAGGAAAGCCTCGATGAAGCCCGCGATTTCCGCGGGGGTCTCGCCCTTGATCGAAAGATGCTCCAGCAGCGCGGCCTTCTTCTCGTCCGGGGCGGCGGGATCCAGCAGCAGCTCCGCCGCCACGGTGATTTCCCGCGGCGAGAGCTCCTCCTTCCGTTCCAGATGATGAATCAGTGCGTCCATTCCGCCCGACCCTAGCACGGATCGGACCCGCTTTGCCAAGTCATTCGCGGATTTCGCGTCACGCTTCTTTCGCCCAGAGCCGGCGGACCAAGGAAAGCAGGGCCGCGGAGGAAGCGAGGAAGATGGCGCCGAGGAGCGCACCTTGGCTGGTCTTTCCGTAGATGAAGCTGCCGGTGGCAAAAAGCCCGGTCCAGATCGCGGTCACGCCCAGGATCGTTCCCAGCAGGGCCATCGGCAGGCTGTCGGGGGAGGCCGGCAGCCCGCTTTCCTCGCGGATCTTCGCCCAGCCCGGCCCCGCGGGCCGCACCTTGCGGTAGAATGCATGCAGGGTCGCCGCGTCCGTCGGTTTGCTCAGGAAGGTGGCGAGCACCCACGCAAGCGTGGTGATGCCCACGCCCAGCGGAAGCTGGTGCTCGATGAACCAAGGCAGCTCCGTCGCGTTGGAATAGGGCCTGGCGAGGATTTGGAAGATCACCGCGACCGCGAAGGACGCCACCATCGCGGTCACCTCGCTCACGGCGTTGATCCGCCACCAGAACCAGCGGAATAGGTAGAGCGATCCCGTGCCCGCGCCGATCTGGAGGATCAGCTTGAAATTCTGCTCCGCGGTCTCGAGCCACAGCGTGATCGCGCCGGCGATGAGCATCAGCACCACGGTCATCAGGCGGCCGACGGCCACGTAGTGCTTGTCCGTCTTCCCGGGCTTGATGAAGCGCTGGTAGAAATCGTGCACGAGATAGGAAGTTCCCCAGTTCAGGTGGGTGATGATGGTGGAGACGTAGGCGGCCAGAAGCCCCGCTACCATCAGGCCCAGCCACCCCGCCGGCAGGAATTTCATCATCGCCGGGTAGGCGATGTCATGGCCCAGCAGCCCGTCCGGCAGGTTCGGGAAGGTCTTCTTGATGTCGGAGAGCTCCGGGTAAACCAGCATCGAGCAGAGCCCCACGAGGATCCACGGCCAGGGACGCAGGACGTAGTGCGCGAAGTTGAAGAAAAGCGTGCCCCCGAGCGCGTCCCGCTCCGACTTCGCTGCCAGCATGCGCTGGGCGATGTAGCTGCCGCCTCCCGGTTCCGCGCCGGGGTACCAGTTCGCCCACCACCCGACGAGCAGGGGTATCAACAAGACACTCCACAAGAGGCTGCTATCGGACGCGGGGAAGAAGGAAAGCGTCTGCGGCGAGGTGGCCGAGAGCTTGGTAATCAGGCCGTCCATGCCCCCCACTTCCGGCTGGCTCAAGCTGAAGTAGGCCAGTGCGAAGGCACCCGTCATGGCGATGCCAAACTGGATCATGTCGATCACCAGCACGCCCCATAGGCCGGAGGTCGCTGCGAAGGCGATATTGATGACCGCGCAAAACGCCAGCGTTTCCCATTTCTCGAAGCCGAACAGGATCCCGGAGATCTTCGTGGCCGCCAGGTTCACCGAGGCCATGATAATGCAGTTGAAAAAGAGGCCGAGATACACCGCCCGGAATCCGCGCACCGCCTTGGCCGCCCGGCCGCTGTAGCGCAGTTCGTAAAACTCGAGGTCGGTCAACACCCCGGAGCGGCGCCACAGGCGGGCGAAAAAGAAGACGGTGCTCATCCCCGTGAGCGCGAAGGCCCACCACTGCCAATTCGAGGAGACGCCTTCTTTCCGGATCAGGTTGGTCACGAAATTCGGCGTATCGGTCGAAAAGGTGGTAGCGACCATCGAGATGCCGATCAGCCACCAGGGAACCGACTGGCCGGAGGTGAAGAACTCCGAAACGCTCTCCCCCGACTTCCGGGCGTAAAGGATCGCCGGGATGAAACAGATCGCGACCGATGCAATCAGGATCACCCAATCGACGGTCTGGAGTTGCACCGCGAAGACGGGAGGCAGGGCTGGCATGGAGGAAGGTGTTAGCCGAGACCCCGGTGGAGCCGCAATGGCAAAAAGCGAAAGCTTTTAGTGGAAATAGGGCGGTTCGCTGCCAGTTTTCCATTTGATATTGCAGCCGCTGCTAGGGTAGCTGCGCGCCGCCGGCTCCTCTCCGGCGAGCATCGATTTGGCGGCGGCGCGCAGGTCGTCGCCACTGGGGATCGCCCCGCTCTTCGGCCGGGTGCTGTCGAATTGTCCGGCGTAATAGAGCCGCAGCTCGTGGTCGAAGAGGAAGAAATCCGGCGTGCACGCCGCCCCGTAAGCCTTCGCCACCTCCTGCGTTTCATCGAAGAGGTAGGGGAAATTCCAGCCGTGATTCGCAGCGAAGGTCGCCATGTGCTCCGGCGCATCGGCGGGGTATTTCTCGATGTCGTTCGAGCTGATGGCCACCGTGGCGATGCCTTCCGACTCGATCTCCGCGGCGAGCGCACCCAGCGCGTCGGCCAGATGGATCACATACGGGCAGTGGTTGCAGGCGAAGACCAGCAGCAAGCCGGAGTTCCCGCGCAACTGGTGGAGTTCGTGAAGCTTCCCCGCAGGATCGGGCAATTGGAAACCCGGCGCGGCATCACCCCGGCGCAGGGAAAAGGTGGATTGGACTTCGGCCATACCTTCATTCACTTCCCGGAAGACGGCGGGGGTCAAGGAGAGAGATAAAAGGGAAGAAATAGGAGAAGAGGTCAGAGAACCAGGCGCGGAAGGCTCCCTGCACCTCGATCGGACATGCCTGGCATGCGCCTGATGTGGAGCACGCCCGGCAATCCATTTACAACGGAGATATTAAATGTTAACCTCCAACCCTCACCGGCACCCTGCATGTCAATCTCCCTTCCGCTGGCGAATCGCCCGATCGTCACGAGCATTCGTAATCCTGCCCCACACGTGGTGTGGGTGCTGATGGCATTCCTTTTTCTTGCTCTGTCGCTGCCCGGGCGATCCGCACCCCCCACGCCGGCCCCACCACCTTTTCCGGTCGGGAAAATCACCGTGACACCGTCCATGACCGGGCCCGGCAGCCACCCCACTTTAACATGGTCCGCCATTCTTCCGGAGAGTCCTCCTTCCGCCGACTACGTGTTTTTCATCCGGCAGGTGCAATTGCCGTATTTGATCGAAATGGATATTCAAGTGCCAGACCACGGAGAGCAATCATCTGCGCTTTCCGTCGATCCTGGCGGCAGCACGTTTGAATTCTGGGCGGTCCTCTCGACATCCCCGCCCTCTTCTTACCTGCTGGATACGATCACCGTCGGGCACTACCTGCCTACCGTCGGGGTGACCATTCGTACGGAAGATCCCTACCTCCCGCTACCGAGAACCCGTGCCGACCGACCGATTCTCGTGGACGTCGATGTCCAGGGTCTCCTTTCCGACCCCCAGGCTCCGGAGAGCTCGAAAAGCGTTACGCTGTTCCGACAGGTGCAATCTTACGGGGCGACCGGCACGGGAGATCCGCTGGATCGCTCCTTGGCCACCCTTGTCTCCCGCGCCGAGATCACGTCCAATGGCATGATCACCGTCTCCATCCCCTCCAGTGCGATCCCGGGCACGACTCCTGCAAAGGTTCGGGGCGAAGAACGCTTCACCATCTGTTCGAAGGATGACTATTGGGCAGCCGCGTCCATACTCGACTCGGGGCTCGTCCAAGTATGGCCGGTGGCCGATGCCGCCATCAGCGGCATCGGCCAAGGGCAGGTCATCGGCGCGAGCGTGCCGCAGGTGACCTTCCAAGTTAATGATCTCTACCCCAGCTCGACGACGTGGGCTCAGATTTATAAGGGGAGTGCTCAGACCGGCGTCACGGGCACCATGATTCCCGGCTCCAGCGTCGCGATCGACGGCTCGGTCCCGGTCAACCGCACCATTAGCGTCGCCAACTACGGCCCGAACTTCGACTCGGATGGGGTCTGGACCATGGAACTCCTGACGCAGACGCCCTTCGGCACGGATCGCCTGGCGCAGGTCAGCTTCATCGTCCAGCGCACCGGGATGACGCTCGCGGACTGGCGGCAAGCTCATTTCGGCAGCGACTCTGACATCGGCGACGGCGCGGATGGGAATGACTACGACAAGGACGGAATCGTGAACCTCATCGAGTTCGCCTTCGGCTTGGATCCGAAGCAAAGCAGCATCGGGCAGTTGCCCGTGGCGGAGCGCATCGGGGACCAATTCGCCATCCGCTTCACTCCCCCCGAGGGCATCGCCGGCATGCTCCACGGCGCGGAGTGGAGCAGCACACTCCAGCCGGACAGTTGGCTGCCGGTGACGAATACGGGCGAACTGCCCGAGCACGCCTTCAGCGTCCCCGTAACCGGAAATCCCAGGCTCTTCCTGCGGCTGAAGGCGACGGCGCAATAGACGTTAAGCCGCGGGTGCGCATTGCCTGATATTCCTGGCGGTTGCCATCGGCGCGGGGCCAGCTAGGTTCCCGCCGCGATGCCCGAGCTGCCCGCCCTTTCTCCGGAGGAAATCCGCCGCTATGCCCGCCATCTTTCGGTGCCGGGGGTGGGGGAGCAGGGCCAGCGGAAGCTGAAGGCTTCTTCCGTCCTGATGATCGGGACCGGCGGTCTCGGCTCTCCGGCCGCCCTTTATCTGGCGGCCGCCGGAGTCGGCAGGATCGGCTTGATCGATCCCGACACGGTGGACCGATCAAATCTCCAGCGCCAGATCCTCCACGGCGAATCGTGGGTGGGAAAATCGAAGCTGGAGAGCGCCGCCGCCCGCCTGCGCGAGGTGAATCCTCATGTCGAGCTGGAGCTCCTGCCGGTCCGCTTCACGCCGGAGAACGCGATGGAGCTCGTCTCTCGCTACGACGTGGTGCTGGATGGCTGCGACAATTTCCCGACGCGCTTCCTCTCCAATGACGCATGCTTTTTCCTGAAGAAGCCGTGCGTGTACGGCTCGATCTTCCGTTTCGACGGGCAGGTCACGGTTTTCGCCCCCCATCTCGGCGGGCCGTGCTACCGCTGCATGCTGCCCTCGCTGCCTGCGCCGGGTGCCGCGCCGTCCTGCGAGGAAGCGGGCGTGCTGGGCGTGCTGCCCGGCGTGATCGGCTCGCTCCAGGCGATGGAAACGATCAAGCTGCTGCTCGGCATCGGCGATCCGCCTCTGGGCAAGCTGCTGTGCTACGACGCGCTCGCCACCACTTTCCGCAGTTTGCGCCTGCGCCGCGATCCGGCCTGCCGGCTCTGCGGGGACGCACCTTCCATTGATACCGTTATGAATCCTGAAACCAACGCTTCCGCCTCCTGCTCCGTGCCCGCCACGGACGTTCCTGCCATTTCCGCCGGAGATCTCGCCGCCCGCATCGATGCCGGGGAGGGTCCCTTCGTTCTGGACGTGCGTCAGCCTGAAGAGGAGGCGGAGGGCGTCATTCCCGGTGCCCGCATGATCCCGCTCCCGGAGCTCCCGGAGCGCCTTGCGGAGATCCCGGCCGATCGCGAAATCTTCGTCCACTGCCGCTCGGGCGGCCGCTCTTCCCGGGCGGTGAAGCTTCTCCGCGAGGCGGGCATTTCCGGCGCGGTGAATATCACCGGCGGAATCAACGCGTGGAACGCGCTGGAACGTTGACCAGCGGCTCCGGCTTCTTTTCCTCGGCGGGCACGTACTGCACGTCCCGGTGCACCCACACGCTCTGCACCAGCCCCAGCAGGAACATGCACATCACCACGAAGGTGCCGGAGTAGCTGATGAGCGGCAGGGGGATACCCGTGATGGGCATTAGGCGGATGCACATGCCGATGTTTTCAAAGATGTGCGCGAAAAACAGGGCTACCACGCCGCCCACGAGCAGCCGCCCCATCGGATCCCGCGCGTAGGTGCCGATGAAGAGGCACATGACCAGCAGGAGGGCAAAGGAGGTGAGCATCAGGATGCTGCCGCGGAAGCCTTGTTCCTCCGCCACCACGGGGAAAATGAAGTCGTTGTGGGCGGTCTTCCAAGGGATGAACTTCTTGTCGTGGAGGGAGCCCTTGTTCTCGTCGGCATTCCAACCCACTCCGCTCCACCCGGATTTCCCGATGGCGACCTCGATGTGGTGAGGAGCCCAGGCGGCACCGCTGGTGTCCACCTCCTTCCCCTGCACCATGTCGAAGAAGAGCTCGATACGCGCCGTGCCGCGTTCCGAAACCTGGGGCAGCACGATGTAATAGACGATCGGGAGGATCGCCGCCCCCAGCAGCGCCATGCAGGTCATATAGCGGAAAGGCACGCCGCTTACCAACAGGCAGACCACCGCCAGCGGGATCCACACCAGCGCGGATCCCATGTCGCCCATCGCCACCACGATCAGGAAAGGGACGCCCGTCAGCAGGCCGATCAGGCCTACTTTCACCGTCGGTTCTTCCAGGATCCAGCCGACTTTCGGGATCAAGCGGCCGAGACGGGGGAGATCCTGTAAGAGCCACGCAATCAGGAGGATACCGGAGGTGATGGCGAGCTGGGCAGGCTGGAAACTGAGGCCTCCCGGGAGGTCGATCTGGTGGACGTCCTCGTCCGAGCCCATGATCGACGCGCACAATCCCAAGCCGATGACGTAAAGGGGTAGCCCCAGCCAGCGGAACCACTTGTAATCGATCAGCGCGGTCGCGAAATAGACCACGGAGCCGATCAGGATCCAGGTCTTCTGCTTATCCGCATACCAAGCTCCGGCGGAGTCCACTCCCTCCGGCACCGGCAGGTGCCGTGCGGCGCTTTCGATGGAAAGAACGCCGAAAACCAGCAGCCCGTACATGGTGAGGACCAGGGGCCAATTCAACCCGAGCAATTTCCTGAATAGCGGCGTCATCGAAAGCGGCCGACCATATCGCCCGGGACCCTGGTGACAAGCCGAGTCGCATTTTACTGAAAATGGCGCGGCGGCAGATGTCCGGAGGCAAGTTCTTGCGCATTTCCACGGGAGCTCCGATGGTCGTCCGTCATGCGACGTCTCCTCGTTCCGATCACCGCCTTCCTCGTCCTTGCCGGGGCTTTCGCGTGGTGGTGGTCCCGGCCCGAACGGGTGGTTTCGCGGCGGGTGGCCGGATTGTTCGATTCGGCCGAAGTCGGTGCCGATGCCGGAAACGTCACGCGCAGTACCCGCGGCACGGCCATCGAGGGCTACCTGGCCCCGCGGATCACCTTCGAGGGGCCGGAGGGGCCGACCGAGGAGGTGGAGGGCTCGCGGAGGCGGGAGGATATCGTGACCATGTACGGTGCCTTGGCGCGGTTCTCCCATGAAATTTCGCTCCGCGATCTGGACATCCAGTCCGTCACCGTCAGCGGGGATCAGGCCGATGTGACCGCCACCCTGGATGCCGTGATCGCCCTCCCTAATGAGGAACGGCCGGTGGACGGGATTCAGAATCTCTCGCTCTCGTGGCGGAAAATCGACGGCAAGTGGCTGCTGGAGAGGGCGAAGTGGAGTGAATCCGGGCGCGGAGCCCGGAAATGATGCGAGCGGGCGCCATGACCCGGATGCAGCTTGAGATTAGGCCGGATTTTCGCAGATTCTGCTTGGCAAGTCGCTCGGGCTCCTTCAGTTTCCCCGCCCTCCCGCCAACCGGCGGGTGCTTTTCCGAACGAATACTCACATGGCCGTAGCTCTCCGCCTCAACCGCCAGGGAACCAAGGACCGTCCCTACTACAAGATCGTCGCCGTCGATAGCCGCAAGCGCCGCGACGGACGTTACATCGAGCAGGTCGGCACGTACGATCCGCTCAAGGAAGGCGCGAATTACACCGTGGACCTGGAGAAGGCCGAGAAGTGGATCGGCGTGGGTGCCCAGGTCTCCGAGACCGTGAACAGCATCATCCGCAAGGCTCGCACCGCCGCGTCGAAGGCTTAGCCTGACGTAGCACCGGAATTTTTCGGCCGCACCTCTCGGAGGTGCGGCTTTTTCGTATCTCTGTCGCCCGCATTCTCCCCGATTCCATGGATTACACCGCCCTGATCGAGCAGCGCCGCCGCCGCGCGGGGGAGATCGACGACATGATCTCCGACGCCTCCTTCTTCGGCGATCCGAAGCGGGCTTCCGAGATCATGCGCGAGCACCGGCGGCTGAAAGAGACGCTGGCCCTATGGGGCCGCCTGAGCGAGGCGAAGCGCCAGCTCGAGGAGAACGAGGACCTGGCGAAGGCGGACGATCCGGAACTGGCGGAGATCGCCCGGGAGGAGATTCCGGCCCTGCAGGCGGAGATCGCGAAGCTTTCCGAGGACATCCAG
>CAMPGU010000081.1 GCA_946885645.1 uncultured Haloferula sp.
ACAGACGAACTGGAAGCGGCTAGGGCTCGGGTTCTTTGGTTGGCTCTGGAGAGCTGGGTTCGACGAAAGAACCGCCCTCAAATCCGAGGGCGGATCTTTGCCAAGGATCCCGACACACTTTTTAACCAAATTTTTAAGGACGGATCCGCATACTCGTTCAGACGCAGCGAGGGCCGGGCAAAGTCCCCGTCCCATGCCGACAGATGAAATGCGATATTGCGTCGCAGCGGCGTCCGCGGCGGACGTGCCGAAATTCCGGTTTGCAAATTCCGTCCCCTTCCTCTCTCTGAGGATGAGCGAGGGACCGCGCACCGGTAAGTGCGACGTCATATTTCGAACACCAAACCCCAGGCAGTGGACGAAATCCGTAAGATTCTGGAAGCATCTCAGTTGCCCGGCGGCCTCGTTTCATCGGAGCTGCTGCCTTTGGTTTACGATGAACTGCGCGCGTTGGCAGCGAAGCGACTGGCGGATGAAAGCGTCGGCCAGACCTTGCAGGCGACCGCCTTGGTCCATGAGGCGTGGCTCTCCGTAGCGGGAAATGACGAGCGCATCTGGACCAACCGCGGGCATTTCTTCGGCGCAGCCGCCTTGGCGATGCGGCACATCCTCGTGGACCGGGCGCGTGCCAAGGGGAGCCAGAAGCGAGGAGGGAATCCGGCGTTCCTCCAACTCGAAAGTCTCGATATCGCGGATGTGTCGGTTGACGAGCGGGTTCTGATGGTCGACGAGATGATGACGCGGCTCGAGCGGGATGATCCCGACAGCGTGCGGGTGATCACGTTGAAGTTCTTCGGCGGGCTAACCAACAAGGAGATCGCGATGATGGACGGAGTGACCGAACGGACCATCGAACGGCATTGGGCTTTCGCGCGGACGAAGCTTTTCAGGATGATCCACCAGGAAACGGGAGGAGGCTTTTAAGGATGAACTCGCAGATTGACAGGCTCCTTTTCGAGGCCGCGTCGAGCATCGCCTCCCAAGAGGACCGCCAGGCTTTTCTGGATTTCGCCTGCCAAGGCGACAAGGCCCTGCGCAAGCTGATCCAGGAGTTATTGGAGCTGGAGGGGGGCGCGAAGGAGTTCTTCGAACTCGAGCCAACGATGGAGAATCCAGCGCCTGTTGATGGCGACGAAGACAGCGGCATTGGTGCCAGGATCGGGCACTATCGGCTGATCGATCGTCTCGGTGCGGGAGGCTGCGGCGTCGTCTATCTGGCCGAGCAGCAGGAGCCGATGAAGCGCAAGGTGGCCCTCAAGATCATTCGTCTGGGCATGGACACCGAGAGCGTGATCGCCCGCTTTTCGATGGAGCGCGAGTCTCTGGCGCTGATGGATCATCCTAATATTGCGCGGGTCCTGGATGCCGGCACCACCACCTCGGGGCGACCGTATTTCGTGATGGAACTCGTCGACGGCGAGAAGATCACCGATTATTGTGACCGGAAGCGTCTCGGTCTGGGCCAACGGCTCGAGCTTTTCATCCAAGTATGCGAAGCCATCCAGCACGCGCATCAGAAGGGGGTAATCCACCGGGACATCAAACCGTCTAACGTGCTGGTACGGGACCATGACGGTCGGCCAGTGCCCAAGATCATCGATTTCGGCATCGCCAAGGCCACGTCCGGAGGGGTCGAAGGAGAGGCGACCTTCACCCGTGCGGACCAGTTTCTAGGGACTCCCGCTTACATGAGCCCCGAGCAGGCGGATGGGAGGGGTGACATCGACACGCGCAGCGACATCTACAGCCTCGGGGCCATGCTGTGCGAGCTGTTGACCGGTCATCCTCCGTTCGCGCACAAGGATTTCAAGGACCGTGGGGTGGAGCAAATCCGCGGTATGCTGCGCGAGCAGGAGACGGGTGTTCCGTCCGCCCGCTTGAAGGCGGCAAGGGGTGAAGAGATGACAACCATCGCCGAACGTCGCGCCGCCGATCCGCAGCGGCTGTCGGCGGAGCTGGCGGGCGACCTCGACTGGATCGTGATGAAGGCGATCGAGAAAGACCGTCGCCGCCGCTACGAGACTGCCAACGGGCTGGCAATGGATGTCCAACGCTACCTTGATGAGGAACCGGTGCTGGCACGTCCTCCCAGCCGCCGGTATCTCTTCTCGAAGCTGGTGCGTCGCAACCGGGTGCTCTTCGCGGCGAGCGGGGTTGCGCTGTTCGGTCTGCTGGCCGGCCTCGGGGTTTCCACCTGGCTGTTCTTCCGCGAAAAGGATGCCCGTCAGCAGCAATCGCGTCTGCGGGCGGAGGCAGAACATGCGCGGAGCATGGCGGAAGAAGCTCGTGCCAACGAAGCCCGAATGCACCAGAGGGCGAAGGCGGCGGATGTCGTCACGCAAGCCGCGGTCTTCGTGAGGTACAAGGAGATGGATGAGGCCGATAAACTGCTCGCGGGACTGCGTGCGGATCTGGTCCCGGCATCCTTGGAAGCATCCAACACTCTGGTCGCGGTCGCGAATTCGAACCTCGCGAAGGGCCGCTGGAAGGAAGCCGCCGATCGGTTCCATGCCCTGATCCACGTGCTGACGAGCGTGGACATGAAGGACACCGATGCGAACTCCCGCGAGTGGTTACCCGCCGCCACCGCCATCAGCGAATGGGGGGAACCTTGGCAATACGAGGACTTCCGCAGGCTGGCCATCAGGCGCTTTGCCACTTCCTCCAATCCCATCGTGGCGGAGCACCTGCTGAAGGTCACGTTGCTGCAGCCGGCTGATCAGGAAACGTTGAAGGCGATCGCTCCGCTTGCCGGCGTGATCGAGGCGTCGCTGGTCGGACCGAATAGAGAGAAGGACGATCATCTGGTGGCTTGGCGGCAGTTCGTCCTCGCTCTACTGGCCTACCGCCAGGGCGATCTGGAGACGGCTGCCGAGTGGGCCCGCCTCAGTTCGGCCGCTACGGGAAACCAGCCGCGCACTGCGGCGAGCCGGGTTATTCTTGCGATGATCGACCTCAAGCAAGGCAGGGCCGACGATGCCCGTCAGGTATTGGAGAAGGTGCATGAGGAAGTCCGACACTGGGAGGCGGGTCCTTTCCAGATCGAGTCGAGCTATCGAATCTCGTGGTCGAACTGGGGGGTCGCGCGGATTCTGCTTCGCGAGGCTGAAGGCATGGCCGGAGCGACGGAGGAGAAACCGTCGGAGGAAGAATAGTCCTTTTTCCGTGTCGGCATCGCGCACGGATTTCCGCCTCTGCTGATGTGGGACGGATGTCGGCGGAAATGCCGTGTTCGCCTCACTTCCTTGGGTTATTGCCGCCGGATTCCTCGGGTTATGGGCCGGCGGCGTCCTGGGACAAGGGGGCGGCTGGAGCAGAGGGTTCCTGCTCCAGCCGCTAGGCTCCCACGGCGGGCCGGCTCCGGCAGGTGGTCGCTCCGGTGGAGAGTGCGGATTTCGTGTCGGCTGGCTCCACGCTTTTACGCCTTCCTTAGTCGAGGGGCGTCCAGAAGCCCGGCGAGTCCGGCCCCGCCTTCGAAATCACATGAACCTACCGAAAGGAAAAGCCATTGGCCAGTGAGAGCCGCGGCTAGCGCTTACGGGCAACCAGCGCTTCCGACAGCGCTGGGTTTGCGCCGAAGAAGTTCCGCCGGCTGAGGGTTGCAACGGCGAGTAGAACTTTATGAACCAGATTCCATTTTCATCCGGACGTGCCTCAATTAGTCCAACCATCGGCGCCAAGTCCTCCGTGCCCGGCAAGTCACTGCGCGGCCCCGGCCTCGCGCGGGGCGAGAAGAAGCCGCCCCGGATCGCGGTGCTTGCCGGAGACGACGTATGCGGCGAACGGCTCAGGCAACTCTGTCATGCGGCAAAGCTGCCTTGTGCGCTGATTTGCACTCAAGGCCCCGAAGCGGACAGGCAGATCAGCGAGGCTTGCCCGCATGTAATCTTGGTGGACATCGACTCGCCGGATAGCGCGGGGATTGAGTCTATAGCGAGGATCAAGCAGCGCTTTGCCCGGATTCAGATGATCGCGGTCTCGGCTGGGGATCATGCGGAGACCATCGTTCCCGCTCTCATGGCAGGGGCCTCGGGGCATTTCATGAGATCGGCGCTTCCCGGGGAGGTGAGCCGCGCGATCCACCTTGTCCTTCACGGAGGTGCTCCCGTGAGTACGAAGATCGCGCGTCATTTGGTGGAGGGGTTGCATCAGTCCGTGGGGCAAAGGGCGGACGGCAACGTCTTAAGCAAGCGTGAGAAGGAGGTCCTGGACCTCGTTTGCGAGGGTCTCGCGAACAAAGAAATTGCCGATCGCCTGGACATCTCGCCCGAAACGGTGCGCAAGCACCTGAAGGGCATTTTCGGGAAACTCGGGGTCCGATGCCGCACGGCGGCGGCGATGAAATATCGAGGTGACCAAGGAGAGCTCGGGTCCCTTGGAAGCTTACTCTGGCGGGCTTTTGGCGCGAAAGAATGTGGAACGCGAGATTCCGTGTCGGGTTCCTTTCGGGAAATCCGCCCGTGAGGGATAGAGGCGAAATTCGATCTTCGCCTCTCAAACCCGACCTAGGACCCCAAGACCTCTCATGAAACCCCAGAATAGCGTTATCCGAAATCCATTCTCCCCGCTCGCCTTATCCGCCGACAAGCCGGGCTCCACGACGCGGAGCAAACTCTTGGCTTGTGCTCTCATTGCCGCGGTTTCCGTGGCCGCGCCCCAATCGGCTCTGGCGACCAATCTCTACTGGGATGTGAACGCCGCCGCCACGGGTGCCACCAACAGCACCACTGCGGCCGGCACGTGGGGAACAGGCATCTTGTGGAATACCGATTCCACCGGCGGCGGGGGGACCTTCACGGCCACGACCACCCTTGACGACGATTTGACCTTCTCAGCCGGAACCAATGCGACCGGAAACTTCACGGTGACCCTGTCCGGGGCCCGCCAGGCGAGGAGCATCGTGATCGAAGAGGGAAACCAACTCACTCTGGCGGGGACCAGCACGCCCTCGCTCACGATAGGGAGCGGAGGCATCACGGTCACGAACGCGGCCCGGTTTACCGCCCCCTCCAGTCTCCCGTCCTACCTGCTGGCTGCGAGCCAGACATGGACGGACAATAGCAGCAACGTCGGTTCAGCATTCGTGACCAGTTCGCTCGCCACGATCGCGGGGGTCGATGGCAGCGGGAACATCACCCTCACCCTGGATGGCACGCATGCCGTCAATACCGATGGCAGCACGATCCGGGGGTTTATCGCGGACGGCACCGGCAACACGCTGAGTCTGGTAAAGAACGGCACCGGCATCTGGCAGTTGTACGGCGGCGCCGCCAACACCAACACCTACAGCGGCGGAACCACATTGAACGCCGGTGAATTGCAGGTCAACTGCGTGACCACCTTCGCGGGTACTACTTCCGCCTTAGGAACTGGAGGACTGCAGATCAACGGCGGCACCCTTACCGCGCGGAACGGAAACAAGACGATTGCGAATACAGTGACTGTGGGCGGCGATTTCACGCTCAACGGTGCCAATGCCGGTGGCAACGTGCTGACCTTGTCGGGGAATGTGGATCTTGGAGGAGGGACCCGCACGATCGCGGTCAATGCAACCCCCGGTGCGGCGATCATCTCCGGAGTCATCTCCAACGGCGGGCTGACGAAGAGCGGCACGCGCAACCTTACACTCGAGGCGGCCAATACCTACACCGGTCCGACGACAATCACCGATGGAACGCTGACCCTGACGAACCCGACCCCTATCGACTCGAGCAGTGGTGTCTCCATCAACGGCAGCGGTGCCAAACTGGTGAGCATCGGCTTCGGCACGGTGGTGCCGGCCATCACGCTGACCCAAGGTTCGGTGGACGGAGACGGGGTTTTCAACTCGCTCACGGTCGCCGATGCCATCGGCAATGCCATCGCGGCGGGGGCTGGTGCACCGGTGCCGCTGCAGGTGAACACGCTGACCTTCCAAGGTGCGGCCACTCTGAATCTGCGGGCGAGCGGGACGGTCTCGGACCAGTACCTCACCATCACGAACCTGACCACTAGTGCGGCGGCGGACGTGGTCATTAATGCCACGAACACAGCCGGGGTGTGGACGTCCGGAACGGACTATCCCTTGATCGAATTCGACAACTACACGTCCGCGGGCGATGCGTCTCATTTCACGCTGGGAACGGTGGCCGGTCTCAATCCGACCCAGACGGCGGAACTGGTCAATACTGGCAGCGCCATCGTGCTGAGGGTCGCCGCCGAGTCCTTGATCTGGACCGGTCTTCAAAGCGCTGACTGGACCACCCAAACGGTCGGAGGCTTGCGAAACTGGAGCCACAACGGAAGCGGGGTTGAATTCACGACCAACAGTGCGGTGACCTTCGACGACACGGCCGCGCGGTTCGAAATCAACCTTGCCGAGAACGTCAGCCCGAGCGCGGTGGTCGTCGATAACGGCTTCTTCAGTGACTACACGATCTCGAGCACCGGTGGTTTCGGTATCCAAACCGGGGCGCTGGCCAAGAGCGGCGATGGTGCCCTGATCCTCACCACAAACAACGCCTATACCGGACCGACCACCATCAACGCGGGGCTTCTCGAGCTTACGGGCGCCGGGTCCATTGCCGCCAGCTCCTCGATCTCGAATAACGGCCTGCTGGTCCTCAATCCCACGGGTGGCCCGAACGTCTACCCGAACCCGATCGGGGGAACGGGGAGCCTCAGCAAGGAAGGGTCGGCCCCGCTGACCTTGGCCGGAGCCAATACCTTCACGGGCGCCTTCACGCTGGAGGGCGGCGCGCTGAACATCAATAGCGCCACGGCAGTGGGAGAGGGTCCGGGCGCCTTTGTCCTCAACGGTGGCTCGATCGACAACACCAGCGGGTCCGCGATTGCTTCGGCCTCGACCAAGCCGCAGACGTGGAATGCGGATGTCCTCTTCACGGGTTCGAGCAGCCTGGAGATGGGGACGGGCACGGTGACCGTGAGTGGAGCCGATGCCGTCCGAACGGTAACGATCAGCAATGGTACCTTGGCCGTGGGCGAGCTGAAGGCCCCGCTGCATGGCTTGACCAAGGAGGGTCCCGGCACGGTCGCATTTGCCAGCACGGGGGCTGGAGGTGCCAGCAGCGTGATCGCCGGCACGCTGACCGTCAATGGAGGCACGGTTCAGATCTGCCGCACCGGGGCCGATGCTGCCGGCAGCGGCGACTTCACCGCCGCCGGCCTCAGCGGCAGCGGAACGGTGGTTAATGGTGCGGCGATCGAGCGATGGCTCTTCGTCAACAACACGGACACCCACACCTTCAGTGGCACCTTGGCCAACGGGGGGACGGGTGCACTCGGTCTCAACAAGCTGGGCACCGGGACGCTGAACCTTACCACGGCAAACTCCTACACCGGGGCCACCACCGTGGCAGCCGGCTACCTCAACGTCCAGAACGGCAGCGCGCTCGGTGGCAGCACGGTGAGCGTCCGGACCTTGACGGGCGGACTTCAACTACAGGGTGGAGTGACCCTCGCGAATAATTTCCTGACCAGCAACGATGGCAGCGGCGCGTCCGGCTACGCCATCGCGAATCTCAGCGGGAACAATACCATCACCGGGACGATCTCGCTTACCGATGGTGCCGGTCCCACTGCGGTCCAGTCTGATGCCGGTGCGCTGACGCTCTCGGGCAACATCACGAATGTCATCGCCGCCAACCGCATCCTGATCTTGGAGGGTGCCTCCACGGGGGCCAATATTGTCAGTGGTGTGATCTCCAACGGCGTGACCGGAACGACCAGCGTGACCAAGAACGATGCGGGAACTTGGACGCTCTCGGGCACCAATGCCTATACCGGCCCGACCACGGTGAATGCCGGGACTCTTTTGATCACGGGCAATGCGGCCGGAGCGACGGGAGCGGTGATCGTCAACAATGGCAGCACCCTCGGTGGAACCGGAGCCCTCGGAGGATCGTTGACCGTTGATGCAGGCGGTCATCAAGCGTTCTCCGTGGCCGCCACACCGGGCGCGCAGGTGGCGCGAACCATTTCCGGGGCCTTGACGCTCACGGCGGGCAATGTTCTGGATCTCACTGCCGCGACGACCCCGGCCGATGGGAGCTATACCTTGCTTACCGCGAACGGCGGAATCACGGGTAGTGCCACCACCGTCAATCTGAACGGGATCGACGGGGTGGTGTCGGTGGCCGGCAACAGCCTGGTGCTGACCGTGGGTGCTTCCGGTTACGATAGCTGGGCTGCCTCCCAAGGCCTAACCGAAGCGAACAAGGGGCCGGATCTCGACCCCGAGTTGGATGGCATCGCTAACCTGCTTGAGTTCGTTCTCGGCGGGGAGCCTCTGGCTTCCGACCCTTCGATCCTGCCCGATCTTGCGGTGACGTCTTCGGACTTCGTCTTCACCTTCACCCGCTCCGACGAGTCGGAGGCGGAGGCCGCATTGGCCTTCCAGTTCGGCTCGACGCTCGCTGGTTGGACCAACGTCACGATCGGAACGGTTTCCGCCGGCCCAGTCACCGTCACCGAGAATGGGACCGCGCCTGACTCGGTCGTCGTGACGATCCCGCGCACCAGTGCGGTGGGCGGCAAGTTGTTTGGACGCCTCAACGCCACCACACCATGATGCACTTAAACCGCTCGGGCTGCTCGAGGGTCAGCCCGGGCGGTCCTCCGCTGCTCGTGCAGCTGGTCTTCGCAATGGTCGCGCTTGCCGGGTCTCTCTCGGCGGCTCCCTACATGCCAGCGTCCTTCCTGCCGGTCACCGAGGTGGCGGCACCGGGGTCGTTCCAGATCGCTGGCGCCGGCTCACCGGTGCCGATCCATCATAGTGCGGACGACGCAGTGGTTGTCGGGGTCGCGGCGGAAGCACTCCGCGGCGATGTCGAGCGCGTCACCGGCCAGATTCCCGTGGTCTCCACCGCGCAGCCATCGTCTTCCAAGGCGATCCTGATCGGCACGCTGGGACAGAGCGACTTGATCGACGGCCTCGTCGCCGCCGGCAAGCTGGATGTCAGCGCGATCCAAGGACAGTGGGAGGCTTATATTGCGGCGGTTGTGGAAAGTCCTCTTGCCGGGATGGACCGGGCTTTGGTGATTGCGGGAAGCGATCGGCGCGGCACGGCCTTCGGTGTTTTTGGACTGTCGGAGGCCATGGGAGTCTCGCCTTGGTACTGGTGGGGCGATGTCCCGGTGGTGCAGAAGGCATCGCTGCATGTCGGGGGAGGTGTGTTCCATGCGCCATCACCTGCGGTGAAGTATCGGGGCATCTTCATCAATGACGAAGATTGGGGACTCGAACCTTGGGCGCGCCAAACCTTCGACCCCGTGGGGGACGTCGGCCCGACCACCTATGCGAAGGTCTTCGAGCTGCTGCTGCGGCTTCATGCGAACTACATCTGGCCGGCGATGCATCCGAGCACCCGGCCCTTCTACACCGTGGCGGGAGACCGGGAGATCGCGGACGACTACGCCATCGTGATGGGCACGTCTCACCACGAGCCGATGCTGAGAAATACCTTGGAGTACAGCGAGTCCACCCTCGGGCCCTACAACTACTGGACGAACCGGCAGGGCGTTGCCGACTTCTGGGAACAGCGGGTCGTGGAGACCGCCGGGCAGGAGAACATCTACACCGTCGGCATGCGGGGCCTCTCGGATGGAAGCATCGCCGCCCCGGCGGGCACGACCACCACGCAGAAACGGGACATGATCCAGAATGTGATCATCCCCGATCAGCGCCAGATGCTCTCGGAGCATGTGAATGCGGATCCGACGCAGGTGGCCCAGGTGTATGTGCCCTACAAGGAGGCTTTGCTCCAGTATCAGGCGGGTCTCCAGCTTCCGGATGATGTGACCTTGGTTTGGCCGGACGACAACCACGGCTACATCCGCCAGCTATCCAACAGCGCCGAGCGCGCGCGAAGCGGGGGATCGGGCGTTTACTACCACCTTTCCTATTGGGGTGCCCCGGCGAACTACCTTTGGCTCCTGACCACGCCGCCGGGGATCGTCCGCTCCGAGATGCTCAAGGCATGGGACTACGGTGCGCGCCGTATCTGGATCGCCAATGTAGGGGACATCAAACCGGGCGAGATCGGGATGGAGTTCTTCCTGCGCCTGGCGCGGAACCCGGAAGCATTCCGGGATTTCGACCAGCATGCGTGGTTCGCCGAGTGGGCCGGCCGCACCTTCGGACCGACCCATGCGGACGCAATCGCCGGGCTGATGGAGGAGTATCACCGCTTGAACATCGCGGTGCGTCCGGAGCATCTCAGCCGCACGAGCAGCGGGTTCGATTTCACCGGCAATGGTGACGAGGCACAACGGAGGCTCGACGCTTTCGCCGCGCTCCAGGCTGCGGCGGACGGGCTTTATGCCGCGCTTCCTGCCGAACAGCAGGCCGCCTTCTACGAGATGGTGCTCTATCCCATCCGCGGCTCGCACTTGCACAACCGCAAGATCTTGCTCGCCGAGCGCAGCCGCCTGTGGGCGAGCCAAGGCAGGGCCGCTACCAATGCGTTGGCGGCTGCTGCGCAAGCGGCGCAGTCCGCGCTTCAGGGCGAAACGACCTTCTACAACCAAAGCAACGCCGGAGGGAAGTGGAAGGGCATGATTACCTCCACGACCACGGGAGCGGCCAGCGCGCCCTTCCTCATGCCAGCGACGGGAACTTATGGGGCTCCGGCGGTGGCCGGGCTTGGAGTGGCGGTGGAAGGTTCCGCATCCCCGGTGCCGGAGGGAACCGCGGGAGTGCTGCCTGCCTTCAATCCGGTGGCGGACGCGGAGTATTTCATCGATGTCTTCAACACTGGCTCCGCCGCCTTGGCATGGACGGCCCAGGCCAGCCACCCTTGGATCAGCCTGAGCCAATCCAACGGTGAAGGAGACGCGCGGATCATGGTGGGCGTGGATTGGGAAAAGGTGCCCCGCGGTCATGCGATTCCGGGCACCATCACGATCCAAGGAGCGGGCTCGAGCCGCACGGTGAAGGTCGCTTCCTTCTATCCGCTCTCTCTCAATCCCGCGACCCTCCCGGCGGCCGTGGAGAACAATGGATCGCTTGTGATCGAAGCGGAGGACTTCACCAGCTTCTCCGATCGTGCCGATGGTGCCGGCTGGCGGCGCGTCGATGGTGCCGCGGCTTCGGGTGACGGCATGAGCGTCCAGCCGCTCACCATTCCGAGCATCGATCCATCGGAGGTCCTTGCCAACTCGCCCTCCCTGACCTGGCGCTTCCATGCTTTCGAACGTGGATCCACCCGCATCCGGATGGAGTGCCTGCCAACGCACCGGATCACTTCGGAGCACCCGGGTTGCCGCTACGCGATCTCCTTGAATGGCGATATCCCCCGGATCGTGGACATCGATGCCGATGAGAATTCCGGAGCGTGGAGTGCCAATGTCCTGCGCGCTGCGGCTCACGGGCTTTCCTATCATGTCATCTCCACCGCGGGTCTCCAAACGCTGCAGGTCTGGATGATCGATCCGGGGGTGGTGCTGGACCGGATCCATGTGACGCTTCAGCCGGGCGGCTTCGAGGCGGAAGCAATGGTGGCGAGCCATACCGCGGGCCGGGTCTATCGTTCCTTTGCCGAGGCGGAGGCGAGCGGGGGAGAGGCCGTCGCCCTGGAGTCGGTCAATGTCGGCGACCAGATGACGCTCGAATTGCCCGCGGTGGCTACGGGGAGCTTCGACCTGAAGCTGCGCGTCAAGCAATCGACCAACCGCGGCCGGATCCAGCTCTCCCTGGCCGATAGTGCCGCGGGACCATTCGTCAACATCGGCCCCGAGCTCGACCTCTACAGTGCGACAGCCGGTTACGCGGACCTTTCACCGATCCGGGTGGCATTCGCCGCGCCGGGGAACAAGTTCCTGCGCTTCACGGTCACTGGAAGAAACTCCGCCAACACCTCGGGCCAATCATGGATCACCGCGGACCGGATCGGTCTGGTCGCAACGAATTCACCGCCGCCCTCGCTGATCGAGTCCGAGAACGTGAGCAGGACCGGCACGGCGGGAAGAACCCTCCGCGTCTTCTCCGACGCCGCGGCGAGCGCCGGAGCGGCCGTCGCGCTAGAGTCCACCACGGTCGGCGATCAGGTTACCTTCTCGCTGCCCGGGGTTGCTGCGGGAGCCCACGACCTCACGGTGCGGGTGAAGAAACACAGCAACCGCGGTATGGTTCAACTCGCGGTGGCCGATGCCGCAGAAGGCCCCTTCACGAACTTCGGGGGAATCGTGGACCTGTACGGCGCTTCGGAGCACTTCGCGGACCTTCCGACGATGCGGTTTACGGCTGCATCCGCCGGGACGAAGTTCCTGCGCTTCACGGTGACAGGCCGCAACGCAGCCGCCACTTCGTCCTGGATCGCGGTGGATCGCTTCAACCTTCAGCCCGTCGATGCCGGCCTCTCGCTGCAGCCGGTGCAAGATTGGCGATGGAAGTATTTCGGTACTTTCGAGTCGCAGGATGATGCCGCCGACGATGCCGATCCGGACCACGATGGCCTCTGCAACCTGCTTGAGTATGCGTGCGGCGATCACCCGACCATGACGAACGCGGCTCCCTGGCATGGCTTTCTTGCGGAGGACCGCCTGGGCATCACCTTCCCCCGCCGCCGGGATGCGGTGGACGTGATCTATCGCGTGCGGGCAAGCGGGGATTTGGCGACGGAAACCGAGATCTGGAGCAGTGCCAACGTACCATATCCGGGCGGGGAGTCCGGGAGCGTGATGACCACGGTCTTCGATTCCGAATCGACCCTCGACCACCGTGCCCGCTTCCTCCGCCTCGAAGTGCTCCGGCCTTGAGCCGAAGAAAGGCTGTCGGGTTACCGGCCGAAAATCCGCCAAGGATCATGAAGGGACCTCCGCTTCACCGGCTCGGAGCGTCCATCCTCCCTAACAGAACGTCCATGAAACCCACTCCCATCGTCAAAGCATCCAAGCTGAACCTGCAGCGCACATTTTGGAAACGCAGCCTGCTGCTGGCAGCAGGAACCTCCGCCATCGCCTATCAGTCCGCTCCCGCAGCCAATCTCTATTGGGACAGCGACGGCACCACGGCGGGCGCAGCCGCCGCCACCACGGCCGCGGGAACATGGGGCACGAGTAACTTTTGGAACACCGATTCCACCGGCGGTGCCAGCGGGGTCTTCACCCCCGTCACGACGATTGCCGACGATGTGTTCTTCTCGGCCGGCACCGATGCCACCGGCAACTATACGGTGACCCTCACCGGAGCGCAGTCGGCCCGGAGCATCACGGTGGAGGAAGGCAATCAGCTCGGCCTTGCGGGCACCGCCACCCCCTCGCTGACCTTGGGGAGCGGTGGCATTACGGTGGGTAACTCGGCGAGGTTGACCACGGCGGCGAGCCTTGCGTCGCTCCAGTTGTCCGGCAGCCAGACATGGACGAACAACAGCAGCAGTGCCTCGTCCGCTTTCGTCACGAGTTCGTCCGCCACCATCGCAGGCGTGGCGAGCACGGGAAACATTGTCTTCACCCTGGATGGCACCCATGCGGTCAGCACCGACGGCAGCACGATCCGCGGGATCATCGCCGATGGCACCGGCAACACCCTTGGTGTCGTGAAGAACGGCACCGGCATCTGGCAGTTGTACGGGGGCACCGGCAACGCCAATACCTATAGCGGCGGCACCACTCTGAACGCGGGCGAATTGCAGATCAACAGCGTGAGCACGTTCATGGGCACCACTTCCGCTCTGGGAACGGGAGGGCTGACCATCAACGGCGGGATCCTCACATCGCGGAATGGTAGCAAGACGCTCGCCAACGCGGTAACCGTGGGCGGCGATTTCACGCTCAACGGTGCCAATGGCGGTGGCAATCTGCTAACCCTCTCCGGTTCCGTGAATCTCGGCGGCGGCACCCGCACGGTCACGGTGGCCGCGGCCGGCGGCGCTGCCATCTCCGGCGGGATTTCCAACGGCGGGCTCACCAAGGCCGGAACCTCGACTCTTACTCTCAACGGAACGAATACCTACACCGGGGCCACGACGGTGAGCGGCGGGACCTTGGCGTTGGGTGCAACGGGGTCGATTTCGAATTCCTCGGGAGTCGTTCTGAATGGCGGCACCTTCAATGTCTCGGCGGTGGTCGGGGGCTATGCGCTCGGCGGGGGCCAGTCGCTCAGCGGCAGCGGTGCCGTGACCGGCGACCTTACGATCAACGGCACCCTGGCCATCGGTTCCTCGCCCGGCACCATCACCTTCAACGACGACCTGATCCTGGGGCTCGGCTCCACTTCGAACTTTGAATTCACCGGCGCGTCGTTCGCCGCGGGCACCTTCGATCTGGCGCTCGGTGGCACGGGGGTTCAGGCAATGGCCTTCGGCGGAACTCTCAACTTGCTCTTCGACGCCGGTGAAACCTACGCGAACAACTCGACGGTGAAGATCTTCGACTTCGAAACCTACTCCGGCACCTTCACCG
>CAMPGU010000082.1 GCA_946885645.1 uncultured Haloferula sp.
GGCTGGTACAGGTGCATCTGGTCCGCAGGCAGGTTGAACGCCACCGCCGCACCGAATCCGGGCAAAGGGGGCTGCCCCGCTTGCGCCCCGTTCACCAAGCCGAGCAGCGGTGCGGGGCTCACGCCGTCGTCCTTGAAGGGCGGCCCCGCTTCATCGAGATGCCAGAGATGGAGTGTATGTTCGTCCGCCCGGTACGGAAGGAAGGCAAAGGCCGCAGGGATTGACAGGAGCCCCGCGAGCCACATCGCGATGACCGTCACCCATGACATTTGAAGTCGCATCCCCGGTCAACAGAACCGGCCCTCCGCGCGGATGCAAGCTTGGAGCCGTGAGCCGCTTCAATGTGTCTCCACGACCTTCACCCGCAGGAATCGCCGCTGGGGCGGGGATTCCCCGCCGGGAGTGAGGATGGCCTTCCGCTCCGGTTCCGGCGTGGTCTCCAGAGTGAATCCTTGTGCGACTTCGTCCGGCATCACACCGGTCCGCAGGGTAGCCACGGTGATCCATTCCGAAAGATCCTGCGATTCCTGAACCTCCCACTCGATGCCGGACCGGCCTGCGGGAAAGGGAAAAGAGAATGCCCCCTCTTCCCATACGGGCAGCGGATGGCTTCCCGCGTCCCCCGGATCGCCGCCGAGCGCGTATTCCAGGAGATTGTCCGTCCCATCCTGATCGGAATCCGCAGGGCTTGTCGCCGGCACGCCGAAGCTCTCGGACCACGTTTCGAACGAGACCGATGGGGTGCCGATGCGTGCGAGGACCGAGGCCGAATAACTGGTATAGCTCGTGTAGGTGCCGTGAAACCACACGAGGAGTTCGGAGCGGCCGTGGGCCGGAGGCGCGACCGGTCTCAGGTTATCGGCTGTGGAGTTCTCCGTGACCGGTGTCCAGGTGAAGGTCAGGCCCCCGTCCGCGGTGAAGCCCCGGAAGATTTCGTAGCGTTCGTTGGAGCCAAGAGGGACATCGGCGATGTCACCGAGCGCGAAGGGATTCGCGGCATTGGTGGAGATGTAAACGATACGCGGGTCCTCCGGGTCGAGGCACATGCCGCCGCCGTAGTCGTCCTCGGCGGAATAAAGCGGCCGTCCGGCATGGGCGATGAAGCGGCGCTGCCATTCCGTGCCCGTCCAGCGCGCGTAGTAGTAGTAGATGCGGTCGTTGTTCCAGCCGCTGCCGGTTACGTTATCCCTCTGCACCTGGAACACGCAGACGGGCGATCCGCCCTTCCCGTAGTGGACATCCCAGGTCCAGCCCCGCCCGGTGGGGATCCAGTCATCGGGGCCGTCAGCGGGACCCCAGGCGGTGTTGGAAAACGGATAGACCACGTTCCCCCGCTCGCCGGCGTCGTGATCGAGCGGGATGTTCGCCAGGTTGTCGATGAGCGTGCCGTCCGTCTTGTAGAGCCCGCCATCCCGATAATAGAGGTGATAGACGGAATTTTCGACATCACGCGGATGACCATCCGTGTAGATGAGGTCGATGCGGTCGGTGCCATTGGAGCAATAGCGGGGGTAGGGGCGCGTGCTGCCGCTGCCGGTGCCCATGAATTGGCGTGAAGGCCCCCAGGTCTCGCCGCTGTCGGTGGAAATGGTCAGGGTGGGATTGAAGTTGATGCAGCGGTGGAAGTTGTAGAGGGCGTTTCCTTCGCCCGCGAGGCGGTAGGTATTCGCGTAGGTATTCGCGGCCGGAGTGGGACGCACGATTTCCGGCCCCCAGTCGGCATTCGCGGAAGGGAGCGCGACGAGCGAGGTCCGTTGGTAGAATTGGGAACCGCCGATGTGCTTGGAATACAGCGCGAGAAGCCTTCCGTCCGGCAGCACGGTGATGGATGGGTTGTTGTGGTCGTCCTGCTGGCGGGACCCGGCGGTGCTGATGACCGTGTGGAACTTTTCTCCGCTGCTGAGGTCGTAGCGGGAAATGCCGTAGTTGCCGTCGCTCTTCACATAGCCCGAGAACAAGGAGCCCCCGTGGACGATGGATCGTTCGTCGTTGAACCACGTCCAAGCGCCATCCGGGGCGATCTCGACCGCATTGCCCGGCAGGGGAGGAGTGACGACGGGATCTCCCACGAGGAAGCCTTCGAGCCAGGTCCGCGCGGACCAGTTTGTCGCCGTGCCGTCGCCGTCGTCGGCGAACATTTGCAGGGTGCCCTCGGAAGAGGCCACGGCATTGCCTATGAAGCCGAGATACTGGTTGCGGTTGGAATTGGCCTCCCCGCTGGGACCCAGGTTGATGATACGTCCGGCGGGCGTCGCCGGGGTGAAGGTCTCCAGCGTTTCCGCGGACAAGCCTGCCTTCGCCTGCCACGTCTCCGTGGGCACGGATAGGAAGGCGACATAAATACCATAGGTCGCTCCCGGCACGCGTCCGGTGAGGGTGGTGGCAAGGGTCGCGGCATCCCCCACGCCACCGTTGGCGTCCTTCTCGTAGATTTCGCGATGGCCCGCGGCGTCGAAACCGAATCCGGCTCGCCGCCGCCACAGGGCTCCCGAGGTGAACCCGGCGGCATTGACGTCATCCGTGAAGAAGGGGGAGGGACTTCCCCCGGCGGCGGCGGTATTCGAGCCATCGATATCCACGAAGGTGCCCGGAGGCCCCGCGATGGTGCCGGAGGCCCGGAGCCGCAGCCCGTTCAAGCGGACGCGGTCGTTGGAATCGTTCTCCGTGAAAACGAGTTCAAAGGGAGTCCCGTCGGTGGTGAAGCTGTAAGCGGCGGGGCTGGTCGAAAAAACGTGATTGGCGATCAACCCCGTAATACTCCCGGAAGTCGCCGGTTGCCGGGATTCGATCCGCACCGAGCCCGCGAACCCGTCTCCATCGAAGTGGTAGGATTCCACTTCATAAGTTCCAGCGGGAAGCCCCTCGATCACCAGGGAGATCGCTGCGCCCGCACCATCCCTGAACACGAAGTCCGAGAGCATGGGATCCTCAAGCGCCCGATCCCGCGAACCGATTCCCGCCCCGGTGAGCGTGAACGTCGCTCCTCCCGAAGTCACCGGCACTTCGGTGGTGCCGGTCACCGCGCGATGGAGAGTCGCGGTATTATTTTGTCCCACCTGGAAGTCCAGCCAGGCGATGTCCCCGTAGAGGGGCGTGATCAGAGCGAGAAAGGCGAGACGGGACAGCTTGACAGGCATGATGATGGCGAAAGAGGCGCAGGTGCGGAGTTAGTTCCCGATCACCACGAAGAAACGCTTCAACGGACGCGGGCTGCCGAGGCTAATGGTGTGCGAGGCGGTGGAGCCCGGTGAAGGCACGTCGTCGGCAGCAAGCGGCCAAGTATCGGGGCTTCCCGTGAGGGTGTCGGAATAGACGATATCGTAGGTAGCTCCCGGTACCGATTCCCACTGGATGGTAAATTCGTTCGTGGCAGGATTCAGGGAGGTGGAAATCACCCGGATCGGCCCCGTGGAAGGCAGAGAGGCAGGGTCGAAGGGATCCGATCCCGCCGCGGCCTCGGCACCGTCGTCGGCTCCGTCACCGTCGGTATCGGCCAGGAAGGGGCTGGTCCCGCTGTCGGCCAGGCCGGTGAAGGTGCCCGAGTCGGTCTCAGCCGCGTCCGTCAGGCCGTCGCCATCGGTATCGGCGACGGCAGGATCAGTGCCGAGATGGTATTCACGGAGGTTGGAGAGCCCGTCGGAGTCATCGTCCAGCGTTCCGTCATCGAGGCCGGCATGGAGGTCGGCCGGGTCCGGAATGAAATCGCCATCACTGTCGGTATCGGCGGTGACCTCGATCCCGTTGACCGCGACGAAGCTGGTGAACACGCTTGCGGTTTCCCGGCCGGTATAGGTGATGACCACGGGATCGATACCGTTCGAGACGAAGATCAACTCGATGGTGGAAGTGAGTTCGGCAGGATCGGTGGCAGGCGGGTTCTCCGGCAGGTGGTTGCCATTCTGGCCGGAGTGGGTCACGCGGAAGAATCCCAGATCTGCCGCGGTGCGGGTGGCATCGGTGACCTTCAGACCGAATCTTCCGCTCTGAAATTCGACGTCGTGATGATAGGCCCTGTAGCGATAGGTCCCGGCGGGCAGACCTGAGAAGGTGAAGGTCATCGATGTATCGGCACCCGTGCCGTTCCCCCCGCTTGCGGCGCGCGGGTCGATGCCGATCCAGTCCCTCACCAGTTCGGAATCCGCTCCCGTGTAAGCGGCGGTCTGGAGGTCGGTCCTGCCGATCATCTGGCGCACCGTGTTGGCCGTGGTGTCCGGATAGGCCACGGTGAAATCCACCGCCGCTCCGCCGAAGGCGGGGACGTTCCAAGTTTCGGTGCGATCGGTGACTCCGATCAGTTCGTGCGTGGCGATGTAGGTGAACCAGTCGGAGTGGTGGAAAACGCCCGCTTGGCCGATTTCATTGGTGGAGCTGAAATCCACCTTCAGCCCTCCTTCGGGAGACGGGAAATCGCCGGCGTCAAGGGGATTGGTAAGCCGGTTTTTTTCAACACCGTCGGAGTAAAAGTCCCCATCGGTATCGGTCCCGTTGACCAGGGTGCCGTCGGCAAACTCCACCCCGTCTTTCACACCGTCGCCGTCCGTGTCGTCGATGAAGGGATGGCCGTTGTTCTGGAACTCCTGCAGATTGGTCAGATCATCCCCATCGGGATCTTCCGCGTCGTCATCGACGGCAGGGTCGGTGCCGTTGGCGATCTCCCAAGCATCCGGCAAGCCGTCGCCGTCGGTGTCCGATCGTTCGACTCCCACGCCGTCGTACCAGGTCCGCACGTTGACGTTGGTGGGTGCCGGAAGATCGTCGATGAAGACGGCGATTTCGCCGTTGGCATCCGCAGTGGCCACCCCCACCGGCGCGGCAAGCAGCACGCGGCTGCTCTCGGTAAAAACGGTGGGAGCGGCGGCGTGAACCAGCGTGCTGGCGGCGACCGCGGCGGTGGCACCGAGTTCGCCCGTGGCATCCGCGGCGGTGAAGAGCGTGTTGGCCCCGGGATTTGACGTGAAGCCGGCCCGGATGTTCCAGTCCTCGACGGTGCTGCCCGGATCCCAGAAATAGACGCGGACGGAGTAGTCCACTCCGGGGAGCAAGCCGGTGATCTTCGTTCTCAGCTCGGGAGCGTTTTCCGCCACGTTTTCCCCCCCGGATTCGAAAATGCTACCGCCGGAGCCGAAGACGGTGCGCTGTTCCCAATTGTTATCCGCGCCCGTGGTGCCGTTCAGCGGCGGGGTGAAGGTGCTGCCGTCCGCCAATGTGGTATTGCCCCCCGGGCCGGATACCGCCTCCACGTAGGTAATATCGGCAGGCAGAATTCGGGGGAACGCGAGGCAGAGGCCTCCCAGGAAAAGTCGGAGGATAGGTTTCATCGATCTTGGGAATCGGTTTTTTTCAGACGGTTGATGAGCTCCCCCGAAAATGGATCGGAGGAGCTCGGAAATCACCGGGGGGGGCGCAGCTCAGCGGCGGCGGCGGAGGAGGCCGAGGGAAGCCAGGAGCGAGAGCATCACGCTGCCGGGCTCGGGAACGGCCTCGTAGGAGACGCCGTCGTACCAAGTGCGCTGGTTGACGGTCGCGACGGTCGGCAGATCATCGACAAAGACAAAGATCTGGCCGTTGGAATCGGCGGTGGCGGTGCCGATCAATCCGGCTAGAAGAGCCCGTCCGCTTTCGGCGAAGAGAGTGGGTCCGGTTGAAAAAGTCAGGGTGCTAGCGAGTACCGCGGCGGTCGAGCCCCCGAGTTCCAGGGTGGCATCGGCAGCGGAGTAAAGGGTGTTGGCACCGGCATTGGAGGTGAGTCCGGCGCGCACGTTCCAGTCCTCCGTGGTGCTTGTCGGGTCCCAGAAGTGCACGTAGATCGTGTACTGCGTGCCCGCCGTGAGGCCGCTGATCGTCGTCCGGAGCTCGGGAGCATCCTCGCCGGCGGTTTCGCCGCCTGATTCGAAGATGTTGCCGCCGGACCCGAAGGTCGTTCGCTGCTCCCAGTTATTGTCCACGCCGTTGGTGCCGTTCAGGGGCGGAGAAAAGGCGCTCCCGTTGGCCAAGGTGGTGTTTCCGAGTCCGGAGGAAGCATCGACGTAAGTGAACGCTGCTTGCGCGGAGACCACACCGGCAAGGAGGAGGGACGGGGTCAGGAGGAATCGCATCATCGGATAAGGAGGGTTGGTGTTTTTTGGCGGGGAACTCGTCCCTGCTCCCCTTCGATGCGGCGATTCCGCCGGACCTTAGCGGAATATTTTCAGAAAATTTGCGCTCCGGTTGCTAAGGTTCCCGTCCCGCCCGATCATCGTCCACGTGCGAGACCATCCCGATGAAAGCTCCAGCTCCGCCGCGCTCGGCGTGCAGGGGCTATTTCTCGCGCATATCGATGTCATCCGCGGATTCATCCGGGCGCTTGTGCGGGATTTCCACCTGGCGGACGACGTGCTGCAGGAGACCTTTCTGACCGTGGCGAAAAAAGCCGGCGATTTCGTGCCCGGGACGAATTTCCCCCGCTGGGCGTGCGCGGTGGCCCGCCTGAAGGTGCTGGAGGCCTGCCGGCGGGAGAAGGGGAGCCTGCTGTTTCTTTCCGAGGAAGCCATCGAAGCGCTGGCGGCATCGGAGGAGATCCCCGCACCGGATCCCAGGGCCCAGGTTTTGGAAGGCTGTATCAATGCCCTGCCTCCCGCGATGAGGCGTTCGGTGGAACTCCGCTACATCGGCGATCACAAGCCGACGGAAATAGCCCGCATCATTGGATGGTCGGCGGAGGCCGTCTATGTCACACTCTCCCGCGCGAGGGCGCTGCTGCGCCAATGCATCGAGCGCAAGATGCTGGAAGCCGGCGATACCCCATGAACTCCCCCGACGAACATCTCAACCGGCTTTTCGACGCCTATTTCGACGGATCCCTGGACGCCGTGGCGCGGCAAGATCTCGATCAGCTCCTTACTTCGTCCGCACGGGCGAGGCAGCTTTTCTGGGAAAGGGCGGGCTTGGAAGGCGCGCTGGAGAGCTGGGCTGCGAGTTCCCGCGGCGAATCCCTGGCCTTTCCCCCCGCGGGGTCGCGCCCGCGCCCGTGGCGGCGTCATTTGCCCGCGATTTCCGGATGGGCCGCGGCGGCCGCCTTGGTGCTGGCCTGGGTGATAGAATCGCGGTCCGGAGAGTCCGCGGGGCATTCCCCCCCGGTTGCCGCCAGAACGGCCGGAACTCCCGAAGGCGCGCCGGGTGCCGTGGAGAGCGGTACGCCGGTGGCCTATTTGTCGCGGGTGAGCGGTGTCGCTGCCGGCGACCGGATCCTGCCCGGCAGATCCCTCGGGGCGGGGCGCGAGGTGGCAATCCAGGAGGGGATTCTGGAGCTGGACTTCTTCAGCGGCGCGCGGGTCTCGATCCAAGGTCCCGCGCGATTCATCCCCGAAAGCGACATGCGCTTGGCGATGATGGAAGGCAAGGTCCAGGTGGACGTGCCGGATAGCGCGAAGGGGTTCGTGCTGGTGTTGCCGGATGGCACGATCACCGATTTCGGGACCAGCTTCGGTGCCGAGGTCAGTGGGGAAAAAACGTCCCGGCTGCAGGTGACGCGCGGGGAGATCGAGCTGGTGGATGCCAAGAGCGGGGGAAAAGCCCGCCGGATACTGGAGGGGGAAGCCTTTTCGCTGGCGGAGACCGGCACCTCGCGTCCCATCGACTTCCGCCCGATGGCGGTGAAGAGCTCGCTCGAAGCCCGCAGTGCGGAGGAGAGCCGGCAACGGGCGGAGCGCTGGGAGCAGGTTTGCCGCGGGATCGCGGCCGATCCGACGGTGCTCGTGCATTTCAGATTCCTTCCCGAAGAGGAAGGATCGCGGGAGATCCTCAACCGGGCGAGCGGGCCGAATTCCCCGCGGACGGGGACGGTAATTGCCGCGGAATGGGCGCGGGGCCGCTGGCCTGGAAAGCCCGCCTTGGCATTCCACAGTCCCGCGGACCGCGTAAGAGTCGATATTCTAGGAGAATATCCCCAAGCCACTTACCTTTCCTGGGTGAAAACCGACGGGCTCCCCCGGCGCTACAACGGCCTCTTCCTCAGCGAAGTGGGCATCCCGGGAGAAGCGCACTGGCAGATGTCGCCCGAGGGGATGTTCTACTTCGGCGTGCGGCCGAAGGTGGAAAGGCAGGACTGGAGCTTCCACCGCGCCTTCAGCCCTCCGGTCCTTTCCTCGGGGGATTTCGGGACCTGGCGGATGCTCGCGACCACCTATGATGCCCGGCGGCGGGAGGTGATCCACTATGTGGATGGTACGGAGGTGCACCGCTCGGTCATCGGGGATTCCATCCCGCTTCGCTTCGGGCGGGCGACGCTCGGGAATTTCTTCGATCCCGCTCCCTCTGAGCATGCGGATCAACCGGGCCTCGGCGAGGAGTGGAGCTTCCGCAACTGGTGCGGCGCTATCGATGAATTCCTGCTCTATTCCCGCGTTCTGGACGGCAAGGAAATCGCCCGGCTGCACGAGGCGGGGCGCGCGGACTGATGCGCGGGAGAGGCCGAGCCTTTCTCCGGATAGCAAAACGCCCCCCGGCCGCGGCCAAGGGGCGTTCTGGATTGCGCCAACCGAAATCAAGGGCGACGGCGACGGCGTAGCAAGGCCGCCGCCCCGAGCATCGCCAGAGCGCTCGCCGAGGGCTCCGGCACGATCTGGCTGGGATCGCGGAACTCGAACATGAAGAGCGCCACGTTATTATGGCTTACCCTCACATCGAACGAAGACTGGGAGAGCCCCTGCGAGGAGACCGCGTGCTCGGCATCGCTGAAGGATGAATTGCCGGTGGCGGTGAACCCGGAGTATCCGGCGAAGGTGGAATCACTGCTGATATTGGTGTCTTCGTAGAGGAGATTGCCGGCGAAGTCCGCGTCGGAGGTGTAGTATTTCTGCCCCGCATCGATATCCAGGGAAGTCAGCAAAAGGTCCACCGCCACCGAGTTCTCAAAAGCCGCGTCGTAAAACGAAAAATTGAGATCCAGGCTCCACGCGCCCGTGGTCGTGGTGGTGTCCCCGGGGTTGACATAAACGGAGAGCGTTCCCGGATCCACCAAGCCCTGGCTATCGACGGTGCGGGCCACCATGAGCGAGTCGGTGCCCGCCGTGAGGGTCCCGGTCGGGTTCGAGATGCTGACGCGCATCCCGTACTGTTGGCCGAACTCGTCGCTGATGATGTACTCCGCCACGACTCCGGTTTCCCAAGTGGTCGTATTGGACTTGCTGCCGCTACCGGTAACGGTGGCAGTACTGCCTACGGTCTGGCTGTTGGTGGCGATAATGGAATAGGCGGCAGCATGTGCCGACGGACTGAAAGCGGCGGCCGAAAGGGCCGCGGCGAGTGCGGTGGGGAACTTCATGGGGATGGGGAAACGATACGGCATTCTTGAAAGACCGCGCACTCGGTCCAGCAATTTCAGGTTAACTATATGTATAACCATTTGAATATCCATGGAGTCCCGGATTGATTAAAACAGTCATGGGATCTGTTCCACGGGTTGAACCCGCTCATTTCGCGTCAAAGGCAGCCTTCAATGCCAGCGCTCCTTCCTCCTGGCTGTCCTTCGTCTCGGATATGACCGTGCACTCCACCTGCCACTTCCTCAGGCACCGCGCGATCGGCTCGAAACGGGGGTGAAAGAAGCCCTCCCTAGGAAGATCGATTGCGTCCTTTCCCGTTTTCCTGGGCGCTTCCTCCTCGTAGCGGTCGTGGATCTTCTTGTGCATGATCTCGCCCCGGTGTCCGTAGTGGATCGGGGTGTAGTGGAAATGAATCCGCCGCGAAGGATCGAAATATCCCCGCGAAGCGAGTCTGGCGAAGACACTTTCGATCGCCTCCTCCGTCGCCAGTGTCCCGAGCGTCCGCGCATGGAGGTGCCCGAAATCGACGCAGGGAAAGACCCCCGGCATCTGGTCCGAGATCGCCAGGATCTCATCGAGTGATCCGAGTTGTCCCATCTTCCCCGCGGTCTCGATGAACAGGCCCGTCTCCGGCCGGCCGATCCCGTCGAGCACCTCGCCCAGATTTTCGACAAAACGTGTGTTGATCGCCTCCGGCTTGCTGGCTCCATAGAGCGGGCCGGGGTGCAGCACGATCACGTCCGCCCCGAGCAAGTGTGCCAGTTCGTATGTTCGCCTCAGCGTCTCCGCCGAATTCCCCAGCTTCACCGGGTCGTCCGAGGTGAAAACGATGAAGTAGGACGCGTGGACCGATAGCTTGATCCCATGGTCCGCCGCCGCCTTCCGGTACTCCCGGCACCGCGCTTCCGTGGTGCGGGGGCCGTAGGTCATCTGTAGCTCGAACGCATCCAATCCGAGGGATGCCAGCCACTGGCAGATCTTCACGCGGTCGCGGCGGAATCCCGAGCGTTCAAAGGCAGGCGGATAGCCGGCGACACCGAAACGAGGCATCCGTAGAGGTAAGGCTGCCGTCGGCCATTTCAAGATTTCCGTGGATAAGCGCGGGTGATCCGTATGTGAGCTCGAAACCGGTTCTGCCGCCCCGGAAGCGGCCCTGCAAAGTGCATGCCGCACCGCGCAGGCATGCACGGGGAGGGAGTTCACCGGCGTCAACGGGGTGTCATATTCAAGGAGTTACGTCCGAGGGCGACCGGCACGCTGCGAGCGAGCTGAAAAGGCATGAAAGCGAACCCTTTCCACTGCCTGCGGACCGTCACCCGCTCGGGGACTCTGGTGTCCTGCATCTGTATCTCGGCCGCCACTTCGCTGATCTTTGCTGCAGCCGATCCCGCGGATCCCGCAAATCCGGAGTCGAAGCCCCTGAAGGACCAGTCTCCCGCCAAGGCGGGTGGGGATTCGACGCCCGTGGAAGATACATCCAAGGCATCCGGCAAGGACTCGCGGCCTGTGGTCGATGACGACCGGAGGGCGAACGAGCGGTCGCAGGAGGAATCCGGAGACAGCAGCCGTGTGGAGGATGACAGCGGCAAGGCCAATCCGGAGTCCGCGCCGGTGGAAGACGAGCGGGAGGCATCCGGTGCGGATTCCCGCAAGGTTGACGATGCAAACCCGAGGAAAGCGTCGCCGGAGGCGCGGCGGACGACCGATCATTCCCACAAGGCGAGCCCCAAGGCGGGAACGGTGAACGACGCCGATGACCGCAAAGCCAACCCTGACTCGCGCACGACTTCATCCGCCGCCCGGGCCCGGGACGCGGAGCCCGAGCCGCCGGTTCCCGAGGAACCCTCCGATTTTGAAAGCGAGACGGCGGTGCGCGAGGCGATGACCGACGCCGAGGCCTCCGTCCGGCAGAGCAAGCTTCAGATCCGGCGCCCTGAAGAGGCCCGCGGCATCCTTCAGCGAGTGCTGGGGGCGGAGGGGACGGTCTCCCGTGCCGAGGAGGAGCGGGATGACGCGATGGCCGACGCCGCGGACAAGGCTGCCGCGGAGGTGCCCCGGCGGATGCGGATGGAGGTGAAGGATTACCTGCGGGACCGGCTGATGGGGCGGCCCCCTGCAGGACGCGAAGCCCCGGCCTTCTTCCGTGATCGCCGGGAGGACGGCACCCCTGCCCTCATCCCGCTGGAGGAGCCGCGGCGCTTCTTTCATTCCGGCCGGCGCTACGTGAGCTTCCACTCGAAAACCTCGATCCCGGCGGTGCTGCTCGCCCATGCTTCGCTGGGGAGCTTGGAGCTCCAAGCGGCCGCGGAAGCCGCAGGGGCGCTCGCCGCGGTGCGGGAACCGCTGATGGCGCTGCCCGTGGAGTATCGCGATGCGGATGCGTGGATCATTTCCTATCCGGTCAGCAAGGAGAGCATGATCAGCAGCGGTGACATCCTCTTCCGCCCCGGCTCCACCCGTTTCGCGGACACCCATGCCTACGGGATGGTCGAGGCTCTTGCCGAGGCCATGAAGGACCCTGATTTGGCGGGGGAGCGGTTCATTATCGAAGGCCATGCTTCCGCGGAGGGATCTTTCGAGGAAAACCAGATCCTTTCGCAGCAGCGCGCGGAAACGATCGCCCGCGAAATCGTGCGCAATGGTGTCCCGGCCGAACAAGTGATCCCCGTAGGATACGGCGAGTCCGAAGCACGGCACCCCGCCGACGCGCCCGAAGAGGTGAGAAGCGAGGATCGCCGGGTCGTCGTTTTCAAGCTCGATGATACCGATGCACAGCGATGAAGGGGCGGATGTCCGGTTCGCCCATGGCCGGAGAACCCGATCGGATTAGAAGTTTCCGGGGAGCGTGCTTATTTTCACGGATGCAGTCTTACTGGAAGACGCTCAAACGGACGGTGACCGAGTTCGTCGAGGATAACGTGCTACGCCTCAGCGCGGCGCTCGCCTACTATTCGGTTTTCTCGTTGGCGCCTCTGCTGGTCATTTGCGTGGCGGTCGCGGGGGCGTTTCTCGGGGAAGAGGCGGTCCGCGGCGAGTTGAGCGATCAATTGAAAAGCAGCCTGGGGGCCAGCGGGGCCTTTGCCGTTCAGGAGATGGTGGCGCAGGCCCGCAAGCCGGAGGCAAATGTCTGGGTTTCCATCGGCGGCTTCGCGATGCTGTTCGTGGGGGCGAGCGGGCTCTTCGGACAGCTTCAGGATGCCCTTAACACCGTGTGGGGTGTGAAACAGAAGCCGGGGAGGGGCGTCGCCGGCATTCTCAAAGACCGCTTCCTGTCCTTCCTGATGGTGCTCGGCACCGGCTTCCTGCTCCTCATCTCGATGGTTCTGAGCGCGGTCCTGCAGGCGATGGGCAAGTGGGTGGGAGAGATGGCCGATCTCCCGCCGGAGATGTGGGCGGTGGCGAGCGAGCTCGCCTCCTTCGCGGTCGTGGTGCTGCTCTTCGCCGCCATCTTCAAGGTGCTGCCCGACGTCCAGGTGCGCTGGGAACACGTGTGGATAGGCGCGATCTTCACCGCGGCGTTATTCGTCGCCGGTAAGTCCGCCATCGCCTGGTATCTCGGACGCGAAGCGACGGCATCGAGCTACGGTACGGCGGGCTCCCTCGCATTGGTCCTGCTATGGGTCTATTACTCGTCGATCATCCTGCTCTTCGGAGCGGAATTCACCCAGGTGTGGGCAAAACGCCAAGGGGAAGAAATCCGCCCCGACCGGGATGCGGTGGCGGTGGCGGTGGGGGATCCAATCTCCGACAACCCCAAGTGAGCGGTTGCGACGCGAATCTTCAATTCCATGAGCTGCTTGGCACAGCGCGGCCTATCAAAAGAGGAAAAGATGGGCCGGGTTCGACGAGTTGGCAACCGGCACCCCTTTAGAAATCGGGTCGGCCAGTCGACGGTCTCCCGGTCGCCGATGACGAAGTCCTCTAGTCCCTTGTGCAAGCCATCGGTGACGCGCACTTTGTCGAGCAGGCTGAATTTTGCACTCACTCCAAAGGCATGTTGGCCGCCTCTCTACGTGGACCGGTTGGCAACGTAGAGGAGATCACCCGAAAGCGAGCAGCCGACGAATACTCGCTCAGGCCTATGGCGTCCTTTCCCTCGTTGAACCATCCTTCGTTCGGATTGGTCTGATCGCGGATTAGAAAATCCTCCCCCTCGAAGATTCCGCACCAGACCATCATGCCGTCAGCGTCCAAAATACTGAAGCCGTAAGTAGCCTCGCTCAAAGGCTCTTTCCCTACGATCCGTGCAAGGTACGCGATCTTGCCGTCCCCATCGTAATTTCCACGCTCCCACCGCGTGGAGAGCCTGAAGATGTATCCATCCAAGGCGAAGTCGGGCCAATGCTTGATCCGCTGCAACTCTACTGATCTAGCTTCCGCCTTAGCCTGGGCCGTCCGATGTTTCTCGTCTTCCCGTTCATTATAGAGCCAGATCGGCACAGCAAGAACGGCCGCGGAAACGACGAGTCCAACGGCCAGCTTCATCCCGCCTGATAAGATTTCTCGCAGCATGGCAGCAGATCTTAAGGCACCCAAATAGCCACGCCAGAGACCTTGCGCACGGTGGAGGGAAGGGAAGTGGCCGTGAAGAAGCCATTAGCTCCACTTCCGACCATCATCGTGTTCGGGCCGTCATTCATGCCCTTGAGAATCACGCCGTTTGCCCCAAGCTCGGCACTCCGCTCTCTCAACCTCTCCAAGGAGTCGTTGATCCGCCCTTGCTCGGTGATGGACGCCTTGCCGACGTTGTCCGCGTTCACGATAGCGATCTCCTCGTATTTTGCCGGTGGCGTGCTGTAAATCCTCACCCCGGCCGGATCGGTGGCAGGGCGCGCTTGCCCGAGCATTACGTGTGAGGTTGTGCACGAACAAAACACCAGCGCCAGAACAGGGAGGATCGCTTTCATCGGTGCCGTGCTAGCAGCCCCCATCACGCCCATCCAGAACGTTTCTCCCGAGTTTCGGTTCACGCTCTTGGTTCACATTCTGACCAGAGGAATCGTAACTCTTTGATTTTCCTTTTCAAAAACTTCTTCAGAAATATATCTGG
>CAMPGU010000083.1 GCA_946885645.1 uncultured Haloferula sp.
GTGCTCCAATACCCCGGGGATGCCAAAGACATGCACGAGAGCCTGGGCGAGCGGGTATCGCTTTGGTTCTACGTCGTCAGTTTCGGCAAGAGGCCGAGCGAGTGGTTCGTCGTGACGCTCGGGGGCAAGCTGGCGGCGCGCGAGATCACGCGCCGCTGAAGATCGCGGGTGGGCTCCGGGAGCCTTTACCCGTGCGCCAGTTCCTCGCAGCCTTTCAGGTCCAGCTTGCCCGAGGCGAGCACGGGGATCTCCTGCACGGGGACGATTGCCTTCGGGCACCAGAGGGAGGGGAAACCGGCGTCCATGAGCTTGTAGCGCAGGTCGATACATTCCTGCTCCAGGGCCGGTCCGGCGATGGTGGAGAGGAGGATGATCGCCTCACCCTTTTGTGCATCGGGAATGCCCACGATGGCGATTTTCCGTTCGGCCTCGGAGTCCAAGCCCAGAGCCTTGTTTACCGCGGCCTCCACGGTCTCGTGCGGGACCATTTCCCCGGCGATCTTCGAGAAGCGGGAGATGCGGCCTTCGATGTAGAGGAAGCCGTCGTCGTCGATGCGGCCGACGTCACCGGTGCGGAACCAGCCGTCTTGGGTGAGAACTTCGGCGGACTTCTTGGCGTTGTTCAGGTAGCCCGGGAAAATGTTAGCGCCCTTCAGCCAGATGACGCCCGGTTTGTCCCCCGTAAGCGGTTTCTCGGTGGCCGGATCCGTCATGCGGAAGGCGATGCCGGGCAGGAGGTGGCCTACCGATCCCAGCCGCGAAGAAGGAATGACTGCGGCGTCCGCGACCGGAGCGGGATCGGGGAGATTCACATTCGTGGCCGGGGAGGTTTCGGTGAGGCCGTAGCCCTCCTGCGGTGCGATGCCGAAGCGCTCCTGGAAGGACTCGGCGAGATTGACGGGCAGCTTTTCGGCCCCGGTGACCACGAGTTGCAGGGATTTCAATTGCTCCGGCTCCACACGCTTCATGTAGCCGCGGAGGAAAGTCGGAGTGGCCAGCAACACGTTCACCCCGCGCTGGGCGATGAGTTCGGCGAGCCGCTTGGTTTCGAGCGGATTCGGGTAGGTGACCAGGTCGATACCCTCGATGATGGGAAACCAGAGCGTGACCGTGCAGCCGAAGGAGTGGAAAAGCGGCAGGCAACCGAGTATGGCGGCTCCCGGCGTGAGATCCAGGCGGGTGCCGAATTGGCAGACATTCCCGAGCACGTTCCGGTGGGAGAGCGGCACGCCCTTCGGCTCTCCGGAAGAGCCGGAAGTGAAGAGAAGGATCGCCTCGTCATCGTTCTTCTTCCTGCCGATGCCGAAGAGCGTCGCGATCGCGGAGACCGGTAGCAGTTTGCCCAGCACGGTCCAGGCGATGATCTTCTTCTTCAAGGATGGCAGGGTGCGCTCGATGAAAATGAGATCGCGATTCGGCGGCCACGGGAAGGAGGCCAGCTTGCGGACGAAGGGGTCGGCGGTGATGTAGCGGTCGAGGCCGGATTGCCGCATGGCCGAGCGGACCGCCTCATGGCCGGCGGTGAAGTTGAAATTCACCGGGGTTTTTCCGGCGAAGACCGCGGCGAGGTTGGCGATGAGGCCGGCCTTGCCGGGCGGCAGGATGATGCCGATGCGGGGATTGTCCGTGGAATCCCGGATGAACTTCGAGAATACCAGCGCCGCACCCAGAATACGGTCGTAGCCGATGCTGGAGTCGTCGGAGCCGTCGTGGAGCTTGTTCTTCCCGTGCTTCTTCAGCCCCTGGAGCAGGGCGGTCCCCAGAGAGCTCTTCAGCAGCGGGCGGCGGGAAAAAGACTCCTCCACCAGCTCGTGCAGGCGCTCGCGGTAGAGAGCAGGGCTCGCGTCCTTTGCCGGAATCTCCTTGGCAATGCCGATGACGGCGTGGGGCATCGAGCCCGGCTTCTCGATCGAGAGGCAGGCTTCGCGCGGGTAGTCGATATTCACCGGCAATACCGGCAGGCCGAAGGAGCAGAGCGTGCGCAGCGTTTTCCCCGGGATGTGGCAGGGGATGGCGGCGCGGGTCACGGCGCGGCCGGGAACGAAAATAAGGACACCGCCGCCCGACAACTGGGGTTTCAGGTGCTCGCCCGCTGCCGCCGGGGCTGACTCGTCCTCGGAAAACGCCGCGCCGGAACCCGATTTTTCCAAATGAGCCCGAGTCGCGGCATCAAGTCTCGAGCTCTCTTCGATTAACCAGGTGATCTTCCGCCCCGAGAAAAGCCTTTCGAGGTGAGCGAGTTCCTGAAAGCCGAGGCGGCCGGGGATCACGAGGCACCCGGTGGACGGAATGCGGTCGGCGTGTAGGATTTGAACAGGACTGGACATTTTGACGCACAGGAAAGACGTGGCCGGATTGGCTCCGCTTGCGAACAATTGAAGCGATTCGTCCGGCTCAGGCACGGATTTTTTGTGCGGGATCTTCGGGAGGGCAGGTCAGAGCGGCCGCCACTCTGCCCGGCGCTGCCTCGCGCTGTTCGTAGGGGATGCCGCCCGCTCTCCCCCTGATGGCAGGGCACCCCTCGAAAGGGAGGACGTTTTTCCATACCGGCGGGGTTTCATTCCTTGCCGCACGCTTTCAGGCAGGCATACAAGACCCCGTCAGCCGACGGCGCGAAGCGGGCAACGGATCTCCGCGGTCCCTTTTCGAGTGTCGCTCTCCAAAAGGGCCTGTAGCTCAGCGGTTAGAGCAGGGGACTCATAATCCCTTGGTCGTGGGTTCGAATCCCACCGGGCCTACCTTGAATCTACGCGCTCTCGGACGAGGCCTGAAGATGGAGATACGTGAGCTTTTCCGGCTTTTCGGCGGCAAGGGCTGCTGGGCTACGGATGCGGCTCCCTCCGACATCCTCAGCCCGGCTTGGAACTCGGATTGACTCCGGCTCTCTTTCGTGGATTCGGAGGACGAGCCATTCGTGGTGAACGGGTTCCTTTCCCCGGCGTCTCCCAAGCCGTTCCGGAACCCTCCGTCGCAGGTCTTGCTGGCGGTGCTCCGCTGTCGGAGAGGGATGTAACGCGGCGTCCGGCTTGAAGGGAGGGACTTCTTTTGCGGTGATCAGCGGAAATGCGGATCACCGCCCCCTCGCTAGGGGCGCAGCTTTGACGGGTTACACCGCCATCGCCCTGCGACGACGGAAGAGCAGGCCGCCGGAGAGAAGAGCCAGGGCCGCGGAGGCAGGCTCGGGAACAGCGTTGAGCGTGAACATCATCGCCCGCGTGGGGTCGGAACTCCATCCGCCCGCCATGCCATTCGTGACGGGCTGGGTGAGTTTCGTGCCCATGGTCCAACCGTCGGGACCGGATTCCGAAAGGTCCGTTGTTTCGCTCCACGCCACCGTGGAGCTGGTGTTGAGGGCGGGGTTGGCCAGCTCCACGCGCAACCAGTAGGTGGTGTTGGCGGCGAGCACCAATCCCCCGGCTTCGGCGGAGTAAGAATATTCCCCGGCATTGGAAGGCATGCTGTTACCCGTGAGGAGGGCCAAGGTCGCGGCGGGAGCGCCACCATTATCGCTGGAGAGTGAGACGGTGAAACTGCCCACTCCGGTCGAGGTGCCCAGAAGCAGCGTCACGGACTCCAACGGCAGGGGACTATTGGAGGTGGTGAAGGAATTCGCCACGACGCTCCCGTTCGAGAACATCATCGGCATCGGGAAGCCCCCCGGCCCCGGGATCATGATCATGGTGCTATTGGCGGACAAGGCGGCTGCGCCGGAAGAGGCATTGCTCGTATTGCTCAAAACCATCGTCGAGGCCGAAGCCGCGGCGGATATCAGGATCGAAAAGGCGGCTGCGAAGGCAGGGGGTGTCATATGGATGGCCCGAGTATCAGGAGCCCGCGACCTTACCAAGAAATTAAAAACCACCGCTCGCGGGGGGACCGATGTGTGGCCGCTTCACTCCGCCACCCGGACCTGGCGGAAGACCCAGATGCTGCCGATGCTGATCGCTATGGCGAGCAAACCCAGCCGGTCGAAATGCAGCATGGCACCTCCGGCACCCTTGGCGATGATCATGCCTCCGAGCGCGGCGCTCACTCCCGAGGAGAGATCGCGCGAGCAGGAGACGAGGCTCATGTAGGCGCCGCGTCTTCCCGATGGCACGGCCATCGATATGGCGGCTTGGGCGGGGATGAAACGGCCGCTGGCGAAAATAAAGAAGAGCGCCCCATTCAGCAGCGTGTGCCACAGCGGCAAAGGGCCGGAGGTGGAAAGGTGGTAAACCACCGCGCAGGCGCATGTGATCAACAGGACAAACATCGCGAAGTGACCGTGCCGGTCAGCCAGCCGGCCGACATAAGGGCCGGTGAAGATCGTGACGGCGCCGCCGACCAGGTAAACAAGGAAGAGATGCTCCTCCGCGAGCCCCACGTTCCCCACCAGATAGGGCGCAAGATACGGGATAACCATGAAGTGACCCAGCACGCAGACCATCATCAGCGCGATGCCGTTCCACGCATTGCGGTCCTTCAGCAAGGTGAGGAAGTCTTCCCGGTGATCCGCGCCGCGCTCCAAATGGCCCCGCACCGGCGGCAGGACCCGGGCCAGTAGCACCCACACGACCGCCGCGATGGCCGCGATGGCGAGGAAGGGAGCCTCCCATTTCCACGATTGGGCCAGCTTCAGGCCCAGCGGCACGCCTAGCGCCGCCGCGGCGGAAAAAGCAGTCATGATGATTCCCATGCCTCGGGCTCGCCTTTCCGCGGGCACTACATCGGCGACGATGGTCATCAGGGTGGCGCTGCTGACCCCGCCGAAGGCGCCGCACATCGCCCGCGCGGCCATCAGCATGCCCGGCGTGCTGGAGAGCCCGCAGGCGAGCGTGCCCAGGGCGAAGCCCGCATAACAGAAGAGCAGCAGCTTCCTGCGGTCGAACCGGTCCGCGAAGGGGGCCATCGCCAGTCCCACCACTCCGGCGGTAATGGCGAACGCGGAAATGATGTGGCCGAACGAAGCGGGGGAAATGTCCAGCTCGCGCATCAACTGCGGCCCGAGCGGCATCATCACCATGAAATCCATGATGTGGGTGAACTGCACGCAGGCGAGCAAGAGAAGAAGGATGCGTTCGGAGACGCCGCGGCCGGATTCCATCATTCAAACGTCCCTTCGAGGGGCGCGACTCGGTCGCACCGAAGCGGGTCCCGTGCAAGCCCGGTGTCCGGTCGCGCTGATGAAAAGGCCTCGCGGCGGGTGAACGCGTGCCAGCGGATCAAGCAGGAGCCATTGCCCGCCTCATGAGGTCGGTTTGTCCCGGTTGCGGTAAAGCTCCGGTTTCACGGCTGCTGCGAGAGCTTCCGGACCGGCGGGCATCGACTCTCCCAGGAACGCGCGGATCTCCGCCAACTGCGGGAGCGGGTTTTTCACGAGCGCGGGGAAATCCACCTCCAGCAGCCTTACGCGGGGGCTGGAACGCAAGGAGGCAAGGACCTGCGCGACGTGGGCTTCCTGGGTGGCAATGAGATGGGTCCTCTCCGCCTTCGGACGCGATCCCCGGTGCTCCAGCATTTTCCACTGGGAATCCACCACTTCGCTAACAGGGCGCCGCATGAAGAGAACCCGGTAGCGGTGCCGGGGCGGCAGGTGAGGGAGCAAGGCGGAGATCACCTTTACGGCTTTGCCGGCGGCTTGCTCGATGACGCGGGGATTCTTCCGGAGGGCTTTGATCTCTTCCCATTCCCAGTAGCCCTCCGGATTGTCATCATCGGCTTCGCGCAGGCCATCGTGCATGACCTCCATTCCTCCCGCGCGGAGGATCTGCATCATTAGCGAGGTCCCGGAGCGGGGCAATCCGGAGACGACGGTAAATTCGGGAAGATCCACTTCCGGGGGCGAGCCGCCCGGAGGCATCGCGGCACTACCAGCACGCGCCGCGCCCGGTGATTCGCCGCGGCCGGCCTCACGACGGGCGATGTCCCTGCGGAGGGAAGCCAAGCGCTCCGCCCGCCGCGCCGCGTACTCCGATTGGAGAACCCGCGCAAGAAGCGAGCACTCCGCCGCCGCCTCGATTTTCCCCAAGGCCCGGAGAACCCGGGCGAGCATCCGGTTTCCCACGGCACTTCCGGAGGCAAGCCGGAGATGTTTCGTGAGGGCGGCTTCCGCTGCCGGCCAGTCACCGAGTCGGGCGAGAGCCACCCCCAGCAGCAAGTGGCCCCGCGGATTCCCGTACTGGAGACCGATGGCGGCGATCGCTTCGTCCGCCGCCTCGCCGCATTCGCCCCGGTGCAGGGCACAGCGGGCGAGAACGAGATGGGCGTGAGCGCTGCCTGTATCCACCGCGAGCAATTTCCGGGCGGCGTCGCGAGCCCGGTCCCAATGGCGGAGGGCGAGATAGGCGTCCGAGAGGCTTTGCAGCATGCGGACGTTGTCCGGCTCCTTTGCGGCGATGGTCGCGAGATGTCCGAGAGCTTTGTCATGATTGCCCCTTTCGGTCTCGATGGCTCCCATGAGGAGGTGGGCGGACTCGCTTTGACCGAAGCTCCCGAGACATACCGCGAGGGTCCGCTCCGCTTCATCGATCAGCCCCAGATGAAGCTGGGTTCTGGCCAGAAGCTGGCTGTAATCGGGCCGATCGGGGCACTCGGCGTGACACTCTTCCAAGAGAGGTAGGGCCATCTCCTCCTTCCCCGCGTAAAGCCAGGCACGCGCGAGATTCCAGCGGTTCTCACGGCGTGTTTCAGCCGCCGCGGTTCCGGGGTCGGGTGAAACTTCCTCAATGTATCCGAGCGCCACGAACTGCTCCAGCAATGCCCGGCTCTCCTCGGATGACAGCGTTCCCCGCCGCTTGCCGACTCCGCCGGGATGCTCCCAGGTGGGAATCGTCTGCACGGGGCGGCGCTCGGCAAAGGCCTCCGCGAGCACGCGGCCTTCCATGTCCTCGCCGGGGGGGAGGTCGAAATAATGGAGGATCGTGGGTGCCAGATCCAGGAGCCGCGCGCCGTGAACCAATTCGTCCTGCTTGAAGCCGGGGCCGTGGGCGGCGAATACCCCTTGGGCACGATGCCAAACCGTGATTCCCGCAGGGACGCGCGGGGTGAACTTCGGGCGCAGGTGATCGCTGTGAAAACCATGGTCGGAGACCAGCATGATTGCGGTCTCCGGGCCCGCCAGGTGGATGAGGCGCTGGAGCATCATGTCGTGGGCGCGGTAAGTCGCCGCCACCACGTTCTTGTACATGGCGAAATCCGCCTCCGGAATGCCCTCCATCCGCGGGGGGTGATAGGGCATGAACAAGTGGCTGATCTCGTCCAGCGCCCGGAAGTAAACCGCCATGAAGTCCCATTCCGGGTCCGTCTCCATCAGGTAAGTGGCGGCGGATTGCACCGAGTAGGCTTCGGCCAGCTTCCCCGCGAGGAGATGGAGACGCCGGTCCGATTTCTGGTCCACCTGTGCGGCGTCCGGTACAAAGGCACGGATGATGTCTCCGGTGATCTCCCGCGGGCTCACCCGCAGGTGGTTCAGCTCTGCGCCCAGCTCGTCCGGCCAGTAGGTCCCGGAAGGAGGAGGGGGCCAATCGGCGGGTGATTGGCCCGACTGGCAACCGTGGGGATGAGGGTAGAGGTTCGAGACCACTTTGCCCTTCAGGTCGCGCTCGCCCTGGGTGGCGAACCATCCGATCACGTGACTCCTTAGCCCTCTTTCATCGAGCATCTCCCATATCGTCTTGCAGCGGCGGGTGGCGGCGGATACCGGGACGATCCGGCCGCTGACGGGATCGACCTCCGTGAAGCCGTGGACCCCGTGGTGATAGGCCATCTTGCCGGTGGCGATCGACGTCCACAGCATCGGCGAAAGCTGGGGCTCCAGGGTAGTGAGGTTCCCGGAAACGCCGCCCTCCACCAGGTGCTGTACCCCCGGCAGTTGGCCGGCGTCCAGCAGGGGATGCATGAGCTTCCAATCGGCCGAGTCCCAGCCGATCAGAAGCAACCGCTTTTTCCCCGACATCGGAAGCTAGCGCGGAGACAATCAGATCCCGTTCTTCCCGCACGCTCAGGCGGCGCCCCGCCGGCGTCGCGCGATCAGCCCGCCCGCACCCAGCGCCAGCAAGGCCATAGCGGAAGGTTCCGGCACCGTGTCGATCGCGGTTTTCCCCGCCGAGATGCTGAGAGGGCTGTTGTCGTCATTCCGGGCGAGGGCCACCAGATAGCCGCCTCCGGCTCCGTCGAAATAAAACTGCGCCACCCCCTCATAAGAACCGTCCGCGCCGTTGAATGAAATATTGGCGTAATTTTGGTCGGAACCGAAGGTGGCTCCATTGATCGCGCTCCCACCGTAGGAATAGCTTGCGTAGCCCCAGTTCGAGATGCTCTCGAAGTCCGGGCCAGCGGTGAAATAGCCGTCGATGGAGCCTAGATCACCAAACGCGGCAACGATTTCCGCTGAATCCACCGCATGATAATACCCGGGGTAAAAGGCCGAGCCCACGGTGAATCCCGCTGGAGTGGGCGGAGTGGACGAGGGATCCTGAGCACCGGGACCGAAGAGGGTGACCACCGTGGCTGCATCCGCCTGACCGGCAATGCAGCCTGCGCCGAGGCCTGCGGTGAGATAGAGCGCCAGGGACGCGGATCGTTTTTCGGGAGCCAGCGGGATGGGGCTATGATTGATCGGAGTCATGGGATCGTGAGTTTTGCCGGTGGCCTCGGCAGACGATGGTTTTCAATCCTGAAACAGGCCCCCATGATACATCAAGGGTAAATATGCAGATCCTGATCGTCAGGCTCCGTCAAGCACCCGGGCACCGCGGGCCAGTCGCTCGCCGCAATCGGACCGGCAGGCTGCGGCGCACAAAAGACGAAAAAGGCCCGGATCGCTCCGCGCCTTTGTTGTCAGAGAGTGATGTGATTCCGACGTGAGGGCCGGGTCCCCCTGATGTGGATCCCGGCCCTCGACCCGCCCAAGAAAGGATTACCTGACGCCTTGCAGGCGGACGAAGAGCTTGCCTCCCGTCACCGTGCTGCGGGGAATAGTCACCGTCACGGTATCGAGCGCCGCGGCCGGCGAGTCCTCCGTGACGTCCACGGCGGGCAGGTTGTCGTCCGCGCCGATGGTGGCGAAGTCGTTCCAGATCCCGAGCGTATCCGACCACTGGACCTTCAGATCGACATCGCTTTCCGAGGCATCGCTGCGGCGGAACGTGAATACCATGTCGGTGGCGGTCAGGCCGTGGACCGGCAGGATGGAAGTATCGTTCGCGCCGGCTCCGACCGGTACCCCGCCGAGCACGTACTCGAGCAGGTTGCCGATGCCGTCGCCGTCGGGATCGTCATTGTCGCCGTCATTCTCGCCCGCGGTGAAGGGGTAGCCTGCGGCCCAGGCTTCGTAGCCCGAACCATCGGAACCCACGCGGATGCTGCCGGTGCCGGTGATGAAGCCGGCATCGGTGGTCGCGTTGTACACCCCGTCGGATTTGGTGATCCCGTTGATGACGAGGGAGCCCACCTGGTCGATGCCTTCGAAGTTCAGGTCCAGCACGCCGCTTTCACCAACGATGACAGCGGCTTCGTCGTGGAGCGCGGCTTGTCCCAAGGAAAGGATGCCTCCGTTGACGGTGGTGCTGCCGCTGTAGGTATGGCTGCCGTTGAGCGTCCAGGTGCCGGTGCCGTTCTTGACGACGGGCATGCTGACGGTGGTGCCGTTGGCGATCGCGCCGTTGATGACGCCGTTGCCGGCACCGTCGAGGTTCAGCGTGCGGTTGGTGCTGGTGCTCGTCACGAGCGGGGTGTTCAGCGTGAAGGTGCCGGACGAGGAATAGAGCGTGGTGTTGCCGTTGCCGGTTCTCAGCGCCACGTCGTTGGCGACCGTCAGCGTATTGTCGCCGGAGACGCTGTGGAGGGCTCCCGCGAGGTTGGCCACGCCGGCACCGGAGATGTCGAGATCGGCCACCGCGAGCGAGATGCCGCCGCTGAGTTGCACCTCCGGAATGCGGTTGGCCCCCGCGTCGCCGGCGATCACGAGGGTCTTTGCCTGGGCTCCCAGCGCGTTGGCATGAGTGAGGGAAAGCACGCCGTCATCGACGACCACGTTGCCCGCGAAGTCGCTGTCGCCGCCGAGGATCAGGGTGCCGTCTCCCACCTTGGTGAGCGCTCCGGGGCCGGTGATTTGGCCGCTCATGGCGAGCGTGTCGAAGACGTTGATGGATCCTCCGCCCTGCAGGGTGAAGCCGCGGTCCGTCGAGGCGCTGGTGCCGGTGTAGGTCAGGCGGCCGCCGTTGAAGACGAGATTGGCCGGATCGGCTGATGCCGTACCCAGCGGGCCGGCGATGCCGCCATTGCTGATGGCGGCGATTTGCAGGTTGCCGCCGGTGGTTCCGGTGAAGCCGGGCTTGTCGGCACCCAGTGTCAGGATGCCGTTCCAATCGCTGGTCGGGCTGTCGAAGACGACGGTGCCGGAGTCGTAGTTGATGAAGACGTTGCCGCTACCGGTGATGGGTCCCGAAAGGGTGAGGGACTTCGCCCATCCGGCGGTGAAGTAGGCTTCGCCATTGATCGTGACGCCGCGGTTGAAGTCGGTCACGGTGACGGAGTCCTGGTTCTTGAGGCCGCCGTGGTCGAGGATGATGGCATCCGGGACGAGATCCAGCGACCAGTCGCCGAATGCCGCATCGGAAGGAGCGCGCACCACCCCGCCCTCGGAGACGATCACGCCGCCGGTGTGGGTATTGAAGCCGGTAAGGATGGGGCTGCCGCCGATGACGGCGAGTGCCCCCTCGCCGGACAAGCTGTTGGCGATGGTCGGGGTGCCGGTGCGCCGGATGGCGAAGGTCGCGCCAGCCGCGAGGTCAACCGGTGCCGAGCCGAGCGAGCCGTCCGCCCCGCCGTCGCCGAGCTGAAGAGTGCCGCCCGTGACGCTGGCGGTGCCGATGAAGTCGTTGTTATTGGCCGTGAAGGCCACCGTGCCGGGGCCGCTCACGACAATGTTGCCCGAGCCCGAGATCGCGTTGCCAACCACGGCCAGGCCGTCGCGGGCGAAGCCAAGGGTAGCACCGAAGTCCACCAGCACCGCGCCGGTGCCGAGGCTGCCGGTGAGGCCGCCGTTGCCCACCTGCAAGGTGCCCCCGAGGATGTCGGTCGTCCCCGTGTAGGTGTTATCGGTGGCGAGGATGGTGGTGCCGGTGCCGCTCTTGGTGAGCTTCGTCGGGCCGCCGATGCTGCCGGTGCCGGACAAGGTGTAGGTAGGAACCGTGTCGCCGTGGTTGAATACCACGTCGGCCGGAGTGACGGTGGAGTTGAGCAGGATCGCCGGGTTCAAGCCGGTGTCGCCGAAGGTGACGGAGTCCAGCGGAAAGAAGTTCTCGGCGCCGCCGTTGAAGTTCGAGGTGGTGTTGTTGTCCCAAATACCGCCGTTGGTGCCGTGCCAGATCAGATCGAGCGGCAGGGCCGTGGAGCTGAGGGTGATGGCGCTGTTGCTGCCAGTACCGTAATCGATCACCGGGGCCATGCGGCTGGCGCTGAGTTCCACCGGGATGTTGACCGCGGGGGTACCCGTGAGGGTGCCGCCGTAGCGCACCAGTTCCAGGGTGCCGGGGGTAATGGAACCGTTGTCGGCGGAGATTTCGATGGTGCCTCCGGTCGCGGTGAAGTCGCCGGTGGTGAGCTTCGCAGGAGCTTCGCCGCCCACGTCCATGAGGAGCGAGCTGCCGGAAAGCGCAATGTCCCCGGAGTCCACCGGACCCACGACCCGCACGGGGCCTTCGGTGAAGGAGAAGTCCGCGGTGGAGCCCGATCCGGACAGGATCAGCGTCCCGGCACCGGACTTCACCACCGAACCGTTTTGCACGGTAGTCGCGACCTCGAGAGTGCCGTCATTCACGGCGAACGAACGGGGAGCCCCCTGAAGGTCGATGAGCCGCGGGCCGTTCTGATTCGGTGCCGAGAAGAGGCTGGTACCGGTGGAAACCAGATCGCCCTGCAAATTGAGCTGGATGGTTCCCTCCGCCCCGGGATTGCCGAAGAGGACCCTGCCGGTATCGAGCGCGATGCCGCCCGCGCCGATGTTGGCGGTGGAGGAGCCGGTCGTGTTGGCTGCGACGAATTGCAGTGCGGCGTTGTTCGAGATCGACAGCGCCTGGGTGGTGAAACTCTGGCCGGAGTTCAACTGATGGAGGCCGCCGGAAAGGGTGGTGGTGCCGGTGACATTGAAGCCGGAGACGCTGGAGATCGCGCCGGAGTTGATGCTGAGGGAGGCGAGCGTCTGGGTGCGGTCCGCATTGTAAGCGATGTTGCCGCCGGTGACGGTCACGCTGGAAGTGCTGCCGATTTGATCCCCCAACGCCAGGCGGAGGGAGCCGCCGGTGACGAGGACGTTCCCGGGAATGGCGAGACCGCCGGTCTTTTCAAGGCGGAGTTCGCCGCCGGCAACGGTGACTTGTCCGGAGAGGGTGTTGGCTCCGGTGCCCGCGAGGATCAATTGGCTCGGTCCGGTTTTGGTGATGCTGCCGCTGCCGGACATCACCCCGGTGAACCGGTAGTTCACGTTCCCTGAGGAATTGTTGTCCTGATTGTTGGTAATGGTGTGGAGGCTGTTCCACTCCATGTCCGAGGCGATGTCCCAGGTGCCGCCCTTGTTGTTCGATCCGCTGCCGGTGACGACGTTGGAGGTGTTGTTGAACTGGATGGGGCGGGTGACGTTGAAGGACCCCGAGTTTTGCGAGAGGATCAGCGTGGCGGAGTTGTTGACCGCGATTTTGCCGGTGCCGACCGTCCCGATCGTGAGCGGCAGGGAACCTCCGGCATTCAGCTTGAGCGAGCCGTCGTTGACATTGATGTCGCCGTTGCCGCTGACGTTGACTGCGCCGAAGGTGAGCTGGCCGGTTCCGGAGTTATTGAGGTGCGCGTTCAGGGTGAGTGAACCCTGGGTTCCGCTGCCGGCCACTTCATTGATGGCAATCCCCCGGTCCGCCGCGTGGGTGCCCGCCTGACCGCCCACTTGCCAAGTTTGATCGGCGGAGATCACGGTATTTCCGCGGATGCGCGCGCCGATGCCGGCGGTGAAATTCCCGTTCGCGGTGACGCCAGCCGCGATGGTCAGCGTGTTGGCGGTGGTGGTGTTCAGGGAGAACCCGCTGGTGCGCGTGCCGTTGGTGCCGACGGTGATGGAGCCTACCGAGTGCGAGCCGTCGTCGAGGGTGAGGCCGTTGGCGGTGGCGTCGGCGATGATGATGTCGCCCAGTGCGGGGGGAATGCCGGGGCTCCAGTTCGCGGCATTCGACCAATTCGCGTTGGTCGTGCCGTTCCAGGTGGTTTGGGCGGAGAGCGGTAGGGTCATTGGCACGACCATGCCGGCGAGGCCGAGGCAATGGACGAGCCCCGACATGGAGGAAGACGATTGGGTCACAGGTTTCACGGGTTGGATTTCGGCGGGGGAGAGGCAGCCCTGAGATCATCCGATCCCTCCGGGAGCACCCCACTCTCCGGGAGGCGCTTTCCCGCCCCTCCAAGCCGACAGAAGATTTTCCGCACCGGCGGAAATCCTGTCATACAGCTAGCCGGAGAATGCGTTCTCCCCCCGTGCCGGGCGGCAGCTCCCTTCCTCGTGTTCGGGCCTACAGTCCGCGGGTCATCGCATCCGCCTCGCGGGCCAGAATGCGCACCACCGCCCAAGCGAACCACGTGCCGCTCGGCGGAGCTCCCGACTCGTCGGTTTGCGAGTCGATCCGGTAGATCTCGGCTTTCGCCTCGTCCAACTGGCTGCGGGCTTCTTCCGCCTCGCCCAGTTTATGCCGGGACATGGCCAGCACGCATCGCGCCGCGGCCGCCCTGCTTCCGGCCTGGTCCTTGAAACCGAGGCAGGTCTCGGCCTCCCGGATCGCTTCGCGGAGCTCGTCCTTTCGATAGTGGAACAGTGACAGCGAGAGCGCGTTCCATTCGGGCAGGCCCCGTGCCCCCCCTTTCGAGCGCGGGTTTTCCCGGCAAACCCGGGCGGAGCTCTCCAGTCGCTCCAGAATCCGGCGGTCTGCGGGCGTAAGCAGGCATACCTTCAGGACATGCTCCGCCTGCAATCCGCTCTCCGCGGGCACATGGCGGTCGAGGATATCGGCGCGGAAATCCTCGTAAGCCTTTCTGTCGCCGGCTTCCAGATACACCGGAGCGGTCATCAGGAGGTCGAGTCCTTCCGCGATCTTCGCCCGGTCGCCCAGCCGGTTGGCCTCGTTCATCAGGCGGAAACAGTCCGCCGCCTGCCGCCAACGGCCGAATACCGCGTTCCAGCGGCCCAGCGAGCGGAAAACCCCGGCCGCTTCCGGCGAGGCGTCGATCGATTCCA
>CAMPGU010000084.1 GCA_946885645.1 uncultured Haloferula sp.
GAAAGCGACCTGGGGGCCCGAGCTGGTTGCCCTGGTGGCCGACCGCTACGCCGCCGTCGCCGAATGCGCGGGCATGGCCATCGATCGCGCGCAGAAGGCGGACGACGAAGTGACCGCCGACCTTTTCATCAAAACCGCGCACGGTCTCGACCGCGCGCTGTGGTTCCTCGAAGCCACGCTGGAATCCGGGCCCGAGCCCGAGCCTTGCTGCAGCGAGGAAAGTTGCTCCGTTTCCGAACCCGACGCGGTCGCCGAGGCCATGAGATCCGGCACCTAGTCCCAAGCATTTTTTCCATGTCCTACGACGCATCCAGTACCATCGACGCCGACACCCGGGAGGCGATCGACATCGACCGCACCAAAGGCGACTTCTCCTTTCCGGAGCGCCACAAGTTCGATGCCGGCCGGGGCCTGACCGAGCGCACCGTCGATTACATCAGCGAGGTCAAGGGCGAGCCCCAGTGGATCCGGGACTTCCGCCACAAGGCGCTCAAGGTTTTCCGCGAGAAGCCGATGCCCACCCACTGGGCGACCAAGGACCTGGAGAATATCGACTTCGACATCATCCGCTACTATCTCTCCGACGGCGAGAAGCCGAAGCGCTCTTGGGAAGACGTGCCCGAAGACGTGCTCCGCACCTTCGAGCGCCTCGGCATCCCCGAGCAGGAGCGCGCTTTCCTCGCAGGCGTGGAAGCGCAGTACGATTCCGAGGCGGCCTACTCCAACATGAAGGAGGAGCTGACCAAGCAGGGCGTGATCTTCGTGAACTCGACGGAAGGATTGAAGCACCACGAGGAGATCTTCCGCCCTTGGTTCGGCAAGGTGATCCCGACCGGGGATAACAAGTTCTCCGCTCTGAATAGCGCCGTCTTTTCGGGCGGCTCCTTCATCTACATCCCGAAGGGGGTGAAGCTGAAGCAGCCGTTGCAGGCCTACTTCCGTATCAACTCGGAGAACTTCGGGCAGTTCGAGCGCACGCTCATCATTGCGGACGAAGGCGCCGAGGTGATGTACATGGAAGGCTGTACCGCGCCGAAATTCGAGACCGCCACGCTGCACTCCGCCGTGGTCGAGCTGGTGGCGCTGAAGGGCGCGAAGATCCAGTACGTCACCGTCCAGAACTGGAGCAGCAATGTCTTCAATCTCGTCACCAAGCGCGGTCTCGCCATGGAGGATGCGGAGGTCCGCTGGATCGACTGCAACATCGGCAGCCGCCTGACGATGAAGTATCCGGGAGTGATCATGAAGGGCGAACGGGCCCGCGGCGAGGTCATCTCGATCGCGCTCGCGAACAGTGGCCAGCATCAGGACACCGGCGCGAAGATGATTCACGCCGCGAACAACACGACCTCCAACGTGGTTTCCAAGTCGATCTCGGTCGGTCAGGGCCGTGCCACTTACCGGGGGCAGGTTCACATCCCGAAGCATCTGAAGGGTTGCAAGAACAACACCGAGTGCGATGCCCTGCTCATCAATACCCGGAGCCGCACGGACACCTATCCGGCGATCACGGTGAAGGGAAACCAGCATGCCACCCAACACGAGGCCTCGGTTTCCCAGGTCTCGGAGGACATGCTCTTCTACATGCAGCAGCGGGGCCTCAGCGAAGCCCAGGCAATGTCCCTCGCCGTGAACGGCTTCATCAACGACCTCGTCCGCGAGTTCCCGATGGAATACTCCGTCGAGCTCAAGCGCCTGATCGATCTGGAAATGGAAGGCAGCGTCGGCTGATCGTCCCTTCACTTGTTTACTTCTCACTTTCACTCAGCCGATGCCTGCCGTGCTCGAACATCCCGCCACCCTGCTCGAATCCGCTCCCGAGACTCCCGCCGCTTTCCCCGCCTGGTTCGCCGAGCGCCAGCGCGCGGCTTGGCAGCGCTTTCTTGAGATCCCGGCTCCCAAGCGGGGCGACGAGGCGTGGCGTTTCTCGTCTTACAAGCAGATGGATTTCGCCGCTTTCTCGGCGAATACCCCGGTGGAAAACGCCTCCGGGCTGGTGGCGCGCTCCGTTTCCTTGGAGGATGTCGCCGCGAAGTTCGTCTTCTGCAATGACCTCTTGATCCATTCCGAGACCGGCCTTCCCGCGGGGGTGGTCTGTCTTCCTCTCGCCGAGGCTTTGGTTTCGCACGGCGATCTGGTGCGCGAGCATTTCATGAAGCGGGACACCCGCCTGGGATCGGCGAAGTGGACGGCGCTCCATGAGGCAAACCTGCGGAACGGCCTCTTCGTCCACGTCCCAGCGAATATCGAGATCAAGGGTACCATCGAAGTGTTCCATTGGATGGAAGGTGAGAACACCGTTGTCTTCCCGCACACCCTCGTTGTTACCGGTACGAACTCGAAGGTGCGGGTGGTGGACTATTTCCAATCGGCCAACGACCGCGATGCCGGCCTCGCCATCGCCGTGAACGACCTGAGTGCCGGACCGGGCTCGAAGCTCGACTACCTCGCCATCCAGGCTTTCAACGAGAAGACCAAGGTGATCCAGGTGAACGAGACCGGCGTGGGAAAGGATGCCTCCGCGATCGGTTTCATCCTGAATACCGGCGCCGCCTGGGCGCGCAATGAATCGCTCAGCCGCCTGGAAGGCGAAGGCTCGCGCTCGGACATGCTTTCCGTCAGTGTCCCCGCCCGCGAGCAGGAGTACGACCAGCGCACCTTCCAGCATCACGTCAGCCCGGGTGCCTACAGCGACCTGCTTTACAAGAATTCACTCTACGACGAATCTCGTACCATTTTCTCCGGCCTCATCTTCGTGGACGAGGGCGCGCATCGCACCGATGCCTACCAGACCTGCCGGAACCTTTTCATGAGCGACGAGGCGGAGGCGAACTCCATGCCCGGCCTGGAAATCAATGCCGACGACGTGAAGTGCTCCCACGGCAGCACGAGCTCGCAGATCAGCGACGATGAGATCTTCTACCTGCGGGCCCGCGGCATCGATCCCGTCCGCGCGCGGCAGCTCATCGCCCGCGGCTTCTCGGTGGAAGTGATCGAGCGGCTCGGCGACGAGAAGGTGGAGGAAATGGTGCTCCGCTTCCTCGACGACAAATTCGCCCACATCGCCAGCGGCGGGGCTTGATTCGGAGGAGGCGCAAGTTCCGCCTCCTTCCCCTCAGTTCTTGAGTTCCGGGTTCAGGTCCACGGGCCAGTGGGCGGCCTCCCAGATGGCGGCGCATACGGCGGTGATGAGCTGCTCCAGCTTCTCATCCCGGATCTTCTTGTCCTCCGCGTATCCGGCGAGCATTCCCGCTGCCGCGGATGCGACCTGAGGCTGGGCGGTTTTGAGGAAAAGGGCCTCCATGTACGCACCCATTTTCTCGTCGGCCGGTCCCGTCGCGATTTCCTCCTCATACCACGCGCTCATGCGATAGGGGTCGGGATCATACTCCTTCGCGACGACCGGGTGCATGGCTCCGAGCGCGATGATCGTCACCGTGAACAGTGACTGCAGTTCGTCGTCCTTCAGGGAATCGTCAAGATCGCCCAGCTCCTCCAGCAGATCGCCGAGACGGATCTCCAGCCGGTTCCACAGCGCCGGAGTGGCCACCACGGCGTCGATCCGCTTCTTCAGCAGCTCTCCTTCCAAGACCGGCTGAGCGGGTGGGGGATCGAGCGGGATTTCGTCGTTGTCGTCGTCGGCTTCCATGAGACGGAGTGTGGGGGAGGCGGCTTGAACGTGCACGCGCAACTTGCGGGCTCCCGCTACTTCGCCTCGACTCCCCGGCCAGCTTCGCCATCCTCGGCGGCTCTTTGGAGGCGGAGGCGGACATTCACGGATTCTTTGAAGACGAGCGCTGGCGGGAGCGTTTCGAAGAAGAGTGCTTGCTGGCGGGGCAGAGGCTCCGCGCGAAAGTCCGCGATCTGAAAGGGGATTGCCCGGAGCCGGAATATCTCATCCTCACCGGGAGTGTCGGGGACGAGCAGGCCGAGGTGACCCTGTGGGCAAGCGAGGGGGCGTGGGATTTCGAGACGTCCTGCACCTGCGAGATGGGACGCTTCTGCCCGCATGCCGCGGCCCTGCTGGAGGAAGCGGCGAAGCCGCGGAACTTGTCGCGCGTCCTAGCGGGAAATCCGGCACGGTTCGCCGCTCCCGCGTCTTCCGTTTCCCTGCCGACAGCCCCGGAAGATACGCCGCATCTGGAGATCCCGCCGGTCTTCCGGCTGGAGATCGTGCGGGAAGCGACCGGGACGAAGGTGGTCCGTCTTCTTCTCCAGGCGCTGAAGATCCCGGATAGCGGGGATTGGGTGGTGGCACGGCCTTTCGCGATCTACGGTGAGCACCGTCTTCCCTTGGGCGGCATTCCGGGGCCTCGCGAATATCGCACCGATACCCCTCAAGGGCCGCTCGTTATCCGCCGCGACATCGCCGCGGAGATGAACGCGATCCTTTCCCTCCAGCAATCCGGGCTCGCCAGTCTATCCGGTCATTCCCAATTCCGCTTCCTCCTGGGTCTGGCAGGCAGAGGGAGAGCGGGCACCCCCCCCGAGGCCGGTCTATGGTTTCCAAATCCCGGACACGGGGATCTGGCGGAGTTCTGGCCGTGGCTGCGCTCCACCGGCGCTCCGGCGCTGGAGTCGGGTGGTTGGACCGTGAGCTTCGCGCCGGACGTGGGGCACGAGGTCATCGATCTCGATCCCGAAAGCTTCGTCTATGCGCTGGAAGATGACGGGACCGGCTGGTTCCACCTTTCCGTCGGCTTCGACGTCGGCGGGAAGCAACTGGACCTGTTGCCGATCCTCGCGCAGTTGCTGGATCGCGGCGCCATGGAGACGACCCTGGAGTTTCCCGCCGAAGGCCATTTCCTCCATCATCTGGAGGACGGCCGGGCCTTGCGCCTGCCCGCGGAGCGGATCCGCCGGATCCTGAAGCAATTCGCGGCGCTGATCGATCCACGGCGCTTCAAGGGCGGGAAACTGCGGCTTCACCCGCTCGATGCGGCGGCCATTGCCACTTCCGGCGAGCTGGGGATAGAGGCTCCGGACCGCCTTGCAGAGCTGGCCCTGAGGCTCACCTCTTTCGCGGGAATCGAGAAAGTCGCGCAGCCCGCCGGCATCCGTGCGGAGTTGCGCGAGTACCAGACGGAAGGCTTCCACTGGATGCAATTCCTCGCGCGTCACGAGCTCCACGGCATCCTGGCCGACGATATGGGCCTGGGGAAGACCCTCCAGACCATCACGCATATCCTTGCGGAAAAAGATAGCGACCGGTCACAGGGGAAGCCTGCGCTGGTCATCGCGCCCACCAGCGTCGTCCCGAACTGGCGCGCGGAGACGCAGAAGTTCGCGCCTTCGCTGCGCATTCTCATGCTCGATGGGCCGCAGCGGAAGAAGTACTTCCGCTCGATTCCCTATGCAGACGTGGTGCTGACGTCCTACGCGCTCGTCCAGCGGGACATCGACAAATTGAAGGAGCATTCCTTCCATCTCGCTGTTCTCGACGAGGCGCAGTACGTGAAGAATCCCGCGTCAAAGGTGGCGCAGGCGGTGTGCCAGCTCGATGCACGCCATAGGCTCTGCCTTTCCGGTACACCGGTGGAGAATCACCTCGGCGAGCTGTGGAGCCTGATGCGCTTCCTCATGCCCGGCTTCCTCGGCGGCCAGGAAGACTTCAATCGCCGCTTCCGCAATCCCATCGAGAAGGACGGTGATGAGGATCGCCGCCTCGCGCTGAAATCCCGAGTCGCTCCCTTGATCCTGCGCCGGACGAAGGATCAGGTCGCGAAGGAACTTCCCCCGAAGACGATCCTGATCCACGCGGTGGAACTGAACACCGCACAGAAGGATCTCTACGAGACGGTGCGGGCCACGATGGACAAGCGGGTCCGCCAGGCGATCGCGATCAAGGGTCTCGAGGGCTCCCGCATGGTGTTCCTGGAGGCCCTGCTGAAGCTCCGCCAGATTTGTTGCGAGCCGAAGTTGCTGAAGTTCGAGGGCGAATCGAAGCTGGAGGCGGATGCCGCCGGCTCCGCCAAGCTCGACTATCTCGCGGACCTGCTCGACACGCTGATCGAGGAGGGACGCCGCATCCTGCTCTTCTCACAATTCACCTCGATGCTCGAGCTGGTGGAGCAGTTGCTTCAGCTACGAAAAGTGCCGTACTTGAAGCTCACCGGGGAATCGAAAAACCGGGGCGAGCTGGTGGAGAGATTCCAAGGGGGCGGCTATCCCGTCTTCCTCATTTCCCTCAAGGCGGGCGGCACCGGCCTCAATCTCACCGCGGCGGATACCGTGATCCACTACGATCCCTGGTGGAATCCCGCGGCCGAAGCCCAGGCCACCGATCGCGCGTACCGGATCGGCCAGACACAGCCGGTCTTCGTGCACAAGCTGATTTGCCAAGGAACCGTCGAGGAACGCATCCACCAGCTCCAGGCGAAGAAAAGCCAGCTCGCGGATTCCCTTTTATCCGATGCAGCGCGGGCCGCGGCGCCCGACGAGGGCACGCTCTCGGCGCTGCTCGCGCCCTTGGGCTGACACGGACGGTCAATCGAGGCCGGGGACCGATGCCAGCAAGGACCGGTCTCCCCAGATCCTGATCAAAATGTGTTTCCCGATGCCATCTCCCCTTTCGGTCGCGAGAACCAGACGGCTGCCGTCCTTCTGAAGATCCCAGGCATCGCTTGAGTCGCCCGGTCGCCAGCCATCGGCGAGCAGGAGGGGCAGGAGATCGTCCCGGGTTCTCCCTTCCGCGGACCAGAGGGAGATCTCGGCATCGGGTTCGGGCATCGCAGGCGCGCCGGGGGCGTGCGAGGGCCCGCGCCAGCGTCGGCAGCGGAACCAGGAGCGGAGGCGCGGTTGCAGCCACGAGAGGAGGGCCAGATGGAAGCGCGCGAGATGCCCGTCAAAGCGGGGGTCGAGCGGCCGGAGCGGCTGCATGCGGTCGATCACGCCCTGATAGCCGGCCTGCCCCATGGGACCGTAGTAGATGATCGATCCCTCCACCGCCCGCACCGGCCCGCCCGAATAGACGAAGCCGTCCCACTTCGCATCGCCCTTTGCGGTGAAGCGCCGCGGATGCTTGGCGACCAGAAGCGCCTCGGCCTTCCCGTAGCCGATCTGTTGCTTCAGGTAGCCGCGGAGCGAAGGGCGGCGGTGATGCCATACAAAGGCGGTCGGGGCGAAGCCAAGGCGGCAACCTTTCTCGCGGAGCCTCCAGCAGAAATCGACATCGTCGCCCGCGGTCGTGAAAAGCGGGTCGAATCCGCCCACGTCGAAGTACGCGGTGCGCCGTACTGCAATGTTGCAGCCGGGGAGGTGTTCCGCCTCCTCGTCGTCCAGCATCACGTGGGTCGGTGCGCCCGGCGCGGCGGCCACCACGGCTTCGGGTGCGTTGGCCGGCGGCGGGGGAAGATTCGGGCCTCCGGCGGCGTCCCAGCCTCTGGCGAATGCCGCCGCAATCCCGGCGAGCCAAGCCTCGTCAGGTTCGCAATCGTCATCGGTGAAGGCGAGGATGCTGCCCTTGGCGACCTCAGCACCGGCGTTGCGGGCCGCACTGAGGCCCCCCGGCTCCAGGCGCAGAAGGATCGCTTCCGGAAATCGCACGGCTACCATGTCCGCCGTACCATCGGTAGAGCCATCGTCCACCACGATCACCTCGTGGGGAGGGAGGGTCTGTCTCTCCAGAGCTGCCAGACAGGCGGCGATCCTGGGATTGCCATTCCTGGTACAGACGATCACGGAAACGGCTTCGGCGTTCGCGGGGAGGGCGGGTCCTAGCGTGGCGAGGGTTTCGGCCACGGCAGCCAGCGCCGGCTTCCCGTTTTCCTCGCGGTCGATCAGGCCGAAGTCCCAATCGAGCACTTCCATGCCCGCGTTCCACCAGCGGTCGCTCCATGCGTAGAGCATCATCCCCGCGGCACCTTCCTCCCGGGCGGCGCGGAGTGCCCATGCCAGCGACTCCGCCTGCTTTGCAGTGCCGTTCCGCCGCGAATCCAGGCCGAATTCGGAAATCATCACCGGACGGTCCCCCGCGATATGATGAAGACGGCGGAGATATTTCCGGAACGCCGCCTCATCTTCGAGATAGACGTTGAAGGCGGTGAAGTCCGCGTTCTCCGGCTCCAAGTACTCCGTGCTCGGGTAATTGCCGTAGCACCAAAGGATGTCCGGCCGGAGTTCCTTGCCGAGTGCGATCAGCTCCTCGATGGAACGCCGCACCCGCACCGGGCCCATCCAGCGCACCAGATCGGCAGGCACTTCGTTCGCTACGAAGACTCCTGCGAGTGCGGGGTGACCTTCCACCCCTCGGAGGTGCTCCGCCATGGACACGTGCGCCGCGGGAAGGACGCGGCCCTCCCTTAGGAAGTCCACCGCTTGGGGCCAGCGCAAGCCGCCGAAAACCCGCAGACCGGCTCCGAGCGCCGCATCGAGGAGCCGCCTGTCGGGCATTTCGTAGAGCCGGATGGCGTTGAAACCCGCCGCGCTGATCCTCTTGAAATCCCGCCCCAAATCCGCCGGCCAGCCGCCGGGAAAGGGCCCGTAGGTCACCGCCTGCACACCGATGCGCGTTCCTCCGGACCGGAAGAATTTGCCATCGATGCTCAGCAGCTCCATCGCGGCGGAGCCTAGGTGACGGGCCGGAACTTCCAAGCTTCAAGCGCATTCCCGCCTTTTGAAAAACGATTCATTTGGCTTCCGCAGGAGAGCGGTTAGATAGGAATCATGCGCGACGAGCTTCTCAGAAACCCCGTCTTCGCCATGGCGGCCACGCAATTCGATCTGGTGGCGGATTTCCTCGATCTGAGCGACGAGCTCCGCGAGCGCACCAAATGGCCGAAGCGGCTCATCACCGTCACGGTGCCGATCCGGCACGATGACGGTTCCACGAAGGTCTATTTCGGCCACCGCGTGCAGCATCACCTGACCCGCGGCCCGGTGAAGGGCGGCCTGCGCTACCATCCCAGCGTTGACCTTGGCGAAGTCGCCGCGCTCGCGATGTGGATGAACTGGAAATGCGCGCTCATGGATCTTCCCTTCGGCGGCGGAAAGGGCGGCATCACCTGCGATCCCCGCACCATGAGCATCGGGGAACTGGAGCGGATGACCCGCCGCTACACGATGGAGATGATCCCGTTCATCGGGGAGGACATCGACATCATGGCACCCGACATGGGGACGAACGAGCAGACGATGGCATGGATCACCGACACCTACTCCACCCATGCCGGGCGGCTCATCCCGGGAATCGTCACGGGCAAGCCGCTAGGGCTTCAAGGCTCCGCCGGGCGCACGCAGGCCACCGGCCACGGAGTCGCTTTCCTCGCGTCTCGGGCCTTGAACAAGCTGCATATCAAGATCACGGAGGCCACGGCGATCATCCAGGGTTTCGGCAATGTCGGCTCCTACGCCGCGTATGATCTCTCGAACTCGGGAGTGAAGATCACCGGCATCTCCGACATCTCCGGAGCGATCTGGAATGCGGCGGGAATCGATACATGGAAGCTCCGTGATCACGTGGCCCTCCACGGCTCGATCAGCGGCTTCCCGGGTGCCGAGCCGATCAATCCCGCGGAGCTGCTTTGCCAGCCCTGTGACGTGCTCGTTCCTGCGGCGACCGACATGGCCATCACCAGTCATAATGCCCCTCTGCTGCGGTGCAAGGTGCTGGCCGAGGGGGCGAACGGCCCCACCACCCCCGAAGCGGATGACATCCTCAACGCGCGCGGCGACATCTTCATCATCCCGGATATCCTCTGCAATGCAGGCGGTGTCACTGTTTCCTATTTCGAGTGGGTCCAGAACCTCCAGCGCTTCCAGTGGACCGAGCGCGAGGTGCTCACGAAGTTGGAAACCATGCTCGAGGGTGCATTCGCGCGCGTGCTCGCTTTCGCGGAGCGTCACAAGCTGTCCCACCGCATGGCGGCACAGGCGCTCGCCGTGAAGACCGTGGCGGATGTCAAGGCGCAGCGCGGGCTGTTTCCGTGACCTTGCACTGCGGCGGATCGACCCTAGTTTTACCAGCCCGTGGAGTCCCAAATCCAGTTGTCGCTCGAAATCTGAATGCAAACGGTTCGCTTCCATCAATTCGGAAAGCCTGCGGAAGTGCTGCGGCTTGAGCCCTTGGAGCTTCCACCGCTTTCCGAGGGCGAGGTGCGTCTGCGCATGCTCGCGGCACCCGTGAATCCCGCCGATCTCAATCTCATCGAAGGGACCTACGGGGTGAAGCCTCCCCTGCCGGCCGTTCCGGGTATCGAAGGCTGCGGGGAGGTCGTGGAGAGCCGGTCGGCGGATTTCGTTCCGGGCGACCGCGCCATCATCCTGCGTCGCGCTGGCAGTTGGGCGACCCACCTTCAGATCCTAGGCGGGAATCTCTTCAAGCTTCCGCCCGGAATCGATCCCGTACAGGCGGCGATGCTGAAGGTGAATCCCGCCACCGCATGGCGATTGCTGACCGGCTTCACGCGCGCCGAGCCCGGCTCGTGGATTGTCCAGAATGGAGCCAATTCCGCAGTCGGCCGCTGTGTGATCGCTCTGGCGAAGACCTTGGGCATTCGCACGATGAACCTCGTTCGCCGCGAGGAACTCCGGGATGAGCTCCTTGGCCTCGGCGCGGACGAGGTGTTACTGGACGACGACTCCGCCGGGGAAGCCCTCAAGGCCCCGGGCAGGGAGCGTCCCGTGCTCGCCTTCAACTGCGTCGGCGGGGAAAGCGCGCTGCGCCTGATGAATCTCCTGGGTTCGGACGGCATCCATATCACCTATGGTGCGATGGGCCGGCGCCCTTTGACGGTCCCCAATGGGTTGCTGATCTTCAAAAATCTTCAGCTCCGCGGCCTCTGGATTACCAAGTGGATCGAAGGCGCGCCGGATGTAGAGATCCGCGAGGTGTACGGGAGCCTAGCCGCTGCCATGGCCACGGGGGCTCTGCGTATGCCTGTGGATCGGGTGGTTCCTCTGGAGGAATTCGGGGACGCGATCGCGCGCCTGTCGGAAGCCGGACGAAACGGAAAGGTCTTGCTGGGGATGTAGCTCCGGAGCGCACGGCTAGCGGTTTCGTTCCGCCACCGCCATGAGGGATTGCTTCATCCCCTCCGGCCATTCGAGGTTCTTCAGGCTCTCTTCCACTCCCCACTCGGGGGAAAGCCCGAGGAGCTCTGCGAAAGCTTGGTCGGCACGTTCGGTTCGTAGCGTTTGCTCGGCGGCGCAGACCAGCATCGCCAAGGCTACCTCCTTCTGATCCGCCGCGAAAGGTAGGCCGAACCCATGCTCCAGAAGCACCCCGGCTTCTTCAGGGTGCCCGGTCGTCAGCAATAGCCAGGATGCATCAAAGGCGTAGGCGGCGTCCTTTGGATACTCTGCTTTACCCCGCATCAAGAGCTCGATGGCTGCAGCGTCCTGCATGTCCTCGATCACGCAGCGGGCGGCTTCCACGTAGTCCTGCGGGGAGATCTCCGCATCGCCGGAGTCGATCAACTCGATCCAGCGGGCGTAGGCGGCCGTGAACTCGCCCGCGGCCATGAAGGAGCGGGCTTCAATCCGCAAGCAAGCGGGGTGAGGGGCTCCCGCGAGCCGGGCGCGCTCCACCAGTTTCTCCACCAGATCCCCGGAGGCTCTATCGTCGGAGAGGTCCAGAGCGATGCGGAGCATCGCGTCGCGCACCCGCTTGATCCCGAAAGTGGTGGTGGTCTTGGGATCCAGCAGCAGCATGGCGATCGCTTGTAGATCGGTGATAGTTGCATCCGGGGCTGGCTCCAGGATCGCGAGCTCCTGCTCCATTGCATGGAAGAGATCGGGCTGCCCGGGCTCCGGCAGCGCGTGTTCCCAGCCGGCCCAGTCCTTCCAACCTGCTTCTTCCCGCATAGCGGGAAATCCCTCCGGCCACAGCGCGAAGGTTTCCGCCTTTTTCCCATCCGCCCACAGGGCGGCCGCGGCCGCGGCCAGCCGCAGGGGCGGGGGCAGGTCCTTCGCGGCGTTGAGGCAGGCCGCAATGGAGGGGACGTGCTTCTTCTCGAGGGCGATTTTCAGGGCTTCGACCGCGGCCGGGCCGGAACCATCTACGGCATTCACCGTACGTTCCACCGGAGGAAGGATGTCGGCCTCCCCGGAGGTGCGTGCCCGTAGCCACTGACGCCACAGCCAGGGAGATCCCAACGCGGGCAATGTCTTCTCGAGAGCTTCCCTCGCCTCCGGCTCAAGTCCTGCGGAGAGAAGGAAATGAGCCTGGTCCAAATCGATTTTCGCATCAGGCGGGATTTTCCCGCGGAGGAATTCCGCCGCGGCCTCCAGTTCCCCGCGCAGTGCCAGAGCTTCCGCATGGGCCAGGATGTTCCGGAGCGCCCCCCCGGACCCAGATGCCTTCCGCGTGGTTTCGACCGCTGTATCCAGCTTGGCGATCGCTTCGGGGCGGCGATCCGGCCCGGCCCGCGCGGCCAGCAGCGAAGCCCGCTTCAACTCGCGAGCCTCCGCCGTGTCTCCAGCCAGTTCATGCAGCTCGTTGGTGGCCCGATCTTCAGCCGCCGGGCTGTCCGCATCACCCGTTCCGGTGTGCCATGCCTCGAAAAGCCTCGCATCCTGCTCCGCGATCAAAGCTCGCAGATAGTTCCGGCGCCACGGGTGGTCTCGGAGCGTCGCGCTCCAGACGGCGAGACGGCGTGGATTGACTGCCTCCCAGGTTGCGAGCCTCTCCCACAGGGGCAGCCACGCTTGGGCCTCCGGCCGGAGAAAAGGGAGCGCCATTACCGTCTTGCGCACCTCGGTCGGATCACCGCCCGGAATCAGCTTCGTCACATCCGTGGGCACACGGGCAAGCGAGCGGAGGCGTTCTTCCCGCGAAAGCCGCAGGATCGAGCGTCCTCCCTCGGCAATCCGGGTGCCGCCGAGACTCTCGGAAAAGGCACGCAGCGCATCCAGTTCGTCCGCTTGTAGGCCCGTCTCCTTCGCCAAGGGGACAAATCCCTCGTTGGCACCCTCCAGCTTCAGCCCGCGGAAGCCCCCCTGGCTGTCGAAGGACATCGCCGTCGTCCCCTCCGCGAGCGGAAGATCCGCCAGCAGGATGCGCCGGTTCCGCACGGACCAGAGGGTGAGCGAGCGATGGGTGGAAAAGGCGAGCCAGCCATTCCGGAAATCCTCCGCCCACCCGGATGGGCAGGCGGGGCCGTCGTCGGCCGGAACAGTCCGGGTGAAAGGCAAAACCGCGATCCGGGAAAGGTCGTCCGGAGCGTGAAGCGTTACTTGGTCTTCGGTGGCAACGGCCAGCCAGCCCGCGTGAGGCATGGAAAACAAGCCGGTCGCACCCGGGACCGGGATCGTTCCCGTTTTCTTGAATCCCGAATCGCTTGCTTCATAGATTCCTACCTCCGATGGACCGGCCACGGCCACCCGGTGGCTGTCGCCGAGGAAGGTCACGCAGCTCGCGGGGTCCAGGAGCTCTTGCCGGGAAGGAACCTGCTCAGGGCCGGTGTGACTGAGGGCGAGTCCGCCAGGGCCCGCCAGCACGAGCCACCTCCCATCGGCGGAGAGGGCGATATCGGTCGTCGTGGTCCAGCCGCGGGGTGTTTCCACCGGAATGCTTTCTCCCCCGGTATCCAAACGCAGGGCACTCGCACGGGCCTCCGCGCGCGTATCCTTGTTCAGGACCTTCAAGAGCGCCCAATCCTCTTCTCGTCCTTTGGCACCGCCCTTCAAAGGGTAGTCCATCCGGGGGATCGTCTGATGAACCGCAAGTAGTCCGGACTTCGTGCCCACGGCGACGGATGAGTGGCCCGATGCCACCGCGCTCACCGCCGACTCCATATGGAGCGGGGCCGCAGGGGAGACGCGGCCCTGGACAATGTCATTGAGGGTCACCTTGGAGCCATCCACCGCGTGCGGAGCGGGGATCAGCGAGCTCCCGTTGCCTTTATCCCAAGGGAGGAGCCGGAGACCCTCCGGGCCTTCGTCCACGCGGTAGCTGGCCAGCTCGGATTCCCTGCTCCGAAGTCGCACCATCAATTCGGTTCCGTCGGCGCTCAAGGTCGCCTCCGAGTAAAAATCTTCTCCCGCGGGTGGATGTGTGGTGCGCATCGGGACCAGCGGCGAAAGCGGCAGCTCGACCAGCGTACCATCCCGATGGACCGCGAGGAGACGTTCGCGGTCGAGCTGGACTGCCAGCGGCTCCGCGACGTCGCCTGCGCCGATGCGGTCGGATTGCCGGATGGTTTCGCCGCTGTTGGCATCCGCGATCACCCAGGAAATCCCCCCGTCGAGATCGGCGGGATAGGCGAGCAGGGCTCCTTCCGGTGACCAGGCCATGACC
>CAMPGU010000085.1 GCA_946885645.1 uncultured Haloferula sp.
CTCCAGGATCCGGTCCAGCAGGGCGGCGGCCTCGTAGCCGCGCCGCTCCATATCCACTTCCACGCTGGAGAGGGTGGGGGAGCACAGCTCGCAGAGTTGCTGGTGGTTCCCAGCTCCCAAGACCGCGATCTCCTCCGGCACCTTGAAGTTCGCCTTCCAGCAGGCCTCCAGCACCATCGCGGCGATGCGGTCGAGCGGCGAGAAGACGCCCAGCGGGCGCGGCAGGGCGGAGAGCTTCGTGATCAGCTCCTCGTCGGAGTGGGTGGCGGAAAGATTGATGACGCCGGCTTTCCATCCCGCCTCTTCGATGCGGTTGTGGAAGCCGGTGCCGCGGTCGGTCGAGTAGCGTGTGCCGTCGCGCCTCCGGACAAAGGCGAAATTCGTGAACCCGCGGTCCAGCAGGTGCTGCGCCGCCATCCGGCCGATCTCGTGATCGTCGCTCAAGACGCTGGCAACCTCCGATTCATCCAGCAGCCCGGCCACGTTTACCACGGGGATGGTGCGGCTTGCGGCCGCCTCGCGGAACCGCTGGTCCACCACCGTGCAGATCAGGCCGTCGCCTTGCCAGGTCTCCACCAGGTCTGCCAATTCGCGCCGTTCCCGGTCGAAGAATGCGATCCGCCAGTTAGGCTTCTGCTGCACATATTTGCTTATCCCGTCCAGGATCTTGTTCCCGTAGCCGCTCAGCGGTTCGACCATGAGACCAACCTGGCGGAATGCGCGCTTCACGGCTGGATCATTGCCGGAAGTTTCGTGATGTAAATGCGTAATAGTGAAGCTCCGTGCGCAGTAATGAAACGTGTTCGACCGGGTGGAAAAACCAGCAATGATTGAATCTTCTTTAGGAAAAGCGCATCGACGGGGCTTCTCTAACAGATACGTGGTCCGGCCGGGCACCATGGGAAACATTGCGGGTGCGTGCATCTTGCTTCTCCTGCACGGCATGAAGGCGAAAGGCGGGCCAGAGCCTGCCTCCTTCCCCGCGCGTGACAGCCATCAGATCGCGCTGAATCAGGCGGGCTTCGAGACGGCGCGCGCGAAACGTTTCACGGCTCCCTTGTCACCGGACGGCACGCGCTTCGTCCTGCACGCTGCGAACGGCGGCAAGGTGCTGTTTCGTTCGGAGCTTCGTGGCAATGTCGGCGATTTCACGGACTTCCGCCCGCAGGACGGGGACATGGAATACGTGATCCAGATCTCCGGCGGCTCGCTGAAGCCGGGGATCAGCGATCCTTTCATGATCCGGCGGGATTTCTGGAAGGAATGCTTTTGGCAGGCGGCGGTCGATTTCCTCGTCGATTCCCGCAGCGTCGTCGGTACCCATCCCAGCGCCTACGGCGGCTGCCCGTGGCGGGATGGCACCTACTACGATGCGATCCTTCCCTCCCTGGTGATGCTCTTCCTTGCGGATCCGCAGCGCATCTCCGCGATGCCCCGCCAGATCGACTGGCCGGCGGACAAGAAGCGCGTGCTCGGCCCCTCCTTCCGCTTCGATGCGCGCAATCCCGGCAGTGAAGGAGTGATGGATGCCGTGAAACGCTACTTCACGGAATTGGAGCCGCCTACCGCCGACGCGCCCGACATCGTGAAGCTCATTCACTGGGGTGCGGGCTACTATCTGATGAATCCGGCTACCAGGGATCCCAGCGGCGACCCCGACCCGCGCATGGTCCACCCGCAGACCGTGGAACAGGTGGCCTACGTGGTGTGGGCGTGGCCGGAATTGCAGCAGTGGCTGCCACGCTCCTTCTACGAGAGATGCCGGGACTTCTGCGAGACCCATTGGCAGCCCTCGCTGGCGGTCGGGAAATGGTGGGCGCCTGCCACGTATCTCCCCGCCGCCGCCCTTGCCGGAGACAACCCCACCGGCGGTCTTCTCCATCCTTACAAGGGCCGCCATGCACCGGGGCACTCCATCGTGCCGAATCTCCTCATGCACGAGGTGGCGAAGCGCGACCGGCGTGCCGCTCCCGATCGCTATCTGGATGCGGCGGTCGCGCAGGCAGAATGGATCGTGTCGAATCTCGATTGGAATGATCCCCGCACCACGAAGGGCCATCGCATGAGCGAGCACCGCACGGTTCCGAATCTCGTGTGGCTGCTCCAGAATTATCCCGCCGTAGCGCCCCGTGGCTTGAAGGCGAAGATCATGGCTTGGGCGCAAGTCGCGGTGGAAAGGTCGGAGAACATGTGGGACTTCCGCCGGTACAGTGCGGAGAAGGAGTGGACCGTGCCCAAGATGAACGATGTAGGCAATTGGGCGGGCGCTCCCGCGATCCTCCTGTCCGCATCGTGGGCGGTCGATGATCCCGCGTTGAAGTCCCGCCTGCGGGAATTGGCGGTCTCCCATGCCGATGCCCTCTTCGGCCGCAATCCCCGTATGGCCGCCTCGGCTCACCGCCCCGATGCTTTCCCGGGCATTGAGAGGGGATGGCCGAAAGGCTTTCCCGCCGGCCATTGCGCCCGTCTGGAGTTGTGCCGCGGCTCCCTTTCGTCGGGACCGGGTACGGAGATGTTCCCCTTCCAGCCGGAGGGAAGCTACCGCCACCCCGAAGGTTGGGTGAATTACGGGGCCGCCTGGTGCATCAGCCTTGCATGGCTTGAGTTCGACCGGAGGTCGGCCAAGGCCCCGTGATGATGATCCGGGGGCTCCGCTGGTGGATCGTGTCGCTGGTGTTTCTCGCCGCGGTGTTGAACTACGTCGATCGCCAGGCGCTGTCCGCCCTCGCCCCTACCATTCAGGCGGATCTCGAGATGGACGATCGCGATTACGCGAACGTGGTGAACGTTTTTCTTTTAGCCTACACCTTCGCCTACCTTGTCTCGGGAAGATTGGTGGATCGCCTCGGAACGCGTGCTGGCATGGCCCTTTTCGTCGTCTGGTGGTCCGTGGCGAACATGTTGACTGCCGGCTCGCAAGGCGTCCGCTCCTTGGGTGCCACCCGCTTCCTGCTGGGTCTCGGGGAGGCGGGTATCTGGCCCGCCGCCTCGAAGGTGGTGTCGGAGTGGTTTTCACCGCGCGAGCGTGCGCTGGCGATCGGCTTCTACACGATGGGCTCCACCGTGGGCGCGACCTTGGCACCCCTCCTTGTGATCCCTTTGGCGGGCGCGGTCGGCGGGGAAGGCTGGCGCGTGGCATTTTTAATCACGGGATTCGTCGGATTCCTCTGGCTGGTTCCGTGGCTGCTGCTCAATCGCGGGCAGGAGGACGAGAAGGGCGGCGCTGCGGAAGGGGTCGCTCCGTCGCTTGGGAAGGCATGGTCGTGGGGGGAGCTCGTCGCTTTCCGTCCCCTGTGGCTGTTGCTCGCGGGGCGGCTGCTCACCGATCCGATCTGGTACTTTTTCCAATTCTGGTTCGCCAAGTATCTCGGGAGCGCGCGCGGCCTGGATCAGGAATCCCTGTCCGTCACCGGCTTCGTTTTCGCCGCCGCTGCGGTCGGGTCCCTCGCCGGAGGCTGGCTGTCCGGCCACCTCGTCAAGCGCGGCATGCGGCCCGTGGCGGCCCGGCTCCGGGTCATGCTGGGCTGCGCGTGCCTGATGCCCCTGGCTCCCCTCATCGCCGCGGCGGGAGGATTGCCGCTCGCGCTGGTCCTCGCCGGATGCACCGTCTTCGCCGCGCTCGCCTGGCTGATCAATCTCACCGCGATCGTGGTGGATGTGGTGCCGGGGCATTCCCTCGGCACCGCCTTCAGCATCGTGGCCGCGGGCAGCACCGTTGGCGGCATGGCGATGAATCTGCTCGTGGCTGCCATGGTGGCCGGCTCGCCCGGAGCCGACGCCGGCTTCCTCGACCGCGCTTTCCACGCCGCCCTCGGTCCCCTTGCTGCTTTGGTCGAGGGCAGGGGCTACGGGGCCTGGTTTCTGGTGATGGCGTTCCTGCACCCCTTCGCGTTTCTCCTGCTTTGGCTCGGGGGGATCCGGCGCGCACGATCTTGAGGAGATCCGGGCGCCGCGGCGGCGGTTTTTCCGGGGTGGCCCCGCCGGTATTCCTCGACCGGACGGAAAGACCGCCGAAGATGGCATCATGTCCCAAGCGATCATCGATCCCGAGGAGGTCCGGCGCTTCGCCGCGGAATTGAAGCGCTTCAACAACGAGGTGAAGGAGCGGACGTCCTCGCTGATGTCCCGCTTCGCCGCACTTGGCGATACCTGGCAAGACCAGGAACAGGAGAAATTTTCGGCCGAGTTCCTCCAGATGATGAAGACGATGAAACGCTTCATCGAGCTTTCCGACCAGCACGCGCCCTATCTGCTGCGGAAGGCCGAGCGCATCCAGCAGTACCTCGACCAACGCTGAACGGAACTTTCCCATCCACATGGACGCGCAGGCACGGGTCGGGTCGATCGACGCCATCGAGGCGTTCCGGGCGGCATTGATCCGATTCACCGGCCGCACGAAGCAGGCCCTCGACGATGTGACGGGAGAGGTGAAGCGCACGCGGGGATGGCTGGAAACCGAGCAGCGGCAGAAATGGGAGGGCGAACTGCGCCGCCGGGCCCGGGCGCTGGAACAGGCCGAACAAGAACTCTACAGCGCGCGCCTGTCCGATATGCGGCGGGACAAGTCCGCCCGGCAGATGGCGGTGAACCGGGCGCGGCGGGCACTGGAAGAAGCGCGGGAGAAGCTCGTGCTTATCAAACGCTGGCGGCAGGCTTACGATTCCCGCGTGGAGACGCTGGCGAAACAACTGGAAGGCTTGCAAGATCTGCTGGCGCGCCAGATGCCGAAGGGAGCCGTGTCCTTGGCAAATACCAGCCGGCTGCTCCAGGACTACGCGGGGGTGGAGCGGGCTCCGAAACCCCCGGAGCCGCAGGAGGGAGGCGAGCCATGAGCCTCGGTGCCGGCAAATCCGTGCTCAATGAAGCCACCCGGGAGTTGTTCGCGGGGTGGGAGCAGGCGAGACTATCGTGGCGCGACGTGAAGGCTGCGGAGTTCGAGAAAAACTACCTGGCCTCCCTACCCCAGGCCGTTGCCACTGCCACCCGTATCATCGAAGAACTCGACCAATTGCTCTCCAAGATCCATGCCGACTGTGAATGACCCCCTGCACCCCGAATGGATCCGCCATCTGGTAGAGCGGCTTCAGGAAGCCGTCTCCTCCGTCGCGGGACGCGAGGCGGCATTGTATCGGGATCACGCGGCGAGCCTCTTGGCCGCCAAGCGCCGGTCCACGGCAACCAGGGAAGCGGAGTCCATGGGCAGATCGGCCCGCCAAACCGCTTTGATCGAAGAGTGCGATCAGGAGCAAGCGGCCGCCGCCGCGAAATATCACCAGCGCTGCCAGCGGATCTCCGCGGCCGCTCAGGCGGCGCACGGAAGCTTGGCCCGCCGGGTGCGGGAGGAAAAGGACCGCCAGGTCGGCCGCCGTCAGGCGGAATCGGTGCGCACGCGGAAAGAAGCGAAGGAAACCTGGGAAAGAGCCCGCCAGGATCACCGCGAATTCGCTGAAAAGGTAGCCGCGGACGGGGACGAGATCCGGATACTCGCAGCGGAAGCCCTGAAGGTGCTGCGCAGCTTCCGCCCGTGGTTTTCCGGAATGATCCGGAAAGGCCGCATGACCGCGGTGCCGGAGCCGGATCGCTCGCAATCCCGGGAAGCCTTGCGCGCCCGCGGTCGGGAGGAGATCGAGGCCGCGTACGCGCAATTGGAAGTGCTCAAGGGGAGGTTCCTCGCCCGGGTTTTCCGCATCGCTCCGCCGTCCCTTCTACTGGCTTTGATCGCGGCCGGCTTCGGCATCGCGATTTTTCGTTCGCCTGAACGGGCCGCTGCCTTCGCCGCCATGAAGATCCCCTTGCTCGTGGCGCTGCTGGTCCCGCTCGTGGCGTATCTTCTCACGGCGCTGTCCCTATGGACGGCCGTGCGGAAGATGGCGCGGTTTTTGCAAGCCGCGCGGCGGCATGGTGCGGCAGCGGTTGCCGTATCGGAAGCGCAGGTGGAAGCCTTGGGCGCTTCATTGAAAAAGGACCTCGCCGACCAGAGTTCCGGGATCAGCGAGACCCTTCGCGATAGCGAGGAATTCGCCCAGCACCTGATGCACGAGGGGCGGCAAAAGATCGAAGCCCAGCTTGCCCGTCTTCCCGCGAAGGCGGAGGCGCTCTACAAGCGCGGCCTGACGAAAGTGGCTCGTCGCCTGGAGCAGGGCGTGGCGGGAAACGACCGCACCGGTAACGAAGAGCATGCGCTCCGCGAGGCCGAGCACGTGAAGCGGATCGCTGAAGCCGATGCCGTCCGCGCCGAAGGCCTGAAGCACCTCCTCGCGGAGTGGGACGCGGAGGTGAAACCCTTGCATCGCGAGCTTACCGGCCTCGCTGCCATTGCCGCGGGCCGCTTTCCCGCCTGGGACGAATCGTGGATCGCATCCTGGACGCCGCCATTTTCATCGGAACACGTTGTTCCCTTCGGTCGTCTTGTCGTGTCCTTGGAAACGCTCGCGGGCGGAATTCCGGAGGACGGACAGTTCACCTTGGACGGGCCGCCGGATTGCGAGGTGCCCTTCGCCCTCGGCTTCCCGGACCGCGCGTCCCTCTGGATCGAAGGCGACGCCGCGAAGGCCGCGGAAACCATCAACGAGATCATCCTCCGCCTGCTTTCCTCGCACCCTGCCGGACGGGCCGTCTTTACCCTCATCGATCCCGTCGGCCTCGGCCGGGATTTCGCCGGCTTGATGCATCTGGGTGATTATGAGGAGAGCCTGATCCATGGCCGCATCTGGACCCAGACCACGCAGATCGAGGAGCGCCTGGCCGAGCTGAACGAGCACATCGAGAAGGTGATCCAGATGTACCTCCGGAATGAATTCCCTACCCTCGACGACTACAACGCGCATGCCGGCACCGTCGCGGAAAAGCACCGCTTCGTCGTGATTTCCGGATTTCCCGCCGCCTTCAGCGAGACCGCGGCGAAGCGACTGCTTAGCATCGCCACCAGCGGCGCGCGCTGCGGGGTCTATCTCCTCCTCCATTCCGACGGCCGGCAAGCGGTGCCCGATCCTGCGCTGGCCGAAGCTCTCGACCGGGCTTGCCTGCGCTTGGTAGAGGAAGAAGGCGGCTACCGCGTGGCAGGCATGCCCGCAGGCGCGGATCGGCTGGAGCCGGTCAAGCCTCCGCAGGGACCGCTAGAGACCGCGCTGGTTCACCGGCTGGGCAAAGCGAGCGTGGATTCGAACCGCGTGGAGGTGCCTTTCGCCGGCATCGCCCCGCACCCCGGCGAGTGGTGGACAAGCAGCACCGCCGCGGAACTCCGCGTGCCGATCGGCCGCAGCGGCGCGAAGAAATTCCAGTGGCTCGCCCTTGGGAAGGGCACCCGCCAGCACGTGCTGGTGGCGGGCAAGACGGGCTCCGGGAAATCCACGCTCTTCCACGTGATGATCACCAATCTCGCGCTGCATTGCAGCCCGGACGAAGTGGAGTTCTATCTCGTGGATTTCAAGAAGGGCGTCGAATTCAAATGCTACGGGACGCACCGTCTTCCGCATGCGCGGGTGATCGCGATCGAGAGCGACCGCGAGTTCGGCCTCAGCGTGCTGCACCGGGTCGATGACGAGCTGCGCCGGCGCGGGGAACTTTTCCGGAAGCACGGCTCGCAGGATCTGGCGGGATATCGCGAGGCTTCCGGCGAGCTTCTTCCCCGGACCCTGCTGCTGATCGACGAATTCCAGGAATTCTTCACGGAGGAGGATGCCGTCGCGCAGTCCGCCTCGCTGCTCCTGGACCGCATCGTCCGCCAGGGGCGTGCCTTCGGCATCCACGTCATCCTCGGCTCCCAGACCCTCGGCGGCGCCTATACGCTCGCCCGTGCCACCCTCGGGCAGATGGTGGTGCGCATCGCCCTCCAGTGCAACGAGGCGGACGCCTACCTGATCATGGATGACGACAACCCCGCCCCGCGCCTGCTGACCCGGCCGGGCGAGGGGATCTACAACGACAACGCCGGCGCGCTCGCCGCCAATAGCCCCTTCCAAGCGGTCTGGCTTTCGGAAGAGGAGAGGAACGGCTATCTGGAGCGGATCACGGAGCTCGCCGGCGAAGGCAGTCGCAAGATCGCCGCGCCGGTAGTGTTCGAGGGAAACGCACCCGCCGAGCTCGCTTCGAATCCGGCGCTGGAGGTCCTGATCGCATCACCCCCGCTGGTTCGCCCCGCGGAGGCGAAGGCATGGCTCGGCGAGCCGAATTCCATCAAGGGCCCGACGGAGGCTTCCTTCGCACGGCGCAGCGGCAGCCACCTTCTGGCCATCGGACAGGCGGAGGAGCGCGTCTCATCCCTGCTTTCCTTGGCGCTGCTTTCGATCGCGACGGGCCATCCCGCGGGAGATGCACGTTTCATCGTTCTGGATTCCGCCCGCCCCCAAGGAATCGCGGCCAGCGTGAAGGCGGTCTTGCCCCACGAGGTCCGCGTCGCCGAACCCGCCGGGATCGCGGAAGTATTTTCCGATCTGGCTGCGGAGCTGGAAAAGCGCGCGAACGATGGTGCCGGCGGACCGGACATCTTCGTCGTCATCCATGGCCTGCAACGTTTCAAGAAGCTCCGTCAGGAGGATGATCTCCTCTTCTCCATGGATGAACCCGCAGGCCCCAACCCCGCGAAAGTCCTGGCCGATCTCGCGAGCGCGGGTGCCGCTCTGGGAATCCACCTCCTCATCGGCGTGGACACTTGGAACAACGTGAGCCGCTGGCTGCCGCGCAAGATCATGGCGGAGTTCGAGATGCGCGTCCTCTTCCAAATGAGCGCGAACGATTCCGCGAATCTCATCGATTCCCCCGCAGCGGGTAGTCTCGGGCTTCATCGGGCCCTGCTCTATAATGAAACGCAGGGCACCGTGGAAACCTTCCGGCCTTATGCCGAGCCGGATCCGGCGTGGTGGAGCGGGTTTTCGACCGCGATGAAATCGCGGGAGATGGGAGTCAGGTAGTCGCGGCGCGGGCCTTCACGGCTCCGGCAGTACGGCAGCTTCCACCGGCTCGTTGAGGACACTCCTCGCCATCGCCCGCCGCGCTGCGAAGAGCCGCGCGATGAGCCAGATGGTAACGATGACACTCACGGAAAGCCAGAAGTGAAACGCCCGCGGAACTGCACGGGCGATCTCCACCGGCAACTCCGCGAGACCCAGCAGGGAACACGCCGCATAGACAGGCGTGCTCAAGGGCGAGATGGAAACCAGCCACGCGGCGGCAGGCAGGAGGCGATCCCCCACGGGGACCAATACCGCACCCACCATGACCGGCACCACTCCGGCGAAGATCGCAAGCAAGGTGACAACCCGGCCGCCCCAGGCCTCCAGCAGCAATTGGAAGCCGAGCCCCGTCGTCAGCATCACCGCGGCGAAGTATCCGAAGGTCTGCAGCGGCACGAATTGCCCCGGGAACCAGATCGATTCCACCAGCCCGCGGGTGAAGAGAAACCAGCCTCCCGCCCCCGCCAGCGCCATCACGATGACGAACCAGAAGGAAGTCGCCGGATCGGAGAGCAGCGGCAGCGAGGACCGCCCTTGCTTCCTCGCCCGGCGCCAGCCCTTCACCTGGTTCTCCGGCGTCGGGGTGATGATGCCCCCGAGCAGGAATACCAGCAGCAGCGTGAAAAGCCCGTAGGCCCCGGACATCACCACCGCCTCCATCGGCTGCGGTTCCCAATCGGCCGAGATCCTGGTGAAGCGCGCCATCGCCCGCGAGGGAAAGAGTTCTCCCGTATCGATCAAGGGCAGCGCGTTGCCGAGCAGCAAGATCTGGATCCAGATGAAGAAGCCGGTGGCCCATAGCTTTCCCAGCAGGTGGGACTCGGCGCGCCGCCATTTGCGGCAGAGCATGATGATGAACGTGAGGATCAGCGCGAGCTGCGAGAAAATGGTGTAAACCAGTTCCGAGAAATCCAGGCCGAAGAACTTCACCACCGGCACGAAGCGGCGGAAGGCCTTCAAGGGTCCCGCCATCGCCTCCGGTAGCATTTCCGGCAGGCATTCCTCCACCACCGGCGTCATCGTCAGATACTTGAAGAATACCAAACCGAAATTGGCGAGCTGCGGGATGACGGTGTAGAGCGCGAAAACCAGTCCCATCGAGGCCAGGAAGGCCCAGCGCCGGTTCTTGGCTACCGTCCCGGTCAGCAGGCCGGTGAAATGATAGAGCAGGGTGGAGGTCAGCAGCGCCGTGTAGAGCTGGAGCCATACCGTCGCCTTCACTTCTCCTTTCCAGAAGAGCCACGCAGCGAAAGGCAGGGTCGCCAGGAACATCACGTACTCCCGCACCGGCAGGCCGAAAACGTAGCCGAGCACCTTGGCCAGCGGGGACATCGGCACCAGCCGCTGGTAGTCGATCACGCCTTCGTCCCGCTCCGCCGTCATGCCGCCCGCCACCTGCGCCGTGCCGAAAATGAACAGGATCACCCCTTGTAGCACCAGCATCGGCATCAGGGCGCCTCGTGCCGCATTCATCGTGTGCTCCCTCAGGATCGCCGGGACGTCCACCGCCTCCACGGGGTTGGCCATCCGGGCCGCCACCTCCAGGTTCCCCTGGCTGGTGCCCGTGCTTTGCGCCATCGCCACCATGAAACCGGCGATCAGCACCGTGAGCAGCAGGCAGACTCCCAGTCCGCGCAGGCGCAGCCGCGAGCGGCAGTAGCGGCGGAAGATCGGATTCGCCCAGACTGCCCAGGCGGGATGCTTGACGGTGGTGGGAGAGGGGATTTCCGCGGTCATGAACGTAGGTTGCTTTCAGCCACTTCCACCAGGATGTCTTCAAAGGACGAACGCTTCTCCTCGAAGGCTCGCAGGCGCACTCCCTGGTTGATGAGGCCTTCCATCAGATCCGCCTGATCGTCGTCATTGCCTCTGAAGCCGAAGACGACCTGCTGGCCGTGGATCTGGAGTTGGTGCACTCCCGTGCGGGTGGACAGCCATTCGGCGGCCTCCTCGGCCTTGCCCAGCACCGCCGCGGTGAGGGTGCGCTCGGTGTTGCCGAGCTGGTGGCGGACTTCGTCCACGGTGCCCGAAGCAAGAAGCTTCCCTTGATTCATCACGCACAAGGAACTGCACATCTCGGCCAGCTCGCTCAGGATATGGGAGCTCACGAAGATGGTCGCTCCCGTCTTGGCCAGCCGGCGCAAGGCATTGCGGAGATCGCGCCGCGCCAGCGGGTCCAGGCCGCTCGCCGGTTCGTCCAGGATCAGCACGCGCGGGCGGTGCAGCAGCGTCTTTGCCAGCACCACGCGCTGCGTCTGCCCGCGGGAGAGTTCCTTGCACCACTTTTCCCGCTGTCCCGTCAGAGCCACTTCTTCCAGGCATTCCGCCACCCGTTCGCGCCGCCGCGGCTTGTCGCCGATGCCGTAGGCGGCCGCGTGGAAGTCGAGGAACTCCCAGACCTTCAGGTCGGAGGGGACCGGCGCCAGATCCGGCATATAGCCGATGATGCGGCGGGCTCCCGCGAGATCCTCACGGATGTCGATCCCGTCCAGAAAGACGTCGCCGTAGGTCGGCTCCATCAGGGTGGTAAGAACGCGGAAGGTACTGGTCTTGCCCGCGCCGTTCGGCCCCACCAGCCCGAAAACCTCTCCCGGCGGCACGGTGAGCGACAGGTCGTTCACGGCGATGAAATCCCCGTAGTCCACCCGCAGCGAGCGGACGTCGATGGCGGGCCGGGGCGAATGACCGGCAGGTGTCAAAGCGGTCATCGGCGTCAGAAGTCGGATTGATCCAGCAGGTCCCAGTTCGCGGGCAGCTTCATGCCGATCGCGTTCATGTCCTCCTCCGCTTCTTCCCGCCGCCGCTGGCGCGCGGCCTCGTAGGCTTCTTTCTGCTCCGGGCGCAGGACGGAGAGCATGGCCTCGCGCGGTGCCCCGGTCGGCGTGTTCCCGATGTCACCGCCTTCGCCCTCCAGCTTCATCGCCGGATCGTAATCCGGGGAACTGCGGGCCATGATGCCGAAGACCTGATCCCGCTGCGCGTCGTCCAGTCCCACGATATTGTCCAACCGCTGTACCCGTGCGTCCGCATGAGACTGCACCCGCTGCGCCCTTTCGGTCATCCGGTCGGTCTGGAAATCCGCCAGCTTGTCGCCCGTCAGGATCCCGCCCATCACCTCGTCCAGTCCCTCGTCCGGCCGCACTTCGGAACTCGCGCGGGCCAGGTCTTCCAAGGTCGTGCCGGGCGTCCCCACCAGATCGGACCAACGCTTCGCCTCGATCTCGGCTTTCTGCTCGAACCATTGCTTGAGCCTCTTCTGCTGATCCGCCGTCAGGTCGTATTTCCGCGCCAGTTCACCGGTGATGCTTTCGATCCTCTGTTTCTCCTCGCGGACCCGCATGCGGTTGAGGAGGGGAGAAAGCTCGTGCATCAGCGGCTGCAACGTCTGGAAGATGTCATCCGGGTCCACCATCCGCCCCTCCCGGACGTCGCTTCCGATCCGGCGGAGACCGTCCCTCAAGTCATCTCCCGGCCGCCGCCGCCGCGTGCGCGGATCTCCCTCCAGCGCGGCCAGCCGGTTGTTCGCTGCCTTCAGGTCCACCTCCAATTCAGCCGCGCGTTCTTCCGGAGACCCTTCGGTCCCCGGCAAGCTGTCGTGAAACATCGCCGCCCCGACGGCACCGACGGCGATGCCGATGACCAAGGGTAAGGCCGTGCGGAGGGATTGGGCGAATGACATGGCTTTGGGGATCTGGGATCGCGGTATCCCATGCACCGCCTTATGAAGAGGCGATGAAGGGACGATGGATTTATCCCCTTATCCTGTGACGACGGCGATGGGAATTACAGCGGATTCTTTCAGTTGACGATAGACCGCCGCGGCGGGACTCGTCACTTCTCCGTGATGCGGATTTTCCTTTGGATCGCGATATTCGCCGCAGCCTCGGCGCCCGCGCTTGCGGCGGAGAAGCGGATCGCCGTTTTCGTAGGCCTCTGTGACAACAAAACGCAGGGGATCGTAAAAGTAGGGGAGAAGATCGGCGATGGAGACAAGCCTGCGGCAAACCTCTACTGGGGTTGCAGCGATGGCGTGAAATCCTGCTTCAAGGCCAGCCGGCAATGGGAGCTGCAAGCGGACGTAACCGCCACGGGAGATCCGCGCATCCTGGAGCGTCTGACTTTCCGGCATGTTTCCGGAAAGGCCGTGCTCGTGGCGGAGGCGTGGCGCGGCTCGGAGTTGAAAGACTGCTACATCGCCTGCGAGAAGGCCATGCTCTCCGGCGAGAACGATCTGGTCGCCTTCATCGGTCACAATATTCTGATGGATACAGGAATCGACCTTCCGGTCGCCAAGGCTGCCGGGAAAACGGATGCCGTGGTGCTCTGTTGCATGAGCGACCGCTATTTCCGGAAGCGCCTGGAAAATGCCGGCATCCGGCCGGTCCTGATGACCACTCAGCTCATGTATCCCGGCTCCTTTATCCTGCGGGATGCGCTGGAGCCGTGGCTCGAGGGAGAGGCTCCGGAGTCGCTCCGCGAAGCGGCGGGAAACGCTTACGCGCGGAATCAGAAGATCAAGCTGGCCGCGGCGAAGGGTGTCTTCGCGCGGCCTGCTCCTTGACCGCCTTAGATCCCGGACGGGTGAGCGGAAACGACCACCTTGGTCTTGCCCCACTCGTCCCCCAGGCGGAGCAGGGGCCCGCCCTTTTCCTTCTTCTGGTAGAGGATATAGGCTTCCACGAGCCCGAAGAAAGGAATCGCCAGCGGGATATTCCGCACGATGCTCGCCTGCCAATTGCCTGTGAGCCTGCCGCCGGTGAGATCGACCGCGCGGATCTTCATCAGCCTTTTACCCAGGCTCTGGCCCTCCAGGAAGGGCAGGGCGTCGCGGGTCAGCAGATAGGCGATTGCCACCAGCAGGCCCAAGGTGGACGGAAGCAAAATATCGATCACCAGATGGATGCCTAGGAAGACAAAGCAATCGATGATCGCCGCGATCACCCGCGTGTCGAAGGCCGCCTCGCTGCCGGCTTTAGGAGCGTTCTCCACCTCATCGGAATCGATCTTGGCGGCGGAAGGCACCGGCTGGGACTGCGACGCCGGGGCCACCGGTGGGGCTCTTCTTGC
>CAMPGU010000086.1 GCA_946885645.1 uncultured Haloferula sp.
GGACCGCGCCTGTGGGTGCGCCGCTCCGGCGACGCGGTCCGGGATGCCCAGGGCACCCTGCTCCGGATCCAAGGCGCCTGGCAGGACATCACGGATCGGAAGGAAGCGGAGGAATCCTCCCGCCGCCTCGCGGACCGGCTTGCCGCCACGCTGGGCAAAATCACCGACGCTTTCTTCACCTTGGACCGCGAGTGGCGCTTCACCTACGTGAATTCCGAGGCGGAGCGGCTGCTGCGCCACCCGGCCGCCTCCCTGCTCGGGAAGGTGATCTGGGAGGAATTCCCGGGCATCGGCGACTCCGTATTGCGCCAAGCTTGGGAGGAGGCGATGCGGCAGCAGAGCAGCGCGGTCCTCGACGAGTTCTACCATCCTCCGTTCGACGCATGGCTCGAAGTGCGGGCCTATGCCTCCGATGACGGGATGGCGGTGTATTTCCGCGACGTGACGGAGCCCCGCAAATCGCGCGAACAGCTCCGCCTCCTGGAAGCCTGCGTCTCCCGGATCAATGACGTCGTCATCATCACGGAGGCCTATCCGATCGACGAACCGGGACCGCGCATCGTCTTCGTGAACGATGCATTCGTCCGCCAGACCGGCTACGCGCGGGAGGAGGTCTTGGGAAAATCACCCCGGATCCTACAAGGACCGAAGACTCAGCGGACGGAGCTGGATCGCATCCGCATCGCGCTCAAGAGGGGCGAGGCCTGCCGCGCGCAACTGCTGAACTACCACAAGAACGGCACGGAGATCTGGTTCGAGATCGACATTGTCCCCGTAGCGGGCGACTCCGGAGCGCCCGCCTACATGGTGGCCGTGCAGCGGGACATCACCGGCCGCCAGCAATCCGAAGAAGGCGCGCGTGCCGGAGAGGAACGCTACGTCCGGCAGCGGAACGCCCTGATCGCGCTCACCGGGATCCAACCCATGGAAACCGATGATCAGGACGCCGCTTTCCGCCGGATCACCGAAGCCCACGCACGCGCGCTTGGCGTGGCCCGGGTGGGCATCTGGCGCTATACCGGGGATCGGACCGCCATCCGTTGCGCCGATCTCTACGACATGAGTTCGCACCACCACAGCAGCGGGATGGAACTGCCCGCCGCGTCGTACCCCGCTTATTTCGAAGCTCTCGAGGAGATGGACGTGATCGCGGTGGAAAACGCCCTCGCCGATCCGCGGACCCGCGATTTCCACAAAACGTATCTGCGGCCGCTGGGCATTACCTCGATGCTCGACGCGCCGATCCATGTCGGCGGGCATGTGGACGGCGTGCTTTGCAGCGAACATGTGGGACCGCCGCGGCTGTGGACCGGGGATGAGAAAACCTTCGCCGCCGCGGTGGCGAACGTGGTGTCGCTTTCCCTGGAAGCCACCGAGCGCCGCAAAGCGGAAGAGGCGGTAAGGGAAATCCAGCGCCGCTTCGAGATCGTCGCGCGCGCCACCAATGACGCCGTGTGGGACTGGGACCTGACGACGGACGAGATCTGGTGGAGCGAAGGCTTCGAGACGCTCTTCGGCTACCGCCGTGACAAGATCGGAAGCTCCAGCGCCTCGCGGACGAGCCGCATCCACCCCGACGATGCCGAGCGGGTCGTCTCCGCCATCCGCTCCCGGATCGGAGGCGCGGGCGAAGCTTGGGCGGGCGAATACCGCTTCCTGAAAGCCGACGGCACGTACGCCTATGTCCTGGACCGGGGTTTCGTGGTCCGCGACGGCAGCGGCAAGGCGGTGCGGATGGTGGGTGGAATGACCGATATCACCTCCCGGAAAAAGGCGGAACTGGACCTCGCCCGCTTGAACCGTGCGCTCAAGATGCTGAGCTCCTGCAACGAGGCGGTGACCCGGGCGGAAGGCGAGGAGGATTTGCTCACCAGGATCTGCCGCGTGGCCGTGGAGACGGGCGGCTATCGCATGGCTTGGGTGGGCTACGCGCTGGACGACCCCGAGCGTTCCGTGAAGCCGATGGCCTTCGCCGGGGTGGAAAACGGCTATTTAAGCGAGATCCGCCTTTCCTGGGATGAGAATTCGCCGACCGGCCAAGGTCCCGGAGGGAGGAGCATCCGCTCGGGACAGGCCGTGGTTTGCGAAAACGTGGAGGCCGACGACACCTTCTTCCACTGGGTCGGAGCCGCGCTGGCCCGCGACTACCGGAGCGTCATCTGCCTGCCTCTACGGAGCGGAGAGCGGACCTTCGGCTTCCTGGGTCTCTACGGCTCCGAGATCCGGAGCGTGGGCGCGGACGAGATCAAGCTGCTCCAGGAGCTGGCGGACGATCTGGCACTGGGAATCGGCACGATCCGCTCGCGCTTGGAACGCCAGCGGACGGAGGACGTGGTGCTGAAGGTGGCTCAGTCGGTCTCCAGCGGGACCGGCACGGAGTTCTTCAATCTCCTCACGCTCAATATGGTGGAAGCCCTGGGAGCCCACGGGGGCCTCATCGGGAGCCTGGATGAGAAGACCTTGGAAATCACCACCCTCTCTTTCGTGCTGGAGGGAAAGCTGATGGACAACGTGACCTACGGGCTCGCGGGAACGCCCTGCGAGAATGTGAGCGAGGGCACCGCCTGCGTTTTCGACCGAGGCGTCCAGGAGCTTTTCCCTGAAGATCATCTGTTGGTTTATTACGGCGTCCAGGCTTACGCGGGGATTCCCCTCTTCGACCGCGGCGGTTCCGTTGCAGGGATCATGGTTGTCTTCTTTTCCTCGCCTCTTGAGGAGAAGGCCTTGGTCCAGTCCACCCTTCAGATCTTTGCCGCACGCGCGGCGGCAGAGTTGGACCGGCAGGTCGCGGATGCCCACATCCGGGAACAGGCGTCGCTCCTGGACCGGGCGCGGGACGCCATCCTCGTCCGCGGGCTCGACCACCGGATTTCCTACTGGAACAAGAGCGCGGAACGCCTCTACGGCTGGGGCCACCGCGAGGTCATGGGACGGTCCGTGGAGGGGCTTCTCCACCGGGACGCGGAGGCTTTCCGGAAGGCCACGGCGGAGGTCATCCGTACCGGCGAGTGGACCGGCGAACTCGTCCAGTATGACCGAGACGGCCGCGAACTCGTCGTGGAAGGAAGATGGACCCTGCTCCGCGGCCCCGACGATGCGCCGAAGAATATCCTCTGCATCAATACCGACATCACCGAGCACAAACGCCTGGAGCAACAATTCCTGAGATCCCAGCGGCTCGAGAGCATCGGCACGCTGGCGGGCGGGATCGCCCATGACCTCAACAACGTCCTGGCACCGATCAGCATGTCGATCGAACTGCTCCAATCGGACGTGAGCACCGAGCGCGGCCACGAACTGCTGGCGACTCTTTCCGCCAGTGCCAAGCGCGGGGCGGAAATGGTGAATCAGGTGCTGTCTTTCGCACGGGGCATGGAAGGACGCCGGGTGGAACTGAGCCCCCGCCACCTGATCGGGGACGTCGAAAGGATCGTCCGCGATACCTTCCCGAAAAACATCGCGATGCGCGCGCAGGTGCCTCAAGCGCTCTGGGCCATCACCGGGGACCCCACCCAGCTCCACCAGGTGCTGCTCAACCTCTGCGTGAATGCCCGGGACGCCATGCCGGAGGGAGGGGAGATCGTCATCACGGCGGAGAATGTCGAGTTGGATGGCCGCTTCACGGCATCCGAGCCTTCGGTGAAGCCGGGACCGCACGTCTTGATCCGGGTGGAGGACACCGGCCACGGCATCCCCGCGAAGCTGCTCGACAAGATTTTCGAACCTTTTTTCACCACCAAGGAAGTCGGCAAAGGCACCGGCTTGGGCCTTTCCACCTCTCTGGCCATCGTCAAAAGCCACGGAGGCTTCATCCGGGCGGCCAGCGCGCACGGCAGGGGCTCCTGTTTCCTGATCGTGCTGCCCGCGCTCCCCGTGGCGGCGGAGGCGGTGCCGGACCGGGGAAAGCTGGACCTGCCACGCGGGCGCGGCGAGACGGTGCTGGTGGTGGACGACGAGCCCTCGATCCGCCGCATCACGAGACACATGCTGGAGTCCTTCGGCTACCGGGTGCGGGTGGCCGCCGATGGCATGGAGGCGGTGGAGATCTTCCGCCGGCACAGCGGAGAAATCTCCGTAGTCGTCACGGACATGATGATGCCGGGGATGGAGGGGTCGGCAACGATCCGCGCCCTCGCGGAGATCGATCCGCAAGTGCGGGTAATTGCGGCCAGCGGGATCAGCAACAAAGAGGCGGCGGCGAGGGAAGCGGGAGAATGCGTCCGCGCTTTCGTGCCCAAGCCCTTCACAGCGGAAGCCCTGCTCCGGGCCTTGGAAATCTCCCTCGCCCGGCAGGAGTAAACCCGCCCCAAGGAAACACGGGGTGGTAACATTACGTATTCACGTAAATCTTCACACTGGACACTATCTCCTGAGCGTTGACCTTCACTGTCGCTGATGCCCCGTTACCCTGAGGATACCCCTAATCTGCTTCTCGTGGATGACGACGACACGATCCAGCGACTGTTGGCAATGGCAGCGAAAGATCAGGGGTGGCGACCATTTTCTGCGTTCACCGGACAAGGCGCCCTGGAGGCTTTGAGCGAAGGGATTAGGGCGGTCGTTCTCGACCACGGCCTTCCCGATATGGACGGATTGGAGACGCTGCTGCGCATCCGTGAGCGAATCCCCGATGTCCCGGTGATCATGCTCACCGGCCTCAACGATGCCGAGACCGCAGTGCGGGCCTTGCGCGCGGGGGCAGCCGATTACCTGACGAAGCCTTTTGAGCTCAAGCGCTTGTTTGATTTGCTCCAAGGATTTAGGCGGGAGAAGAAAGAAGAGCCGGCAACCAAGCCCGTCACGGCGACCGGCTCCCTCGGCAAAGGAACGGCCAGCCTCAAGAGCTCCAGCGCGAGGGTGCGCGAACTCCTGCGGCAGCTTGAAAAAGCGGCCGCGCTCGACAGCACGATCCTGCTGACCGGGGAGAGCGGAACGGGCAAAACGTATTTTGCGAGGGAGATCCACCGCCTGAGCCCTCGCGCCGGCGAAGATTTCATCACGGTAAGTTGTCCGGCGCTGCCGCGGGAACTGCTGGAATCCGAGCTTTTCGGCCACGAACGCGGTGCCTTCACCGGGGCGACCGCTTCCCGGGCGGGACGCTTCGAACAAGCCTCGAAAGGCACGCTCTTCCTCGACGAGATCGGGGATCTGCCGGCGGAGCTGCAGCCGAAGCTGCTCAACGTCCTGCAAGATCGCGAGTTCTTCCGGGTCGGCGGAAACAAGCTGCTGAAGACCGCCACGCGGGTGATTGCAGCCACCAACGTGGATCTCCGCGCACGGGTGGAAGCTGGAAACTTCCGGGAGGATCTCTACTACCGGTTGAATATCATCGAGCTGCACGTGCCTTCCCTGCGCGAGCGCAAGGAGGACATCCCCGAGCTGTCGGCGGAGATCCTCGCAAAGATCGCGCAGCGCCGCGGGGTCGGCACCTGGTCGCTTAGCCCTGCTGCCATTGCGGCGATGCTTGATTTCGATTGGCCGGGGAATGTCCGGCAACTCGAGAACGTGCTGGAACGAGCCACCGCCTTTACAGACGAGAGCGAGCTGCAGGATGTCGATTTGATTCCGCTTCTGGAAACCCGCCGGGAAAGCCCCGGAGCCTCCTCCGGACGTTCTCTCACCCTACAGGAATTGGAGCGGGACGCCTTTATCCAGACGTATCACAGGAGCGGCAGGAACAAGGCCCGGACCGCGCGGGAACTCGGGATCTCGGAACGCTCGGTTTACAACCTCCTGGAGCGTCACGGCCTGAAATAACGAGGCTCCCGGAAGGCGGTTCCCCGTATCGCGACCGGGCAAAATTCCCGCCGCGCTTCGGTCCTTAGGATCCAAGTAGAGTTCCGAAACATTGCATGAATTTCATGGTCTCCTGAAATACTTGCAGAGATGATAAGTTGAGTCCTTCGACTCAAAAGCACGTCTTTTGTCTCATTTAGTTGAACATGAGTGGCTCGCGGATGTCGGTATTGTTGGCATGGCGAATGCCGCACGACCCATGTTCTCTGGGGGGAGAACATGGAGCCGCGAGGCTCCGCTATCCAATACACCAACCCGCCGGGCGAGCGATCTCCACGAGGTCCCCCCGGCGGGGAGGCGTGTATCCGTAGCAGGCTCCTCCCGCGGGGACCGCAACGTCACGCACCTCCCTCAATGCAAAGGCTCCACCCCCTTCCTGCAACGCCGCCGCTTCCGGTTACGGCCGTCCTCACGGTGATCGACGAAGACGCCGCCCCGGCACGCAGACCAGCCGCCGCGAAGACCTCTATCCTGGAGGTGATGCCTTCACCCGCCCCCCGAACGACAGCCAAAGTAGTCAATCGCGCTGACGATCCTTTCGAAGACGACATCACCGCCACCACCCGCACCGGCCCCCGGATCTCCGGAGAGCTGGATTTCGGGCCCCGGAGCCATCATCTGCCGCAGTTCGTGCCCCTCCAGCCGGAGGTCTTCCTCACAGGCCGGGATCCATGGTCGGTGCGTTCCGTGCCGGACCTGCTTCGCAACTATCTTCCCGAGCTGAGCATCTCGGCGGGGCTGGTGACCGGTTGTGGCTTCGCCGCGGGCCGCATCGCCCACCACTTCCTCGATATGATCGAGGTGCCGTGGATCGTTGCGGTTTATCTGGCTCTCTACCTCCTGAACCTCGCCTCATTGTATTTCGGAGCGAAAGGCAGGTCCTCGTTGGAGGCGAAGGAGAGCTTCAGGGCGATGCTCCTTTGGTGCTTCTTGCTCTGCATACCTCACATCGTGGCCTTCGCCATCCTCCGGACGGGAGCTTGAGCGGGCCCTCCGCCCTCCTACCTGTGGCCCTGGGCTTGGATGAAGGCATCTTCCACCGGGCGCGACCGTTTCCGGCTGCCCCGGGGATGCCCCCGGATGAGAAAATTGGATGGAATTGGCCTGAAGAATTTTCACTTTCCTTGAATTTTTTGCGGGCAAAAATATACGCTAGGGATGATCGATCTTTGCGACCCGACGCCGTTTGCGCTTACAATCAATTGTTTATGCATCAGCGCGCACATTGGCATGGGGGATGCCATTGCTTAGATGTTCTCTGGGGGGAGAACACAGGGGCCTGAGAAACCCCGCTTATCCAATACAACCACCCGCCGGGTGCGCGATCTCCTCTGGAGATTCCCCCGGCGGGAGTTGTATTGGTATGGTTTCAAAATTAAAACGCCCTCTCCCGATCACCGGGAGAGGGCGTTTTACTTGCCGGGAGGGGGCAGTGGCCGGGGAGTCTATTCCCCGGCTTTCTTGAGCACCTCGACCTTCACGGAGACGATCCCCCGGCCGCGGAAGCCGAGACGTTGGGCGACGCCCTCGGTCACATCGATGACGCGGCCCTTGGAATAGGGACCGCGGTCGTTGATGCGCACGACTTCCGATTTGCCGTTGGCCAGATTCGTCACGCGAACCTGGGTTCCCATGGGCAGGGTCTTGTGGGCGGCGGTAGCGGCACCATCCCTGAGGCGCTCGCCGCTTGCGGTGCGGGTTCCGCCGTTGCAGCGGATGCCGTACCAGGAAGCCTTCCCGTGCTGGACGGAAGAAACTTCCCATTCCGTTTGGCCAGGGGTCAACCGGTTGGAGGCGGTTGCCCGGGTGGCACAGGATGGCAGTACTAGGGCTCCGGCGATGGCCAGGGCCGCGGATCTTAGGGTCCGGGTCATGGTTTCTTGTCGGTGGTTAGCCCGCGCTTGGCGCGAGGGCGGCGGGTGTACGGACAGAAACAGGCGTCGGCAAGCCCAATTAGCAATTTCCTGTCAAGGTATTTCTGTAGTAGTAGCAGCGATTTCTTCCGATGTAGTAAGGAAGCCTTAAATTTTTGTCGCTATTCCGGCCCCGCTCTTGCTATGACAGGGGATAGGATGAGTAGCTGGCTCCCCTCTTCTCGCGACCGCTTTACCCCCGCGGATTTCTCGTTCCTCAGTTCGGTCCTCTCACCGACGGGTGAAAGGAGTCATCTGTGGACCCTCTGGGAGGACCCCGAGGCGCTGCGGGAGATGCTGGATCTCAAGGCCGTCCTGCGGTCCCTGCTGGACTCCACTTCCGCGCTGCGGGTTTCCCCCGCCTTCTACTTCTACGTGCTGGTCCGGCACTCCTTCCTGGAGGCCGGGATCAGCGATCCCGGGATGGCGGATTACGTGGCAGGGGTGATGGTCCAGCGGCTCGCCAGCGACACCGGGGATCCGCTGCGGAGCCTCCCGGCCGGCTTGACCCACGCCGCCGACTTCGTGGCCATCCTGGAATCCGCGCACGGCAGAATGCGTTTCCACCTGCAATTGGAGGCAGGCAACCAATTCCTCGTTCTCACCGGACTCTTTCCCGGGTTCCTGATCCGCCGCTGCCAACGCCGCGGAGCCCCGGGCGTCGAGTTCTACGAAGACTTCGCGCGCCGGGCATTCCGGGACGCCGCGGACAACCGGGCCGCGCCGCAAGACGCCCCGCGCCGCCTCTTCGGGGATCTGGCGGAGGCATTGCCCACGGCGCGTCTGTCCTTGAACAAGATGGCGGAGGAATTCGTATTCCTCGGCGAATGAGAATCGGGTAGCGAGGGGAATGGAAATCCGCGCGCTTGCCGACCAGGCTCCCTTCACCACCAAAGACGGCTCGACCATCCGCAGCATCCTCGATCTCTCGAACGCGCCGGTGAAGAACCAGAGCCTCGCCGAAGCGAGCGTGCCCGCGGGCGGCTCCACGCAGCGTCACTGGCACCGGGACAGCGAGGAATTTTATTTCATTCTCGAGGGATCAGGGCGGATGGAGATCGGTGGCGAAGCGCGCGAAGTGGGTGCGGGGGATGCCGTCCTGATTCCCGCAGGAGCATGGCACCAGATCACCGCGGCGGAAACGCTCCGCTTTCTCTGCTGCTGTGCGCCGCCTTACCGGCACGAGGACACGTTCTTCGAGTAGTCCTCACGGCTTGAGGAAATGCGCCACCGCACGCGTCACCGGATCGTCCGGTTTACCACAGTCGGCATTGATCGTGGCGTGGGTTTTGTCCACGGCGGTGAGGACTGCCGTGCCGCCGCTGTCCCGTAGTGCGGCTGCGAGCAGGCGGGATTGGCGGCGGGAGTCGGGCCGCCTTTCCACATGCAAGATGAGGAACGGCGGTGGCTTCGACGAAATGCGGTGCACAGGCGAAGCGTCGCGTTGCTTGACCGGATCCGTGGTGAAAGCATGGCGATACATTTCCTCCATCACCCCGTCTTGCTTCAAGGTGCCGTATTGCAGGGGAATGTCGTAGCCCGCGCCGTCCAATAGCACGACGCCGCGGATCGCCGCAGGGTTTGCACCTGCAGCTTTGAGACGGGGGGTATCGACAGCGGCGAGCGCAGCCAGATGTGCCCCGGCCGAATGACCGAGGAGATAGATGCGCCGCGGGTCACCGCCGTGACGCGCGGCGTGGTGCTGCACCCAAGCGATGGCGGTGCAGACGTCCTCGACCTGGCCGGGATGCTTCACGGCGGGAGCGAGACGGTAGTTGATGGAAGCCACGATGTAGCCGCCCTCGAGGAGCCACGAGATCTTGGGCTCAGCGAAGCGGGAGTGGGCCTTGTCGCCGGTGGACCACCCGCCGCCATGGATCAGGATGAACAAGGGACGCGGCTGTTCGCGTTTTCCGTCCGGTAGGTAGAGATCGAGCCTCTGCAGCGGCCTACTGCCCTTTCCGGCATATGGAAGGTCGCGGAGCACCTCCGCCGCCGCGGTTCCCAGCGAAGCGAACATGAATATCAGAAACAGGGCTCTCATCTCGATTGGAAAAACACCCGGATCTCCCACGAGTCGCGCACTTGCTTGGGACGGGGCGTTTGGTTAGACCGGACGCGTGGAAACGAAACGACCCACCTTCATCCCCAAGGCGTGGGAACTGCCGGAATCGATCCGGCGGCGGCTCGGTGATGCCGCAGGCCGCCAGCGCCTGATGGACGAGGACGGGCATCTGCTGCTGATCCTGCACCAAGCGCCGGAACCGGAGGACAACGAGGTCCGCAAGCCGGTACTCCTCTGGAACCAGCCGACCGGAGAGTGGAAGAGCTTCCCGGAGGGCGGGGGCTTGGCGGCGCTGGACGCCCACATGGAGACCTACCGGAAGAACATCCACGTGCTGGACGAGGCCGTGGAGGCAGCCGGCACGCCGCGGCAGTACTTCGACGTGATGAAGCACGTGACGCCCCTGCTCCGCGCCACGCGCAACCTGCAGACGGTGATGCAGGAAGCTCGCGAAGCGAGACCGGACGAGCGGCGGCTCATCAACTTCCGCGACCGCGCGGTGGAGCTGGAACGGGCCATCGACCTGGTGGCCGAGGACGCGAAGGCGGGTATGGAATTCTCGCTCGCGGAGAACACCGAGGAGCAATCCCGATTCGCCTACGAAGCGGCGATGGAAGCGCGCAAGCTGAACCGGCTGGCCGCATTCTTTTTCCCGCTGGCCACGCTGGTGGCGATCTTCGGCATGAGCCCGCCGGAGAAGGTGATCCGCATGCCCGGCTTCTGGATCGTGATCCTCACCGGCATCGTCGCGGGTCTCATCGTCCGCAGGCTTCCCTTGGGTAAAAAGTAGGCTCCAGAGCCTCCGGATCGTTCCTCACGCGGGCTCTGTCTTCCGCCCCCGGAGAGCCCAGAGGAAGAACCAAGCGATCAATACGGCCACGAGGGGAAGCTGCCATAGCAGCGCGGCCTTGAAGGCCTCGTCGCCCGCGGTTTCCCGCATGCGCAGGAGCAGGAGGGAAAATCCGAGCGAGAAGGAGCCGTAGCCGAGATTGAAGGCGAGGCCGCGCACGCTGAGCAGGGTGGCCCTTTGCGAGGATTCCGCGGAGGCATGCAGATGGCGGCCGACGGTGAAGCCGACCAAGCCGAGCAAGGTCATCAGGAGCATCGCGGGAAGGAGACCGAACCAGCGCCATGCCGGGGCGAGCAAGGCCAGCGAAAAGATTGCCAAGGCCGCCGATATCCCGAGCACCCCGAGGGCGGAGAATCTGGCATTCAGCCACCGCGCGAGGGCAGGTATGAAGAAACTCAACACGCCGCCGACGGCACCGATGAAGCCGAAGGACCACTCCGGATACCCGATCAGCCGGTAATATTCGCTGGTGACCGTGGCGAAATTCCGCGCCACGGAATCAATCAGGAGCCCGCCTATGATCACCGTGGCGATGCTGCGGGTGGTGAAGGCTTTCCTGGCGGTCTCCAGTGTCAGCCGGAAAGCGGAAGCACAGCGCTTGCCCACGCTGCCGGCCGCATGCGGGGTCTCCTCGAGGCGCAGGGTGATTGCCACGCAGGCGAGGGCCTGCACCAGGACGACCGCCACGGGAAGGCGGTGCGCGATCTCCACGGGAATGGCCACGCCGATCTTCGCGAACCAGGTGGGATCGTAAAGCAGCCCGCCGAGGGCCATGGTAATCAGGAAGCCCGCCGCCCGCCAGCGCATCGCGGCTGCCAGCACCTCGTCCCAAGCCTCTGTCCGACCCTCCTCGGGCAGCGCGTCGTAGGCGATGGCCTCATCGGCACCGCTTGCGGCGGCTTCCGAGGTGCCGGAAAGCAGGCGGTTCAGGATGCAGAGGGCAAAGAGCAGGTTTCCGCCGTCCTTCGGTGCCAGCAAAAGGATGGCCATTTCGAAGACCATCACGACGGAGGAGAAAACGAGCAGTTTCTTGCGGCCGATGGTATCCGCCAAGGCCCCGGACGGAACCTCCAGCGTGAAGATCGCCAGTGCCCACATGAGGTTCAGGAAGACGAAGCGGTCGAGAGTCAGCCCGAGATCCGTGAAGAAAATCGCCAGCACCGGGTAGTAGGCCCTGGCATTGTAGAGGACGGTGAAAAGCACATACAACCGCGGGTTCCTGTGGGCGAATGCACCGGTGCGGCGGAGAACGGAAGACACGTGCTAGCTGTGATCCACGGCAGCGCCGGAGGCAAAGGGAAATGCCAGCGATCTTCCCCAAGATTGGCCGCGCAAGGACGAGCGGGTCGCGCGGCTACGCTCCTGAAAGGAGGTGAAGGCGGCCGATTTTACACAGCCTTGACGGAAACCCGCGGCGCAAACGGCTAGAAGTCATCCATGAAGCTTACCGGTTTTCTCCTTTTCATCGTCGGTCTGGCACTGATGGCGGCGGGCGTCGTCGCCGGCCAGGAACCGCAGAACCCGCGGATCGACTACGCGGGCTTCGCCGGCCTATCCCAAAAAATCACTGCTCTGCGAGAGTCCCGGCGGATCTCGGAAACAGATTTCCTGCATCATGCAGAAGACCCGAAGACCGTGATCCTGGACGCCCGAAGCCGGGAGAAGTACGAGCAGCTCCATGTGAAGGGCGCAAAGCACCTGAACTTCGCCGATTTCACGGAAGAATCCCTACGCAAGCTGATTCCCGAGAAGCACACGCGGATCCTTATCTATTGTAACAATAACTTCTCCGGCGAACCCCGGCTGCTCGCACCGAAAGCAGGTCTTGCTGCTTTGAACATTCCCGTTTTCATCACCCTCCATGCATACGGCTACACGAATGTCCATGAGCTGGCGCCCCTCCTGGACATCAAAACGACGAAGATCCCCTTCGCCGGGGAATCCGCCAAGTAGTCCTCTTGCTCCACCTCAGCTTTTCCGTGTAGGAATTGGATCGCCCGATGTCCGGACAGACCATCCTCGTCATTGAAGACGACCCCGCGATCCGCCGCGGGGTCGTGGACGCCTTGGACTACGGCGGCTACGACACCCTGGAAGCGGGCGACGGGATGACCGGTTTGGATCTGGCGCTGCGGGCGAACTACCGGCTGCTGCTGCTGGACCTGGTCTTGCCGGGAAGGGACGGCTTTTCGATCCTGGCCGAATTGAAAAGGCAGCGTCCCGGACAAGCGGTGATCATCCTTTCCGCCCGCGGGGAGGAGAACGACCGGGTGCGCGGCCTCGGTCTGGGGGCGGATGATTACGTGATGAAACCCTTCAGCGTGCGCGAGCTGCTGGCACGGGTGGAGGCGGTGCTCCGCCGGACCTGCGAACGCCCCGCTCCGGCGGAAGAGCGGGAGCTTCCGGGCGGCCGCGTCGATCTCGTTTCGGGACAGATCCGCTTCAAGGACGGGACGGACGGGCTGCTTTCCGAGCGGGAGCTGGGCTTGCTGCGCTATCTGCTGGATGCGGCCGGCCGGGTCGTTTCGCGGGACGAAATCCTGCGGCACGTGTGGGGCCTGGACCCCGCCCGTACGGAGACGAGGACGCTGGACATGCACATCATGCACCTGCGGACGAAGCTGAGGGACCGGGATCAGGAACTACTGGTGACGGTGCGGGGAAAGGGATGGAGATTCCATGGCAACCCATGAGACGCGGGAAAACCAACTGCCTCGTCCACGGCCTGCTCTTTCTCTGCGCGGTGCTGATCATGGGAGCCATGGCGGCCCTGACACGCGGCGTGGTGTCCACGGAAAAGGAACGCGCCCGCATGGAGGCTAAGGCGGACGAGCAGGAACGCATCCGCCTGGCCCTCTGGCGCATCGACGCCGCGGCCGCCGCCTGGATCGCGGACGAGGCGCAACGCCCTCTGCCCGGCTCCACCTTGAAGGAGGACGTGAAGCCTGAAGTGAAGCTGCGTTTCGACGCGCGGGAGGACGGCGAACTCATCGCGGACGATCCCGGTCTTACCGGCGTCTTGCGGCAAGCACTGGGCCTCCAGCCCGGGGGAGGCGCTTTTCCGATGCTGTGCGCTGGCATGCCGGAGATCCCTTCGAGCTGGTCGGTCCTGCCTCCGCCGGAACCGGAACAAGAAAGCGGGCAGTTGGAGACCCGCCAGAGCACCGAGTACCAGAAGCTCGCGAATACGAAGGAGTTTGCCGGGCGCAGCCGCG
>CAMPGU010000087.1 GCA_946885645.1 uncultured Haloferula sp.
GCCTCAAGGCAAACGGGATCAAAGTGTACGATGTGCACGTGGCGGAGGGCGGGCCGCCGGACTCGGTGGGCGTGATCGCTTCCATGACGGGAGGAGAGGTCTTTGCCGCGGGCGATCCGGCCGCTTTGAAAGCGGTATTCGCGAAGATCGACGAGATGCAGAAGGCACCGCTGAAGCGGGTGACGCCGGACCCCATCGACTTCTTTGAACCCTTCGCCTTGGCCGGTCTGGGAATCGGCGGTGTTTATCTGCTAACCCTCTTCGGATTGCGACACACGCCATGGTGAACCCAAGACTATCGAAGCTCCGAGCCCGCCAAGCTCTTCCGGAAACTTTTTCTGACAGGCCCCGCCCATCTGGCATGCTTCCGGTTTCGGAAGCCACCTTTTGACGAATGATGATGACCGCCCCGCTGCTGTTGACCCTCGCCGCGCTCGTGCTCGCCACGGGGGCGGAGTGGATCCATCTCGCCCGGGTGCGGAGCGTGGCGGCGCTGGCATTCGGGCCCGGGAAGAAAGCCGCACTTGCGGGGCGGCTGGCGCCCTTGACCCGGATCCTCGGACTCGCGTGCCTGATCTGGGGAGTCTCCACCCTGCTCACGCTACCGCCTGCGGCGCACCGGTCGGAGGTGAAGGAAATCGAACCGAAGGAGCGCCAGCACCTGCTGCTGGTGCTGGATGTTTCCCCGAGCATGCGGCTGCGCGATGCAGGGGCCGGCGGCAAAGAAAGCCGGATGGCGCGGGCGCGGGCGATCCTGCAATCGGTGATCGCCCGCACGGCCCATGACAAGCTGCACACGAGCGTGATCGCGGTTTACAACGGGGCCAAGCCGGTGGTGGTGGAGACCCGCGATCTGGAGATCATCCATAACCTGATGGACGACCTGCCGATGCACCAGGCCTTCGAGTCCGGGAAAACGAAGCTGCTGGACGGTCTTTCGGAGGCGGCCACGGTCGCGGCAAAGTGGCCGCGGGGCTCGGCCACGCTGGTGCTCATCAGCGACGGCGACTCCGTGCCCGCCACGGGGATGCCAAAGATGCCGCCCTCGGTCGGCGGGGTACTGGTCGCGGGTGTGGGCGACCCTTTAAAAGGCACCTTCATCGACGGCCATCACTCGCGGCAGGACGGTTCGACGCTCCGGCAGATCGCAACGCGGCTGGGCGGAGAATATCACGACGGCAACGCGAAGCTGGTCCCCACCGCGATGCTCCAGCGGCTCGGCACGCTGGCTGTGGACGGCAGCAAACGCCTGCCGGGGCAGCGGGAACTGGCGATTTTTCTCACGATGCTCGGTTCCACGATGCTCGCCGGTCTGCCGTTGCTGCTTCATTTCGCGGGCTCCGCTTGGAATCCCGGCCCCCGGCGGCTGCCTGCCCGCTCTCTTTCCAACTCCCCTGAACTCGCTCCTTTCCTTCGCTGACAGATTCGTACAACTTGTGACTTAACCAAATGCCATGAAAATTCTAGTGCTCACCCTATGGTGCCTGATTCCCGTGGGCCTGCTGGCCTATCACTACGGCCCCGGCCGTGAACAGATGACGCTGGATGCCACGGCGTCGGTGCTTGGTCAGGCGGCGGCGAAAGCCGATGCCGGAGATTTGAAGGCTGCCATCGCAGGCTATGAAGAAAGCCTCGCGAAACTGCCGAAGGATCGCGTCGATGAAGCGCGGCGCATCCGCCTGGAACTGGCGAAGGCACGCATGGACGCCGCCGAGCTGCCGAAGGCCCGGGAGGAACTGGCGGCCCTGGCCGATGAACTGGCGCAGGATCCGAACGCTCATGCGAAGCTCCTGGACGAGACGCTGGCCACGCTGGCGAGCGCGCGTTTCTACATGACCTATCTCATGAAGCTGGAAGGCCTGCCGGACAGCGAATGGGAGCCCGAGATCGAAGCCGCCCGCCAGGAACAAAAGCTCCTGGTGCAGCGCGCGACGGAAGCGGGAGACACGGTCGCGGCGCAAAAGCACGCGGAAGATCTGGAGTCTTCCATCCGGCTGGCACGCATGGAGCCGGAGGATTTGTACGGGAAGGAGATCCCCAAGCAGTGCAGCGGCTGCTGCTCCGGGAAGTGCGCCTCGAACAAGCCGGGCAAGAAGCCCAGCCAGAAGCCGAAGGATGGTCGTGGTGCCGGAGCGGGGGCTCCGATGGACGGCGAGGGTTCCTGATTTTCGAGAGCCCGCGCGGAGGTCATTCACAAAGGCATGCGGCGGTCCCCCCTCGCAGACCTTCTCGCCCCCGCTGTGTCCTCACTTGTCCTGCAACAACCGATCTCTTCCCCGATGAATCCCCGTATCGTCCTACTCGCGCTGGCCGCGACGACCGTTCCTTATCAAGCGCAGATCATGGCCGGTGCCACGGCCAGCGATGGCGCGGTGGAGATGCAGGCGGCAACCGGCGGTCCGGCCGGAGCCCCGGGAGGAGTCATCATGGCAGCCCCGGGAACGCCCGGTGCCGCCGCGGGTGGCGAGCTTGATTTCAACCGCCTGCGCCAGCTCATCGAGGAAAGCAAGAAGCGGCCCGCCGCGACTCCGGAGCAGCAGAAAGTGGCGATCCTCAGGGAGTTGAAGCTCGACCGCAGCCCGACGGGTATCCTGGCAGTGCGCCTGGAGGAAGCCCGGATGAAGGAGGCCCCGGCGACGCCGGTGCCGGCAAGGGAAACGCCGGAGCAAGCGGTCCAGCGCTTCCAGCAAGAGGCCCAGGTCTTCCGCCGCGATGTGGTGCTGGGCCGGTGGGACCGGGTGCGGGATTTCATGGCCGCGCTACCGAAAGAGGTCTCGGCGGAGTCGTATCAGGTCGTGGTGGCAAAACTCTCCGCACCGGCCCAAGTGGCCCCGCCGCCGGAACTGATGATCCAAGGGGCGCAGCCGTATAACCAACCCTCCTACCTTTCCCCTGCGGACCTGCTGGGTCTGGCATCGGCCGCCCCGGTTCCCCCGGAGAAGAAGCAGATCCAAGCGCTGGCGGGCTTGCTAACGAAGGAGCCGCGGCCGCCGAAGGAGTTTTTCGAGGCGCTGGCCGCAGGCATCAAGAACTTCGGCGGGCAAGATCGCGAGGACCGCCGGAGAGCCGCACAATTTCTGCTGGAAGCGGGCTTCGTGAAGGAGGCGGGGGAGTTCCTGCCGGACGTGGCGGAGGCGAAAGAGAAGAAGGACTACGCCGCACTCAACCTGATCGCCCGCCATCGCACCGAGCTCGCCCGCGCCGACAAGAAAACGGCGGGGAAGGACGCGCTGCCGCAGGCGTGGGAGCTTTCGACGTCCTTTCTCACCGATCCCGCGGCACCGCCGCCGGAGAAAGCGGAGGCGCTTTTCCGCGCGCTATCCCTGATCCCGGAACTCGGCGATGATACCGGCAAGCAATGGCTTGAGAAGACCTTCAAGGACCCGAAGGGCGAAGGAGTGGAGCTACTCGCTTCGCTGGGCACGCTGACCGCGCAGAGCCGGGAGAACCCGGATCCGGCGGTGCGCCTGGAGCAATTGAAGCTCCAGCATGCGGCGGTGAAGACGCTGCTTTCCACCGAGGGCTTCGATCGCACGGCATGGGCAGGGATCTTCACGCTCTTCGCCCGCCAATGGGCCCATGAAGCGGAAGTGACGCGCCAGAAGGACCAGAGCAATTCCCGCCGGATGGTCCAGCAATTCGATGAGTGGGGAAACCTCTTCTTCACCCGGCCCGGCACCAATTATCAAGGGCCCGGCACCCGGCCGATCGGCGCGGGGGAGATGCTGGAATGCCAGCCGGACGAAGCGTGGCTCGCCTCGATCGAGCCGGCGACGCGGAACGAATGTCTGCTCAGCTCGGCCCGGCTGCTGCTCAAGGTGAAGGAGCAGACGAAAGCCCTGCCGGTAGTGAAAGCGATCGCCGCCGGAGACCGCGAGCAAGCGAAGGCGCTGGTGCGCGAGATGATCCGCGTTTGGACCGAGAATCACAATCCGAACGAAGCGCAGGACTATCGCTCGCGGTACTTCTATTTCTACGGCTTCAACAACCAAGCGGGCTCGATCCCGCTGACGCGTTCGAAGCAGGAACGGAATCTGGTGGAGCTCGCCGCGCTGGTGAAGGGGATCCACGAACTCGAGCTGGGCGAGCCTTTCCACAGCGAACTGGCGGACGCTTTCATCTCCTGCCACAGCAAGGCGGAGGTCTGGCGGGTCGAAGCGATCGAGTCCGTTTTCGGAGCTACCGATGTCCTCGATTCCGCCACGCTCGGCACGCTGGTAGGACGGATGCGGCTGAACCTGGCGGGTCTCTGGCCAAACCCGAAGCTGCAGCAGGCTTACCAGACAAAACGCAAGGACAAGGAGCTGCAGGAGCAGATCCTCTACGGCTATCAGGCGGGGCAAGGCGTGCTGGAGCGGGCCCTGCAAAAGAAGCCCGCCGAATCATGGCGGCTGGAGGAGCAACTCGCCGCCCTGCGTTTCGAGGAAAGCAACTACCGGAGTTCGCTGCACCCGGACAACCAACACTCCGCGATCAAACGCGCCTCGCTGAATGCGCTGGCCGCCGCTGCCAAAGGCTATGCGGCCACGTTGCCCCTGGAGGATTCTTCGAAGGAAAGCAGCTCGGTTTTCGAGACGTGGTTCTTCGCCGCGCTCGGCTCGCCTTCACTGGAAGCGATGAAGAGCCACCATGTCGCGACGCCCGACGAGTATCCGAAGATCAAGGCGGCGCTGGAAGCCTTGCCCGCGGATTGCAAGGAGCGGCACCTGAAGGCTTTCGCCACGACGCTCAACACCCGCCTCGCGAACGTCGCGCCCGATCTCAAGCTGCGGTTTCTGGAAGGAGCCACGGCGATCGCCGGTCCGCGCGAGGAGCTGGCGGATGCGGCCGAGGTGCTGACCTACTACCGGGATCTGGTGAAGGAAATCGAACTGGATGCGACGGTGGACGGACCGGACCGGGTGGGCAGCGACAGCCCCTTCGGATTCCGCGTGAACCTGCGGCATACCAAGGAGATCGAGCGCGAGTCCGGCGGTTTCCAAAAGTATCTCCAGAACCAGAACAATTCGCCTTTCGCCTTCAACTACGGACGTCCGCCGGAGGACTACCGCGACAAATTTGAAAAGGCCGCCCGCGCGGCGCTGGAAGAGCACTTCGAGGTCGTTTCGCTGACCTTTCACTCGGACAAGGTGGAATCGCTGACCGATCCGGAGTTTGGCTGGCGGCTCACTCCCTACGCCTACTTCCTGCTGAAGCCGAAGGGCCCGCAGATCGACAAGGTGCCGCCGCTCAAGATGGACCTCGATTTCAGCGACACGTCCGGCTACGTGGTGCTTCCGATCACTTCGGCCGAAGTGCCGATCGATGCGGGGAAGGCCGAGCCGCGGCCCTTCCGCGACCTCAAGGTGACCCAGACGCTCGACGAACGTAGCCACAAGGAGAAGGGCTGCCTCTATCTGGAGGTGAAGGCCACCGCGCGGGGAATGGTGCCGCCGCTTGCCGATCTGCTCGATCCGCGGGTGGAAGGATTCGAGCCCGGCGCGATCGAGGATCGCGGGCTGCGGGTGGTAGAACTGGACGCCACGGCGGAGGATCTGGCGCCGGTGTCGGAACACGAATGGCGCCTCGAGCTAAAGCCCAAGGGCGGAATTCTGCCTGCGTCGTTTAATGGCCCTGCGGTGAAGCCTGAACTGGCGAAGGAAGACGGCCTGGTGAGGCAAAGGTTTGTCGATGTGGATCTGGTACCGGTGGAGGCCAGCGTGCCGCTGGGCGGCAGCGGCTCGCGGGCGGCACCCTGGATCGCCGGAGGACTGGCGGCGCTGGTAGCGCTCGCCGCAGGCGCGATCGCGATTTTCCGCCGGAAGAAAGAGACCGGCGAGACGGGACCGGCGCTGTTGCCGCTGCCCCTTCATATCAATGTGGTGAGCGTGATCGGTTACTTGCGCCGGCTCCAGCAGCGGGAAGGACTTGCGCCCGCGCTGCGGGAGTCGATCGAGCAGGAAATCGCGGCACTCGAGACCCGCCATTTCGGCCGGGAGGATGCAGCGCAGGATCCGGCGCAGTTGGAAGAGATCGCGAGGCGCTGGCAGGCTGCCTGAAGCATCCGGCCGGTCAGCAATTCGTCAGCACCTTCTCGCCCTCGCTTTTCGCGATGACGACGGCGGCACAGGAATCGCCGAAGACATTGACGGCCGTGCGGGACATATCGAGCAAGCGGTCCACCGAAAGGAGTGCGACCACCGCCGTCTCGGCCCCCGGCACACCGCTATTCTTCAGGATGAGGAGGATGGCGACCATGCTGGCGGAGGGGATGCCGGCGACGCCGACGCTGGTGAGGATCGCCGCCACGACCACGATGAACTGCTGGGCGAGGCTCATCTCCACCCCCATGACTTGGGCGACGAAAACCACGGCCACGCATTCGTAGAGGGCCGTTCCGTCCATATTCACGGTGGCTCCCAAGGGAAGCGTGAAACTGGATACCCGCTTCGAAACACCGCTGCCGTCCTGCACGCAGCGCATGGTCACCGGCAAGGCACCGGAGGACGAGGCGGTGGAAAAGGCGAGCAGCAGCGCCTCGCGCATGGCGCGGAAGTGCGCCCACGGATTCACCTTCCCGACGAGACGCAGGATGAGGGGCATGGTGACGAACATGTGCATGGAGAGAGCCAGCATCACGGTGAGAAAATATTTCCCCATCTCCAGGAAGAGCTCGGCCCCCGTTTCATATACTACGGGAAAAATCAGCGCGTACACCCCGATCGGCGCGGTAGCCATGACCCAACGGGTGATGGTGATCATCACATCATTCCCCGCCTGGAAGAAGTCCCGCAGCGTCTCCATTTCCCGCCCCGGCAGGCGGGTCATGGCGATCGCGAAAAGGATGCTGAAGACGATGATGCCGAGCATCTGGGAATTATCCCCCGCAGCGGAGACCACGTTCTCCGGCAGCATCGCCTTGAAGACGCCGAAGAAGTCCTTCGCCTCGCGGGCTCCCGCGGCCGCGACTTTCTCCCGGTCGGCGTCGTCGGCAACAGCGGCTTCTTCCTCGAAGGCTTGGCGGATGACTTCGTTCGGACGTCCGTCCGCGAGGCCGGGCTGAATCACATCCACCAGCAGGAGACCCGTGAGGACCGCGAGAAGCGTGGTGCCGGCGTAGAAACCGAGGGTCTTCATCCCGAGGCGGCCGAAGCCTTCCGCCCCGCGGAGGCTGGCGATGCCGCTGATGACCGAGGTAAGGATCAGCGGCACGATGATCATTTTCAGAGCCCGCATGAAGAGATCGCCGATGAAACGGGAGACATCGAGGGCACCAGCCACGAAAGAACCTTCCGGAGTTTCCCCGGCGAAAAGACCGCGGAAGGCAACCGCCGTGAGGGTGGCGAGAACGAGTGCGAGGAGGATCTGCCAATGGGCCGCGAGACGCTTCATCCCGTGGAAACTGGGGAATCCCGTGGCCCCCGTCGAGGAAAGGAGGCGGCAGGGTTGCCGGAGCAGTGCCCGGGGGCTATGCTCGGCGCGTGCTTCCCTGGTTCCAAAACGGTGCGTTCCCCTTGTATCTGGCCCCGATGGCCGGGGTGACAGATGTGGTTTTCCGCCAGATCTGCAAGGAGTTGGGCGCGGACGTGATGGTCACGGAATTCGTCTCCGCCGAGGGCATCCTCCAGCGCGACGACAGGACCCGGAAATACACGGAATTCACCGAGGAGCAGCGGCCGGTGGGCGTGCAGCTTTTCGGCGGAGACGGCGAGCGCATGGGCGAGGCCGCGAAAAAGATCATCGACTGGAAGCGGCCGGACTTCATCGATATCAATTTCGGCTGCCCGGTGAACAAGGTGGTCGCGAAGAACGGCGGCTCTTCCCTTTTGAAAGACTGCCCTACCCTCGCATCGGTCGCTTCCGGCGTGAAAAAAGGCGTGGGAGGAGAGGTCCCTGTCACCGCGAAAATCCGGATCGGCTGGGACGATAGGACGGTCAACGCCGTGGAGGTCTGCCGGATTCTGGAGGATTGCGGCATGGAGGCGATCGCCGTCCACGGCCGCACGCGCTCGCAAGGCTACTCCGGCGATGCGAATTGGGAGGTCATCGATGCCTGCGCGCGGGCCGTGAAGATCCCGGTGATCGGAAACGGAGACATCGCCAGCGGCGAAGACCTGGCCCGGCGGAAGCGGGAGACGGCGGTTTCCGGCGTCATGATCGGGCGCGCGGCGATGCAAAATCCCTGGATCTTCCGTGAGGCAAAACATTACCTGGCCACCGGTGAAACTCTTACCTCGGTGCCTCTGGAGGAGCGCTGGGCCCTGGTGCTGCGCCACTGCCGGCTCGCCGTGACCAGCGCGCGGTACGGGGCGGAACGCCACGCGATGATGTCGATGCGGGCGCGCCTGATGGCCTACTGCAAGGGCTTTCCCGGGGCGAAGGAACTGCGCCAGCGGCTGGCCCGGGTGGAGTCGGTGGCGGAGGTGGAGGAGATCGCGGCGGATTCCCTTTCCGCAGCGGAATCCGCGGTGGCGTAAGCCGTTACAATTTCGGATTTGCTTGCGGGGAGGTCCTGCTAGCGTCGAGCCCATGGAAAGCCATGAAGTGCTGCGCCGGGCGTTCGCCAAAACCAGCCCGAAAGCCGTCGCCGCGGATCTCGGCATTTCGTTGTCGCTGGTGTACAAATGGGCGGAGAAGCAAAGCGACGATGGAAGCGGCAGCCGCAATCCCCTCGACCGGCTCATGAAGATCGTCGAGCTCAGCGGCGATCTGAGCGTGATCGAATGGCTCTGCCAGCAGACCGGCGGTTACTTCGTGCGGAACCCGAAGAGCTCCTGCGAAAAAGGCTACCAGGTCCTACCCGCGACTAACGAGATCATCAGCCAATTCTCCGCGCTGCTTCAGCAGATTTCCACCGCCGCGATCGATCACTCGATCAGCACGAAGGAGGCGAAGGAGATCCGCGAATGCTGGGACAAGTTGAAAAGCTACGCCGAGGGCTTCGTGCGCTGCTGCGAGGAAGGCGACTACGATCAGATGATGCACATTCCGAAGCCCTCCGAAGGGCCGGACCGCTATGCGGTGAAGAAGTGATACCTGCGGCTATAAGGGAGCCGCCGGGATCTCCGGTGTCGCCAGATAGACGGTGGGATCCTTCAGGCCCGCGAGCATGAAAGCCTCCCTTCTCTCCACGCAGGTGCCGCAGGTGCCGCAGTGAATCTCCCCGCCCTTATAGCAGGACCAGCTCTCGGCGAAATCGATGCCGAGCTCCGCGCCGCGGCGGGCGATGCCCGCTTTGTCCATGCGGATGAAAGGCCGCAGCAACTTGATGCGCGCATAGGTCCCCTCCTCCATCGCCATCGCCATGCCCTGCATGAAGGGCTCCCGGCAATCCGGGTAGATCGCGTGGTCTCCGGAATGCGCCGCGATGGCCAGGGCATCCGCCTCCGCACTTTCGGCAAAGCCGCACGCAACCGCGAGCATGATGCCATTCCGGAAGGGCACGACCGTGCGCTTCATGTTTTCCTCGGCATAGTGGCCATCGGGGATCTCGCCGCCGCTCTCCAAGAGATCGGAGGCGAAGCACTCGTTCATGAAGCGGAGATCGATGGTGCGGTGCGGGACGCGGGCACGCTCCGCATGCAGCCGGGCGAAGGGGATTTCACGCGCATTGTGCTTCGATCCATAGTCGAAGGACAAGGCGGCCACCACCTCGTGCTCGCGGAGGATATGGTGAAAGGCGGTGACGGAGTCCATGCCGCCGCTGAGGAGAACGACCGTCTTCATGGCGGGTGGCTCAGGCTTCGGGATAGCGGGCTTCCGCGGTGAGCTGGATCCCCCCCCGCGGGGAGAACTTCCCATTCACCACGATCTCCAGCGGATTCATTGCCGCCATCAGATCGTCCAGCACCCGGTTCACGATCTCCTCGTTGAAAGCGGGGAGATTGCGGAAGGACGCGAGGTAGAATTTCAGCGACTTCGTCTCCACGCAGCGCTCGCCCGGGACGTACCGGATCACCAGGTGGGCGGTGTCGGGCTGACCGGTGACGGGACAAAGCGAGGAGAACTCGGGGCAATCCAAGGTGATCCAGAAGCGGCGCCCGGGGCGGCAATTCGGGAAAGTCTCCAGCGTCGCCTCGTCCGGGCTGGCCGGGAGGCGGTTTTCAGAGTGGCCGAGGAGGGTGAGTTCGGATGGCTTCACGCGCGGAAGATGGCGGCGGAGCGACCTCCTGTCGATGGCAGGGTGCCGGAGCGCGCGATTCCTCATTGAGGAAGCCGCTCCCTGTCCTAGGGTGGCGGCAATCATGAAACGCCACGCGATTTTCCCGATCCTCGCCGCTATGGCGCTCCTCCCGAAAGCCGGGGGACAAGAAGCCGCGCCGCCGGAAACGAAGCCGGAATCCGCGGGCGGCCACGTCTTTGCCTGGCCTTTCATGGACTGGAAGGAGATGAAGCCCCGCGGCGGCACTACCAAGGGCGCGGAAGTGACCTTGAAGACCGGCGCCAAGGAATCGTGGAAACGCCTGCATGAAGCGGATCTCCAGAAATTCGAGCGCGACCGCCGCGCGATCCTGGCGCTCGCCGGCAACTACCGGGTGAGCTTCGATTTCACGGAAACCTTGGGTCTCGCCGAGGATTTCAAGCCGACCCGCCCCTACTTTTCGTGGGGCACGGAGAACGTGACCGTGCTGGAGGACGAGGGCGAATTCGTCAGCCTGCAGCACTCGCTGGTGATGTACTTCCAGAACGACAAGGGCGAGACCGAGGGTCCTCACGTGATGAAGCACTGGCGGCAGGATTGGACCTGGCAGGACCCCGAGCTCCAGGTCTATCAAGGGGACCTGACCTGGAAGAAGATGCCCACGCCCTCGCCCGCGGGCAAATGGTCGCAGGCGGTTTTCCAAGTGGACGATTCACCGCGCTACGAAGTCGCAGGCGCATGGAGCCACGACGGCGGTCTCTCCACCTGGCGTAGCGACAATTGCCCGCGCCCGCTACCGCGCCGGGAATTCTCCATCCGCAAGGACTACAATGTCCTCGAAGGCTTTCACGAAATCACGATCACCCCGAACGGCTGGGTCCATGTTCAGAGCAACCGCAAGCTGCGGGTGGAGAAAGACGGAAGCCGCAAGTACCTGGGCCAGGAGCTCGGCGTGAATCGTTATGAAGAGATCGTCTCCCCCGACCTCGCGACCGGCTTCAATGCCTATTGGGCGAAAACGGGCGACTACTGGAAGGACGTCCGCGACACCTGGGCCGGCATCCTGAGGGAGAAGGAAACCTTTTCCATGAAGGACACCTACGACGGAAAGCAGCTCTTCATGCTCCACTTCGAGTATGCGGATGGACTGGAGAAGGCGGAGAAGCCCGATCCGGAGGCGAACCGAAAGCACGCGAAGGAGACGATCGGGCGCTTTCTGGAGTAGTAGCGCCGCGGGCTGCCGCTGCGATGATTCGACGCTAATTGTCGGAGCGGATGCGCCGAACTCCGCGCTGGCCAAACGGGAAGAAAGCTTTTCGGAAATCCTTCACCTTCCGGTATTCCGCCTTGAGAGCCGCCTGCTGCTTCTCCGCCAAGGTCTTGTCGGAATCGGCAATGTCGGCATCGATCTGGATGTCCCAATCGAGCTTGAGGAGTGAGGAACGGATCCGCCGTTTCGCGCCACGTCGGGTGGCATCCCGCTTCTCGATGAAGTGGTAGAGCCACTGCAGCATCGCGTAATCCCGCGCTGCCCGGCTTCCAGCTCCGCGACGACGCGCGACATCGTGAGACCCCGGAGAGGGTTCACCGTGCTCAACCACATGTCGCGCAGTGCGAAGGGAACGAAATTCATCGGGCGGGCCATTCCCTTCACCGCCTGCCCCTTGCATTGGAAAGCGCGGCGTCAACTGTGGCAATTGGCTTGAATCGACGTGAGTCCCCGGCCAGCCTCAAATCATGGTTATTTCAGCTTCCGTTAAAACGGTCAACCATTCGACAGTCACTGCGACATGGGACATGGTGGAGTTCAAGGGCGAACGATATCTTATTTGGGACGTCATTAGGAGCCCCGGAGGGAGAAGCAGTGTTCCCGTAGCTGTTCTGAGCATCCACTTAGATAGGGCTGAAATCGACGCCAAACTTCAAGAGGCAACCGACTCGGCCGGCGGCACTTTGCCGCTTCACTGCTTCATCGGTCATATCGAAATGACCTACGAGGCCCTGAAGCTTCTACCCCTAGAGGTGTTGCCCTAGAAAACCTCTAGGGGCTCAGCGCCCACGAAACCCACCATGAAGAGGACAATAGTCGTTGTCGCCATCGCCGCAGTGGGGGTCGGCGGTACGATCTGGCTGAGAGACAGCCAGCGAGTTGGAGAGGGTTCTTTCGTTCTACTGCTCGCCCTTTCCATTCTTGTGGCACTCATTGTCGCAGTAATCGAGAGGGTAACGTCCTTCAGCCTCCGCGATCTCTCCGTCCAGTTGGCCAAAGTTGAAAAGGCTCGGAAGGAGGTTGAGCAAAAAGAGGATACGGTTAGACAGCTTTCGCTACTTGTCGCAGAGGTCGGGGCGTTTCTGACAGCATTTCATCGAAGACTCGGCGACGAAGAGACCCACCGCATTGAGGAGCGGTGGCTATCTTGGAAGGCGGAGAAGTTACTTCACCTTGTGAATGCCACAGAAGCGGAGAGGACAAAGACCTTTCATTTTACTAAAAGAGGTGAAAGATTTCGAGACCCTCCCAGACCATAGCGACACTAGTGCGCAGTGGAGGGAAATCTGGAGGCGGCTAGAAGCTCAAATCGACGATTCTGAACCAATACGATAGCTAGATCAGGGTGTTTTATCATTTCCCCTTGAGATCGATAGGGCTGGGTCTTCATATTCCCGCAATTAGAAAATGCTCTCCTCTCAGGAATTGCGGTCCTCCTGGGTTTCAACTTTGATCCTTTGGTGCACCGAAGAAGCCTCTCAACTGAATTGTCGACAACGGTCGCTCAGGCATCTCGCGTAGAGTTGCCCGCTGAGATTCTTGAGTTCGGAATCGATCAGGTGATGGAAAGCGGTATTCTGAGAGACGCTCCGTTCGTGGGTTGGATTGCGAAAGGAATGGAAATTCGTTCCAGCATTTCCGATCAGCTCTTCTTCAAGAAAATTTTGCGCTTCTTGACCCAGCTCAAATCCCTCGGGGACGATGAAAAGAAGGAGTTTTCCCAGAAAGTCGAATCTGATCCAGCATTCCGAGAGAAGGTCGGGGACAGGCTGCTCTTGGCACTAGATCGACTGGATGAACCTGCAAAATCCGAATTCCTTGCTAGATGTTTCGATTGTTTCCTCACAGGACATCTTAGTTACGAGGAGTTTTCTGAGCTCGCGCAGCTTATTGACCGCTCGCTGCTACACGACCTTGAAGCTCTTGAAGACTCCACATATAGGTTTAAAGAGAGCGATTTCATGCGCCTTGTCTCCTGCGGATTATCGGTATTCAAGCTGGGTCTCCCTCTACTCGACGAAGGAGTGGAAATAAAGTACTCTTTCTCCCGAGGGGGCATACTTCTTCAGAAGGCCTTTCAGGGTGGACTCAAAGAGTTCATAGAGGAGGAGAGAGAGACATGAACATTACATGCGGGTCTGGGGGTACAAATTCTAGGGCGCTGATGCCTCGGCTGTTTATCCCATAATCTCTCGGTTACTACTCCGCGATCGAGCCGAGTCCGGCGTCCAGATCTTCGTCCGCCCCGGAGGAATCACCACGACACCCGGCGTCTTCCCGGCGTGGATCGCGAGGGAAGGCGCCCAAAGCGCCCAAAAGCGATCGCTGTGGCCGTCCAGGTCCAATGTCCGCGGTGAAGCGGATGTTGCCACGCCTTTCGCACGAGGCCGCCAGCGTTTACAAAAC
>CAMPGU010000088.1 GCA_946885645.1 uncultured Haloferula sp.
CTCATCGGCCGGGACAACCGGAAGATGGAGGTCATCGCCATCACGGACAAGATCCGGAAAAAATCCGCCGCTTCCAAGGATGGCAAGGATGCGGGCGGCAAGGATCAGTTCACCATCGGCACCCCGGAGCAGCAGCGGCCCGTGGAAACCCAGGGCGAACTCCCCTTCCAGGTCGGCGAGCTGGAGCGCGCGCTCTACGCCCGCGTCGTGAAGAAATGCGGCAATCGCAACCACTGGGAGGAATGGGCGAACGACATCGCCAAGATCGCCCGGACCCACATTTCCCGCATCACCGCCATCGTCTCCGATCCGGCGAATGAAAAGGAGGTCGCCGCCTTCAATGCCTTCGCCCACGAGCTGCGGGACGACCTGAACGACTCCATCACCGATGCCGAGGTGATCGAGATGCTGGCCCAGCACCTGATCACCAAGCCGGTCTTCGACGCCCTTTTCGAGGACTACTCCTTCGCCAGCCAGAATCCCGTCTCCCGCGCCATGCAGGACGTGCTGGAGGTCCTCCACGAGCACCGGCTGGAAAAGGAGGCGGATACCCTGGAGCGATTCTACGCCAGCGTCCGCCGCCGCGCCGACCAGATCGAGGACATCACCGCCAAGCAGAAGATCGTGGTGGAACTCTACGACAAGTTCTTCCGCAACGCCTTCCCGAAGATGACCGAGCGCCTCGGCATCGTTTATACCCCGGTGGAAGTGGTGGATTTCATCATCCACAGCGTGAACGACCTCTTGAAGTCGGAGTTCGGCCAATCCCTCGGCAGCAAGGGCGTCCACATCATCGACCCCTTCACCGGCACCGGCACCTTCATCACCCGCCTGCTCCAGAGCGGCCTGATCAAGCCGGAGGAACTCCCGCACAAATACAAGCACGAGATCCACGCCAACGAGATCGTCCTGCTCGCATACTACATCGCCGCCATCAACATCGAGGCCGTCTATCACGCCCTCGTCGGCGGGAAATACGTCCCCTTCGAAGGCATCTGCCTCACCGATACCTTCCAGATGTACGAGAAGGAGGACCTCGTCAGCGACCTGATGGAGCACAACAGCGCCCGCCGCAAGCGTCAGAAGAAGCTCGATATTCGGGTCATCATCGGGAACCCGCCGTATTCGGTAGGTCAGGAAATTGCTACCGACGGAACCCAGAATGTAATTTATCCGTCGCTCGATCAAAGGATCAGGGAAACCTACGCGGAGCGTTCGGGCATCAAAATGGTGCGGGCGCTCTACGACTCTTATATTCGCGCAATTCGCTGGGCTAGTGATCGGGTTGGAAAGAGCGGTGTCGTAGGATTCGTCACCAATGGAAGCTTCCTTGAAGCAAACTCATGCGATGGCCTAAGGAAGTGTCTCGCAGACGATTTTAGTAGCATTTACGTATTCCATTTGCGGGGGAACGCGCGCACTGCTGGGGAACAGCGTCGCAAGGAGAAAGACAGCGTTTTTGGCCAAGGAACGCGGACACCGATCGCCATTACTATTCTTGTCAAAAATCCCGGCTCAGAGCGAACCGGCGAGATCTTTTGGCACGATATTGGAGACTATCTCACTCAGGCTCAAAAGCTGGAAATCATCGCCCGCTTCGAGGGAACGTCAGGGATTCTAAAGGCGGGCGAATGGAAGAAGATTACGCCAGACTCCCACGGAGACTGGGTGAATCAACGTGATGCCTCGTTCTTGAACCACTTAGCCATGGGGACCAAGAAGGATGGATCAGCACCGACGCTCTTCGAAACCTACTCCTGCGGCGTGAAGTCGAACCGAGATGCGTGGGTTTATAATCAGTCCCGAGGCCTCCTCATCGAAGGAATTAAAGGGTGCATCGCGTTTTTCAACGAGGAGTCGAAGAGATTCCAAGAGCTTGAGGCTCCGAAGTCAGCCAAAAGCGTTGACGAGTTTATTACCATTGATCCAACCCGGATCGCTTGGGCTGACGATCTGAAAAAGTATCTTTCCCGCGGACTGACGTTGAATTACAGCGAATCGCACGTGGTGTCCGCTCTTTACCGTCCATTCACGAAGCAATGGTTCTACGACGGCAAGCATTTGAATTGGAGCCGCTACAAGATGCCCGTGATCTTTCCTAACGGGGCGGCGAAGAATCGCGTGATCGGCGTTTCCGCTTCCGAGTCTCGAAGCGGCTTCTCCGTGCTCATCGCGGACTGCATGGTTAGCCTTCATGCCGCTGACATGGTTGGCGGGCAATATTTCCCGCTCTACCTCTACTTCGCAACGGAAAGCGATGAAGGGTCCAGCGAAGAACTGTTCAATGCCAAGAAGCACTCCGGCTCCACTCGGCGCGACGCCATCACCGACGGCGGCTTGGCGCACTTCCGGGAAAAATATCCCGCAGCGGGCGAGGGCGAGACGTTGAGGAAGGAAGACCTGTTCTACTACGTGTATGGCCTGCTGCATTCTCCCGACTACCGCAGCCGCTACGCCGACAACTTGGGCAAGGAGCTGCCGCGCATCCCCGCGGTGAAGACCTTCTCGGATTTCATCGCCTTTTCCCGAGCCGGGCGGGACCTCGCGCATTGGCACCTGAACTACGAGACCGTCGCCATCCATTCCGGCGCGACGCTGGACACCGGCAAGGTCCCCCTCTCCCGGCTCCAGCCGGAGGATTACCGGGTGACCAAGATGAAATTCGCTAAGGCCAAGGACCCGGCGACCGGCAAGAGCGTGAACGACAAGAGCACGGTGATCTACAACGAGCGGATCACCATCCGGAACATCCCGCTGGAAGCCTACGACTACGTGGTCAATGGCAAGCCCGCGCTGGAATGGGTGATGGAGCGCCAGGCCGTCACCACGGACAAGGCCAGCGGCATCGTCAACGACGCCAACCTCTGGGCCACCGAAACCATGGGCGACGCGAAGTACCCGCTGGAACTCTTCCTGCGGGTCATCACCGTAAGCCTGGAGACGATGAAGATCGTGACCTCCCTCCCTCCCCTCGACATCTAAGACACGCACGATGGCTCTCTACAAATTCGGTGCCGGCGAACTCCGGCAGGTGAAGCAGAAGACGATGACCGACCTCAAGATCAGGGAGCGCGGCGACCTTCAACGTCTCCTCCGGGACAAGATCGATGCAGTTTCTCCGGGGACTTTGGTGATTTCCGAGGAATTCAGCGGCTGGGTGGGTAGTCTGCGCCGCATCGACCTGCTGGGAATCGACCCCGACGGCACCCTCGTCGTTTTCGAACTAAAGCGCACTGAAGATGGAGGTCACATGGATCTCCAAGGCATTCGCTATGCCGCAATGGCCTCCCTACTTTCCTTCAAAGAGGTCGTGGGGATCTATGCCGCACATCTTGCCAAGCATCAGCCGGGGGAGGATGCGGAGGCCCTGCTAGGGGAACACTTGGAACCCGGAAGCGACGTAGAGGTGGCGGCCAAGGTGCGGATCGTGCTGGTCTCCGGGGACTTCGGCCCGGAGATTACCACCACCGTGCTGTGGCTGAGGGGTCAGGGACTGGATATCCGCTGCGTCCGGCTAGTGCCGTATGAGGATGCGGAAGCGATCTACCTGGATGTCCAGCAGATCATCCCCATCCCGGAGGCTGCGGACTACCTGTTAAAACTGCGGGAGCGGGAAGAACGGAAGGAGGTCGCACGGCAGGGAGAGCGGGACTTCACCCGCTTCATCGTGAGCTACGCCGGCCATCGCACGGTCCCTCTGCCAAAGAGACGGGCGATGCTGGAAATCATTCGGGCACTGATCAGCAAAGGTCACACCCCGGAGGAGATTCAGGAGGTATTCTCGGCGAATCGCTTCCTCGTGGCCCACGGGATACTACGTTCAGAGGAGGAGTTTGCGGGACAGCCGGTGGTCACAGTCCGGGACCAGTCGCCGGTTGACTTCAATTCCCAGCGCTACTTCACGGCGGAAGACGAATTGCTCCACATCGGAAGCAAGACGTATGTCTTCAGCCATCAATGGGGATCAAAGACGAGGGAAATTATGAAGAAGATTTTTGACCGCTTTCCCCAATCAGGCATCCGGGTAGAGGAGGTCTCATGAAGAAGGCCAAAGGTGATCGAGCCGGAAAACCTGCCGGGGAAGGAGATAATGAGAAGCAACCCGACCTGGAGGAAGCCCGCCGACAGTTCCTGGTGAACGTCTTTGGCTATGCCGATCCGCCGAGCGTCTGGGAGCTTGCGCAATTGGCAGCGATGATCGGAGGGAAGATTCCCGCGAATCGCCCGGGTCAGTCAGCAGACGAGGCCGAGAGGAGTGTGGAGCTTGCGCGCGATATCTGGGACTCGGCTGGAAGGGTGAGGAAGGAAATGCAGAAGCGGCTGGACAAGGTTCGGAAAGACTTCGACGCGAGAATGCCATTCTACGGACCGCTCAAAATCGGCAGTCACTTTCTTCCACGGATTACCCAATGGGATGAAGTGGACGGCAAGGTTCCCTTCAAGCGCTACCTGGAACAAGTCATCGGGATGGCCAGGGAGGAGGACCGAGCGCGGTGGTGGCGGGCATATATTACGGCGAAGATCCGGATGGACACTCACGCCGAGCGATGGGGATATCGAGACAAGGACGAGCACCGGGAATCTCCGGAATGGTGCGAGCCCGAGGACTTTCCCATTGATGATAACGCCGTCCCGGAAGCCATCGAACACCAACGCACCCGCGGATTCGATATTGGATTCACCGCAAGCTACTTCCTCGAAGAATTCCGGACGTGGCGTTTGGGAATGAAGACTCCCACGAAAAAGGCCGATTCCCCGGTTTCATTGGAGGACGCCGTTAGAAATGGCTTGGAGGCGGAGAATGCTGCCGAATCCTGAAAAAACCTGCCGGGAGCTTGAGATTCTCCCGGATTCCGGGGAGCAAATCGGCCGAATCCGTGAGATTTCCGGGCGAATCCGCGAAGGGGGCCACTCGGGACGGTCGATTGCAGGGATGCCCCCATGGCATGGTGGTGCCGATGAACGCATCACCAAACCACCCGCAACTTGTCGGCGCAGAGGACTGCATCCGGATCGTCTTTCCCTGCGAGAACTCCCGGCCCGGCCTCCGCACCTTCCGCGACTGGCAGGCGAAGGGCTACATCCCCGTCCATAAAATCGGCCGACGTACCTACTTCGACCCGGAGCAGGTCCGCGCCGCGCTTGAGCGCCGTTTCCGCATCCATCCCACCGAAGTCCGCTGACCAAACCGGGCCGACCTCGTGGAGATCGACCCGGCGGAAGTGAGAAGCTGCCAGAACGCTATCCCTTCGCGAGCGAGGCCGCAATCCATCATCGCAGGCCATGCCTCAATCCCCGCAATCCATCACCGCGGAGGCGCTCGCCGCATCCGCAGGTGGAGCCCCAAAGCGACAGTGGCTTGAAATCTGGAAACCCTCCGACTTCGCCGCCTTTCAACCGCCCGCGGACTTCGTCCTCATGGGGGACTGCCACCTCACCCGCGGAGGCATCACCGTTCTCGGCGGCTGGCCGGGGGTCGGCAAGAGCCGCGCTGCGCTCGGGCTCGCCATCGCCGGAGCGACCGGCAAGGCGTGGCTCGGACATCAAGTTCACGCCCGGTTCCGGACTCTCATCATCCAGATCGAGAATGGACAGTGGCGCTTGAAGCACGAACTGGCAGATGCCGTTCCCGATGGCGGCCTCGACGACTGGCTGCGGATCACTCCGCCACCGACATACGGTCTCGCGTTTCATGAGGCGGGCTTTCGCGAGCGGGTCAGCGAGATCATCCGGGAATTTCGGCCCGGACTCGTCATCATCGATCCTTGGAACCGGGTCGCAGAGGGAGACAAGCAAGGCGACTACCGTCAGGCCCTGGAAGCGATCCTGGAGTGCCTGCCTGCCGATCCTAGCGAGAAGCCTGCGGTGCTCATCATCCATCACATGAGGAAGAAGGGCAGCGACTCCACCCGCAAGCAGGGCCGGGACCTCCTGCACGAATTGGCCGGTAGCTACCAAATCGGCAGCGCGGCGCGGTGTGTCTTCGTGCTCGAACCCGGCAGCAACGAGACCACGGACCCGACCGTCGTCCTCACCTGCTGCAAGAACAACGATGGACGAGAAGGCGAGCCGAGCGCCTGGACGCGCTGCAACGGCCTTTTCTCCTCCGCCGAGGATTTCGACATGGAAGCCTTTCTCTCATCCGAAGCGCCGGCACGGGGCCGATCCACTTCCCCCGATGCCGTGGCTAAAGTTCTTCGCGGCATGGCGGGAGAAGCAAAGCCCAAGGCCGTCGGGCGGCTCGTTTCAGCCGGTGTTTGCGCGAAGTCCAAGGCTTACCAGATCCTCGCGGATCATCCAAACGTCGAGGAGGATTCTTCGGGCAAGCTATGGTGGAAGGAGCAGGCTGGATGAAGCGCGTCGGCCATTATTTCCACACCCGATTCCACGGAATTTCCATGCGGAAGTCCTGTGGAAGACGGTCGATTGCTTCCATTCCATCCACGGCCTCCGGGAAAATGGATGGAATGGAAAAGCTCAACATTCCCCATCAATGACACCGGCATCGCGAACGCTCCACTTCGACCTCCTCGAAAAGGTCCGGCTCCACATCTCCGGCAAGATCACCGCCCGGTGCCCCGCTTGCGCGGAAGAGGGTGGTGACCGAAAAGGCAATCACCTCGTGATATTCCCCGATGACCGCTTTGCCTGCGCTGCGCACGGGGGAGACGGGGAACATCGAAAGCGCATCATGGCGCTCATCGGCGTCCGCAGCGGTATCCAGCCCGATCCCGAGCAACGGCGGCAATGGCGCGAACGCAGCGCCATCGAACAACGCCGGAGAACTGAGGCCCTCCGCCTTGCCGAGTCAGCCCGGGCTCACCGGCGCGATCTCATCCGCCGCTTCACATGGTACCCGACCGACGTGTGGCATGACTCCCCGCAACGGATCGACGGCGACCTTGTCGCAACCGAGCCCACGCATTTCCTCGCCAGCCTGTTCCGCCCCTCCGATGTCCTCTGGACCGGCGAAGTCCACCACAGCGGCAGCATTATCCACGCGGAACGGTGGAGGCCCTGCCGGGACTGGTACAGGGCCGCCGGTCCCATCGGCCCCATGACCACGCCGGCCGTCTGGAAGCCCGAAACCCATTCCCGCGCCTCCGGCAATGTCCTTTCCGCACCCTACACCGTCCTCGACTTCGACGGCTTCGACGGGATCAAGCCCGCCTCGCGGGACGCTCTTTCCCGGCACGTGCACGACTCGCTCGCCCTCGTCCGCTGGCTTCGGGAGGGCATGGGCTGGCATCTTGCCGCGATCCTCTGGACCGGCGGCAAGAGCCTTCACGCATGGTTCCATACACCCCCGCCGGCCGTGCTCGGAAGCCTGCATCCTGTCGCCAAATCATTCGGGATGGACTCCGGGCTCATCGGTCGCCCGGAGCATCCTTGCCGCCTTCCGGGACAGGTTCACCGCATGACGCATAGGATATCAAGGGTGCTTTGGCTACAATCCTCCCCCTCCCTTCTCCTTTGAAACGAAGCATCCCGCCTCACGAAAAGGCCATCCTCCGGGAGATGATCCTCCGTGTGGTTCGTTGCGGCTATCATCATCGCAGGGTGGCTGCGACCGTCGGCATTCACCGGGCAACCCTCTACCGCTGGCTTGCGTCCGATCCGGACTTCGGGGAACAATTCGCCAAGGCTTGGGAAGACGGAGCCGAACGGCGGGACTTCCTCCGGTGGTTCAATCACCCCTTTCGGGGGTTCCGCCCTCCGGCCGACAGGTGTACAAGAAACTTTCCTCGTTACGGGCATCCGCGAATCATCCGCGGACAAATGAAGTAAAGTGTCGCCGCGAGGGATTGTTCCCTTCTTCGAGCAAGATGGCCGTTTCAGGCCCCTCTGGGAGAAGATAGGCTCGTGGATGCCGAACTCGCATTTTTTGTTAGCGAGCTCGGCGGCGGCGGAGCAAGCCGATGGCAGCCAAGGGCCCCAGATACATCAAGGTGGGCTCCGGGACAGAAACAGGAGCATCATCCAAGGTGAAGACAAAGGAACTTGCACCTGTAGAAACCCATTGGTCGGTCTGCAAGTTCAGGGAGGCTCCAGTGGTCCCCGTGCCTTGCCGGTGGCTCCAGAACCAAGCCGAATCTTCGGGATCGCTTGTGTCAACGTCGCCGGGCGTATCGTTGTAGATGCTGACCCAGTAAGTTCCTGTGAGCAATTCGACAGGGGCAGAGAAGTTTAAAGAGATCCGGTATATATCAAATCCCATGGAATCAACACCGGTGTCAACGCTATAGCTCGCTACAGACTGAGAGCTTCCGATGATCGCCCCGGGGGTCCAGCCGTCACCGTTATCGTGGTAAAAGGCTATCGAAAATGCATCCGCAACCGGGGGCGTGTTTCCGCTGGCGTACATGCCTTCGACGGTAGCCGAGAGGAGCGTTGTCCCTGACGTCAGGTTGAATTTGGTTGCTTGGATGAACTGCCGATCCGACAGGCTGCCCTCGGGCGGCGGCTCCATCGGGGCAGGGCTTCCGCTTGAATAAACAACGGCGGCCGAACAAGCAGAACGGCAGATGAGGAAGATCGCGAAAGCGAATCGGAAGTATTTATAGAATGCGAATTTCGGCATTTTAGGGGTGCTTCTAAAAGGTGAAATGAAAATCGGTGCGGGGTGTAATAGGTCAGGAGACGGGAGGATAGCCCGGCATTAACTCGGGCGGCCCGCCAGCCGGTTCATCCGAAATCCCGCCGGAGCCGGGCGGCCATTCGCAATCCTCGTGGAAGAGGAGCCGCCACAGCATTTGTTGGATGCGACCTTGTTCGCCGTCGGGCCGGGTGAAGGGATGCGGCCAGCTTTTGAGGTAGAGGAATTGCGGCGTGTCGCGGACTTCGAGGAAAAAGTCGGCGGCTAATACCTCCTCCTTCCTGCACGGAGCGAACTGCCAGAACGCGGGGCCGAGCCACATTTCTGCGGAGACCCCCAGCGAGAGTGCATCTCTGACGTGATTTCGACCTGGATTTCTGGATGTATCCAAGACCATCCGATTCACAGGAGGATCGCCTTTCTCATACTGTTTGAAATTCACCGCTGAGCCGAATTGCCTCGTATAGCGTCCGATGTCCTCGCAGTTCTGCCAAGCGGAATACAACGACAGGGTGGACTTGGCCACCACCAGTGGTGCCATCGAGGAAAGAAGCTCCACGAGATCGCTCCAATCGATTGGCAGATTTCCCGCATCGAGGGAGGCGATTGAGAATCCCTGAAGTCCTCCATCAAGCGGTGTTGGATGATAGGTGATGATTTGAGGGGTTCTGTCGCCACCGCTTTGAACGGTGAATCCAGAAGCGGGATCCAAGGAAATCTCATGCTCGATGTCTTGCGGCGACATCTCCTTGAGGAAATCCCGGAAATTTCGACGAGAGCCAATCCCAGGGTTGATACGATAGGCTTCTGACGCGGCGCCTTGGTTATGAAGGAATTCATGGGCTTTCCGCCAAATCTGGGCGGCGTCCATGTCCTCGCCCCAGAAACTGCAATGGAGAGAGGGGCGCAGATCACGGTGCTGGCAGAAAATCATACTCATGGATATTGAATGTGATCGTAAGGCCGTTGTTTGATGGATTCAGTGTGGCGATGTAGTCATCGAGCTGCTGCTGGAGGGCTGACGTGTCCAATCCCGGCTTCTTCCTGATGTCTAAAATTAAGTCGGTCTTGCCATTGCTCACCCCATAGTCCCGCATGGCTAGAACGGCCTCCTTCATTCGGGTGATGGTATTGGAATTGACGGTCCCGATGCTTTTCAACTGGAGAGCTTGGACACCTTTGATGAAGTCCACCGCTTCCGAGGTGGGGAGGTGAGCCCATCCGGCGGGCTTGTACACCCGGTACCAAAGTTCCAACTCGACCAACAAGCCGCGGACGATCGGGGCCTTCCAGTTCGTCTCCAATCCCTCCTCGAATTTCCAAGCATACCCGGGGAGAGGTTCGCTGAGGAAGTTCTTGAGCCGCTGAACGCCGTTGGAGCTCAAGTCGTCCAATGGAGGACGATTCACGAACTCGGCCGCATTGCCTTTGAAAGCCCGCAGGAAGTCCTCGATCCATTCGTCGATCTCGCCTCCCGATCGCTCCAGAATCAACCGCTGTTCGACCACGTCCATGAAGTTTTTCATAACGGTCTCGTCGCACTCGTCTCCGAGCAGGTGGGCGATTTGGGCGGCCCGTTTGTGAATGACGGCCTCACTGCCCTCTTTGGCCATTAGTTTCCGGATATTTCCGTCGGGGACCAGGTCATCGAGGAATTCCTTGAAGTTGTAAGTGGCGCGGTTGAACCCTTGCCGGGAGAAGAGCGATTCAAGGATGTCGAACGCGCACTTCTTGATGGTCGGGCCGGTCGGTTCGACGGCGGCGGCGAGCATGCCGCGCTCGTACATCGCGCGGATGATGGCGTCGCCGAGGCCGGAATCGGCCATGATTTTCTTCATCCAGTGACCGCGGATTGCCACGGTGGCGGCGGTGCGCTTGGCCACATTGGCGGCGAGCGAAATGCCGCCCTTGGCCGCAACCTGGGCGATTTTGACCGTGCCTCCGGTCAGGGCCCCGATGGCGACCTGTTCGCACAAGTAGCCGAACGTATAGCCGAAGGTATAACACTGCTCGCGCATGAGTTGGGTGCCTTCGGCGAAGAGCCCCGTCTTGTCGAGCGGCGTGTCCAGCCAGGCGGCGCGCTCGGCACCGTCGGCCATCCGGTTGCCGAAGTCGTCGAACCACTCTTCCAGCGCGTTGACCGTGCTGTACCAGAGGTTGGTGTTGACGGCGATGGAGACCGTGATGCCCTTCGCCACGGCCTGCCAGAACCGCTTCTTGAAGCCTTCGAAGGTGGTCAGATCCGCGGCAACCGTGGCCAACGGTTGGAAGACCTGCTTGTCGAAGAAGTCGGTGACCATCGCGTGAAGCTCGGACATCCGGGCGCGCGGGTCGTTCTGCCATTTCTCGATTTCGTTCAGCAGGGCCTGGGCAGACCAGTCGGCGACGATGACGGCCCCGCTCAAGATGAGCCCGACGAATTCGAGATCGTCCTTGAGACCGGCCACCACGCCCTCGCCCAAACCGCGGACGACGATCGTCACGCCCTCGACCTGGTGGCCGATGAGCATGAAGGGAATGAGGGTGGGCGTTGACCAATGGTGAGGGTCGTCGAGACCTTCCCCGTCGAGGAGGTTGTTCATCACCGTGACACCGCCGCCGCCGCCGGTGTTGAAGCCGAAGCCCCTGCCTGCGGCCCAACCGGTCACCAGATCGATGGTTTGGGCGAACTGCGCGTCTGCCTGGAGCGTTCGTTCGATGCTGCCGAGGCTTTGCCCCTGCACCTTCGCCTCAACCTTGATCTTGCCGTAGGCCTCTCCCGGCGCACCGGACACGAGGTAGAATTCCACCCGGTTGAACGAAAGAGGATCGCGCAGGAACCAGACGCTCGGATCGCTGACGAGGGTTCCCCAACGGTCCTCGTAGCCGAGCATCCCTTTGACGGATTCGTAAACGCGGGTGTCGCCTCCGCCCACGAGATAGCCATGGGTGCCGAAGTCCCGTCCGGTATCCGGGCTGGTGATGGTCAGTTCCATCTGCTCGAAGCCCGGAAGGATGGTCACCGCACCCGCGAACATGCGGTCTATCGTGTGGGTCTGGACCGAGTAGAGGACGACGCGGCGGTCGGAGTAGTTCCGTTTGAATTCCGAGGCATCCGCCGCAACGTCGTTGGCTTCGTCATTCAACAGACGGCGGGTGGGATCTAGCGTTCCGTCCGAGGGATTCCAGGAGTCGATCAGCATGCCGCCATGGTCTCCTTGGGACTGGACCTTGAAGGTGTAATCGAAGTCCGGGCCCTCGGCCGAGATCCCAAGGCTAGGATTGGCGGGTCGGCTCGCAAGGTTGGAGCCCTGCCACTGGATTTGGAACGAATAGGACTCGCCCTTGCGGAAGATATCCTTGGTCTCTTGCTTGTACTGGCCGAAGCCGCCGGAGCGGACCGTGTAAATGCGCTCCTCTTCGCCCGTCTCGCGGTCGATTCGATAGCAGTTGAGAACATAGTCCTCACTTTCGCTGCCGCTTTGGTCGCCCACTCCAAGGAGAATGGAGACCTTCTCTTCCGGCGAAGGAGATTGCCCGACGTCGCCCGGATCGTTGGGATTGGAACCTCCATCGACCTCGTCCCCGTCGTTAACGGTATCGGGGTTATCGGGGTCTCCGCCGTCGGAGTTGGGGTTGGTGGGATTGGTGTTATACTGCCACTCCTCACGGTTGGTCAGGCCGTCTCCGTCGGGATCGAGCAAACCGTCTGAGGGATCGAGGGGGTCGAGAATCGCCGGATATTTCAGCTCCCATCCGTCGGGGATGAGATCGCCGTCGGTGTCGGCCTGCGCGATGTCGGTCCCGGCAATTTGCTCGGCAAGGTCGCTGGCCTCGTCCCGGTCGGTGTCATGTTCGGCGGGCTGCCACTCGAACGGGGAGACCACGAAATCGAACTCCGCGGGCGTCGCCGTGGCGTCGGAGTTCGCGTCCCGCCACAGGCGGGTTTTGGTCTCGGTGATGTCCCACAGGCCGTCGCGGTCGATGTCCTCGTGGTGGAGGGCGGCGATTTCGGTGGTGGTAACGGCGTCCGACCAAGCCCGGAGCCGGTCGAAACGACCGCGGGCCACGGCCTGGTTGCCGGGTTGGGCGACGATGCTGTCGGGAGACGGACCGTAAACGCGGCCCAGGCTGATGCCCGCGTATTGGTTGGCGGTGATTGTCTCGAAGGTATGCGATTTCTCCCCTGCCTTCTGCCCGTCGATGTAGAGGGTGGTTTTCCCCCCCGCGCGGGTCATGACGTAGTGGTGCCACTTGCCGTCGTCGATGGTACCGAGGTCGCGGTCCAGCATCACGCCCGAAACCACGGTGGTCGGCGGGCTGATGAGCGTGCCGCCGTTGTGGTTGGTGTAGGAATAGGTGCCCGCGCGGAGGATTTCCCGTCCGCCGATTTTCTGGACCCAGATGCCGTTGACCTTGGCGGTGACCAGTCCCCAGTTGGGAGAACCGTTGGTGATGTGCGGCAGGTAGTAGTGATGGGTGAAGAGGCCGACCGGCCGACCGTCGGAATTCTCGACGGACCCCTCGTCCAAGGCCGCCCAGAAGGATACCGACCAGGTGGTGCGGTTGTTGAGAAGGGACGGCGGGATGGTGACGAATCCTCCGGCGTGGCTGGTCGCCTTCGAGGGCATCCCCAAACCATGCGTGAACACCGAAAAGGAGGTGGCATGCCGCCCGCCGGTGGTTTTGTCCGGGAACCGCCAGGGCGTGTGGCCCGTGGGCGGGCTCGTGATCGTGTCGTAGGATTCGAAGTCCCAGCGACCGATCATGTTGGTGGACAGGGTGGTCCCAACCAAGCCTGCCCCGTCGGGATCGGCGACAGCATTGTTGGAAAGCGGCGTCGTGTCCGTGTTGTCGGGGATCCCGTCGAGATCGGTGTCGGAGCTGTAAGGGTTGTAGCCCAGAGCCAGTTCTTCCCAGGTGGTCAGGGTATCGCCGTCGGGATCATCGTCCTCGATCTTCACGCGCCAGAAGAGCCGGTCGGGAATCGTGCCGTCCTCATGAATCGCATCGACCGCCAGGCTGATGTTCTGGCCGGTGCCGGGCATCAGCTCGCCGAAGTCCGTCCAGGCGACGAGATCCGGCGACATGGCGAGCTTGTACACTTTACCCTGGACCGACGGCCACTTGAGGATGAACAGCCCTTCGGCATCGGGGTGCTTCGCGATGTCGCTTTTCACCCAGCCCGCGGGAAGCGCGGTCGAGAAT
>CAMPGU010000089.1 GCA_946885645.1 uncultured Haloferula sp.
TGCCAAATGGAGGCATTCCGGCCATACCGGAGCCGATGTCCGGCGCGGCGACCCTTAGGAATACCCTCCCTCCCGATTACCAGCGCGGCATCTGGGATGAAATGGTCGCGGCAGACGGCACGGTAAATCCCTCCTGGTCCCACGTCGCCACCTGGCTCGGGGGGCTTTCTCCCGAACAGGCCGGGGCGGTGACCGGAGAACTCCGCCGCCTGCTGCGGGAAAACGGCGTCACCTACAGCGTCCACGGCGCCCCGGACGGCGAGCACCGGGCCTGGGAACTCGATGCGGTCCCCTGGGTGGTGTCCGAGCAGGACTGGAAAACCATCGAAGCCGGGCTGATCCAGCGCGCGGAGCTGCTCGACCACATCCTGACGGATCTCCACGGCGAACAGCGGCTGATTTCCGGGGGCTGGCTGCCGCCGGAGTTGATCCATGCCCATCGCGGCTACCTGCGGCCCTGCCACGGGATGCGCTTGGCCTCGCAGCGGCAGCTCATCCTGTATGCGGCCGATCTGGCACGCGGCCCGGACGGGCGGATGTGGATCGTCAACGACCGCACCCAGGCACCCTCCGGCAGCGGCTATGTGGTGGAAAACCGCGGGGTGATGACCCGCGCGATGCCGAAACTTTTCCACCGCACGGGCGTGCGGCGGCTCGCGGGCTTCTTCCGCACCCTGCGCGAGACGCTCGAATCCTTTCCCGCCCATACCGGCGCGCGCGAGCCGCGGGTGGTCATCCTCACGCCGGGCCCGCAAAACGAGACCTATTTCGAGCACGCCTTCCTCGCCTCCTATCTCGGCTACTCCCTGGTGCAGGGGGATGACCTCACGGTGCGGGATGGCAGCGTCTGGCTCCGCTCGCTGGGCGGCTTGGAACCGGTGGACGTGATTGTCCGCCGGGTCGATGCCTGGTTTTGCGATCCCCTGGAGCTGAAAGAGGATTCCCAACTCGGCGTGCCCGGACTCCTGGAGGCGATGCGGGCCGGAAACGTGGCGGTGGTCAACCACCCGGGCAGCGGGGTGCTGGAAAACCCCGGCTTGATGGCTTTCCTGCCGGGAATCTCCCGGCACCTGCGGGGCGAGGAACTGATCCTCCCCGCGGCAGCTACCTGGTGGTGCGGGGAGAAGCAGGCGCGGGATCTCGTGCTCTCCCGCCTGGACAAAATGGTGGTGAAATCCATTCACCGGGCACCGACCTTCGGCACGGTCTTCGGTGCCACTCTCAGCACGGCACAACTTGCGGACCTGCGTGCGCGCATCCTCGCCAGCCCGGAATGCTACGTCGGCCAGGAGCAGGTCGGCTTTTCCACCCAGCCCTGCCTCAACGGCACCGCCATCGAGGCCCGCCGCGGGGATCTGCGCGGCTTTGCGACTACCACGCCCGACGGCCGCTACATCGTCATGCCCGGCGGCCTGACCCGCATCGCCGCGACGCCGGACGCGCTGGTCGTATCCAGCCAGCTAGGGGGAACCTCGAAGGACACCTGGGTGCAAGGGGCCGATACCGAGCCTTTCGTCAGCCTCTGGGCGGAGATGGAGCAATCCCAGGCCGAGCCGGACGCACGTAACGTCCCGAGCCGTTCGGGAGAAAACCTCTACTGGACCGGCCGCTACGCCGAGCGCGCGGAAGGTACCGCCCGCCTGCTCCGCCGCTCCGTGCTGAGCTTCGTCGAGGCCATCGGGGATGGTGAGCAGCAGCTCTGCCGCCACCGCGAGATCCTGATGAGCGGCCTGCTCGGCGTCACCAATGCCGCCCCGATCCATCCGGAGGAAAGTTTCTCCGCCGTGAGCGACGAGGACGAGGTCGTCTCGCTGCTCACCGACGTGCGGCGGCCCGGCTCTCTCACGGGCATCCTGCGCTCTTTCCGCAATTCCACCTACGCCGTCCGCGATCTCTGGTCGCCGGACTCATGGCGCGTGATCGAGGCGATCATCCACGAGTGGGTCGAGGATCACGTCCCGCCGGGAAAGGACCTGGATGATTTCACCGATCCCCTCAACCGCCTGATCCTCCACCTGACCGCCCTGCTGGGGCTGAACCTGGAGAGCATGACGCGCGATGCCGGCTGGGGCCTGCTCGACTCCGGCCGCCGCATCGAGCGCGCCCAGTACCTGCTTTCCGTCGTGAGGAATTTCCTCGTGGAAAGCCGGCCGCCCGCGGAGGAACAACTCGTGATGGAAACAGTGCTGGCCGCCTCCGACAGCCTGGTCACCTACCGCAAGCGCTACCGCACCTATCCGCGGATGGAGCTCGTGCTCGAGCTCCTCCTTCTGGAGCCGAACAACGCGCGGTCCCTCCTCTATCAGATCCAGCGTCTCGCCGGGAACATCGAGCGGCTCCCGCGCCAGCCCCACGGCGCGCGCCTGACCCCCGAGCAACGCCTGCTGGTGGATACCACCAGCCGTCTGAGACTCACGGACGTTTCGCAGCTCGTGCTCGTCACCGGCAACCGGAGGAAAAAGCTCGAAACCTTCGTCGATCACATGGGCAGCGCGCTCTATCAGCTCTCGAATGCGCTCACGCTGACTTATTTCCGCCACGCCGACCGGCCCCACTTCTTGAGAGGCTAGGAGCTCCGCACGTAGCGAAAATCGTTCGCAACAGGTATTCCATTCATTTCCCATCGCACCCGTGCACTACCGCATCCGCCACCGGACGACTTACCGCTACGATGTCCCAGCGAACCTGTGCCACAACGAGGCACGGCTGAGGCCGCTCGACCTGCCGGGGCAGCGCTGCCTTTCCTGGCGGCTGAGGATCGATCCCGAGCCGGAATTCCACCGCAGCCGCCGGGATTCCTTCGGCAATCATATCGATTATTTCTCGATCCAGCGGCCTCACCCCGAGCTGGTCATCACGGCCGAAAGCGAGGTCGAGGTGCTATCGCACGGACAGCTCCCGCTGGAAGCGGGAACACCGTGGGACGAAGTGCGGGCGCGCTTGCTCGCCTCGAAAGATCCCGCCTCGCTCGATGCACGCGCCTTCATGCTGCCCTCACCGCTGATCCCGGCCTTGCCCGCGCTCGCGGAATTCGCCCGGGCTGATTTCCCCGCCGGGCGCTGCATCCTCGAAGCCGTCACCGCCTTCAACTCCCGGATCTTCCGGGAGTTCAAGTTCGACCCGGATTTCAGCACCATTGCCACCCCGGTGGAGGAGGTGCTGGAGAACCGTCGCGGCGTTTGCCAGGACTTCGCGCAGCTGATGATCGCCTCCCTGCGTTCGCTCGGTCTCCCTGCGCGCTATGTTTCCGGCTATCTCGAAACGCTGCCTCCTCCCGGCAAGGCGAAGATGGTGGGTGCGGACGCCTCCCATGCATGGATCTCGATCTATGTGCCCGGCCAAGGCTGGATCGACTTCGATCCCACCAACAACCTGCGTCCGGCCGAGCGCCATATCACCGTCGCCGTGGGCAGGGACTACCGCGACGTTTCACCCCTCCGCGGCGTCACCGTGGGAGGGGCAAGCCACCACCTGAAGGTCTCCGTGGACGTGATGTCTTTGTAGCGCTGCCGGCAGGCGCGGCGTGGCCGCCCTTCCCCCGGAGAACCTCCACCGGCGTATTTCAGCTCCGGCGGCTTTCTACACGGGGAATTCACCGGAAAATCACATCTTACGCCTTTCCCACCCCCCGCCGCCTCCTGTTAGTTTTGCCACCGTGAACCCCGAGATCCGCTCGCTCCTCGAAAACGCTTTCACCGGCGGTGCCAGCGATGTCTTTCTCATGGAAGGCGAGAAGCCCCGGGTGAGGGCCGGCGGCGAGGTCATCATCGCCCACGGCAGGCCGGTGAAGCGGGAGGACATCGAATACATCTGGAAGAGCTGCGGCTTCGATCCCGCGAGCGTGAACGACGGCGATTCCAGCGTCAGCGTCGAGGGCATCGGCCGGCTGCGCACGAATGTCTATCGCAGCCTGGGGCGGCTCGCCGTGGCCTTCCGCCCGATTAAGAAAGAGATCCCCACCTTCGGCCAACTCGGCCTGCCCGGACCGCTGCTGGCCTCCTGGATGGAGCGCCGCTCCGGTCTGGTGATCGTTTGCGGCCCTACCGGCTCCGGGAAATCCACCACCATCGCCTCCTGTCTCCAGTGGGTGAACGAGCACCAGGCCCGCCACATCGTGACGATCGAGGATCCGATCGAGTATCTTTTTGAAAACGACCGCTCCTGGTTTTCGCAGCGCGAGGTGCGGCGGGACACGGAGAATTTCAACGTGGCGCTACGCGCGGCCCTGCGGCAGAACCCGGACATCATTCTCTTCGGCGAAATCCGCGATGCCGAGACCGCCTTCACCGCCCTGCGCGCGGCCGAGACCGGGCACCTGGTGATTTCCACGCTGCACGGCTCCGGCGTCGCCGGGGTTCCCGTAGCGCTGGAGCGCCTGAACCGCATCCTGAGCGATTCGGGCACCGGCACCGCGGCCAGTTTGCTGGCGCACCAGCTCATCGGCGTCATCGCGCAGCAGTTGCTGCCGCGCATCGACGGAGGCGTGGTGGCGGTCCTCGAGTACTTCCAAAACGAAGGTGCCACCCGCAAGTGGATCGAGGAAGGCCGGTACGACGATTTGAAGGACCATCTTAACAAGGTGGATGAATCGACGGGGTGCTCCTTCCTCCGCTATCTCATCGCCGCCACGAACCAAGGGATTATCGATTCCGTGACAGCGCGCTCCGCCACCGACCGCCCTCAGGATTTTGATCGCGCGATGCGCGGCATCTCCTAATTTCAACTTTCCATCATCGTGAGCCAGGTAAGGGAAATCACCGACTATCTCCGCCAGACCGTCGAGCTGGGCGGTTCCGACCTCCACCTCTCCGCGTGGGCCCCGCCGGCCGCGCGGGTGGGCGGCCACCTCGCGCCGCTGGAGGAGTTCCTGCTCGATCCGGAGACCGTCCGCCGCTTGATTTTGGATACTCTTTCCGAAGCGCAGCGCGCCGCCCTGGAGCAGAATTGGGAGCTCGATTACGCGCTCCAGCTTGAAGGCGTCGGCCGCTTCCGCGGAAACGTCCATATCGCCCGCGGTTGCCATGAGGCGGCCTTCCGCCACATCCCGCAGCATATCCCGGAACTGGGCGAGCTGGGCCATCACGCGGTGGTCCACGAGGTCTGCCAGCTCCGGCGCGGGCTGGTGCTGGTGACGGGCATCACCGGCTCCGGAAAATCGACCACGCTGGCCGCGATGATCCGCCGCATTTCGGAGAACCGCTCCGGCGTCATCGTCACCATCGAGGATCCCATCGAGTTCGTCTTTTCCCACGCGAGTTGCCTGATCAAGCAGCGGGAAGTCGGCACGGATACCCGCGGCTTCCCGATCGCGCTCCGCCAAGCCCTGCGCCAGGATCCGGACGTGATCGTGGTGTCTGAATTGCGGGACCTGGAGACCATCCGCATCGCCCTGACCGCCGCGGAGACGGGACACCTGGTGCTCGCCACACTCCACACGGTGGACGCCCCGCAATCCATCGACCGCCTGGTGGACGTCTTCCCGCCGGACCAGCAGTCTCAGATCGTGACGCAGCTCGCGGGCGTGCTGGAGGCCGTGGTCTCCCAGCGCCTGATCCAGCGGGCCGATGGCCAGGGCCGGGTGCTCGCGTCCGAGGTGCTGCGCGCCAACCACGGCATCCGGGCCTGCATCCGGGAGCGGAAGCTGGAGCAACTGGTCGGGCTGATGGAAATCGGCTTTAAGGACGGTTCGCGCACGATCGACCAGACCATCGCCGGATTGTTGGAAAGCGGCTTCATCACGCGCGAGGAGGCGCTCTTCCACTGCCGCGAGAAGCGGAACTTCCCGGAGCCCGAGGCACCGGAGCCTAAGAAACCGAAATCAATCTGGACCTGATGGACCCCCGCGCCGTAACCACCCTCAAACTGGCGGCTTGGGCGCTGGTCTTCTTCTTCGCCTTCATCTTCGGGTCGAAGCACTACAAGAAACACGCCCGCAAGGAAGCGCTCGTCACCGAGATGCGCACCGTCGTCTCGGATGCTTCCTTCTACCGCTCCCTGACGCCGAAGGACGCCCACGCGACTTTCCTGAAGTCCATCGCCCTGATCGACGAGGCGAAGTCGCTCGGGGTGGAGCCGCCGGTGTTTTTCGACCTCGTCTTCGAGCGCGAGTCCGGCAAGAGCAAGCTGGGCACGGACTACGACGACTACCCCGCGCGCGAGCGACTCGCCCGGGAGACTCTCCTCCGCGGCTACCAGCACGCCGGGCAATTCGCGCTCCTGGGCAAGCCGGAGAACCGCGCGATGCTGGCGAAAGGCGAGCTTCCCGACGGCGATCCCAAACCGGCGATCGCGCACATCATCGATCCCGCGGTTTCCCCGGGCTTGGAAAAGATCGTGCCGAACCTGGAACTCAGGCCCGTGAAAGCAGCAGCCGCCGCCGAACCGACCGACCTGGAGGTGGCCGCCGCAAAAAACCTCGCCACGGAGCTCTGCTCCGCAAACGTGATCGAATACAAGGCGGAGAAGCGCATCGTGGATCACTATCTCAAGCGCGGCGAAACCAAAGCGGAGTAGGAATTTCTACTATCAACGGCTGGGGCGTTTTCGCAGCCCTCGTTTCAGGTGCCGTGTTAGGATCCCCGTGGTAGCGGGGATTTATCTCCGCGGCATCTGGTTCCCTTTGCTTCGGGAGACTAAGAAGTTGACCTGCTCCAACAGGAAGCTAGGACTGCTAGTGCGTTTTAAACCAAAACCATGAAAACACCATCCGTCCTCCGCTCGCCCTTGGCTCAGGCCTGCGCGCTCGCCGCCATGTTCGTCGCTTCGCCGGTGCAGGCCGCCGGACCGAAAGCTTATCAATTCACCGCCGACGGCACCAACACGTCCGGCGACACGCTTACCATCGACCACCCGGCTCTGAACGGTAAGTCGAAGTTCAAACCGATCGTCACCCAGAACTTCGTCGGAGTTTACAATCCCCACCCCATCGGAGTCTCCTATGACGCCGCCAACGGCAGATGGCGTATCGAGAACGAGGACAACGCCGCCATCCCTCTGGGCTCCGGATTCAACGTCCTGATCGCCCCGGCAAAGCAGACCAGTTGCACGCCCGCCAACACCTTCGCCAACCGCACCTTCTTCCAACTCCAGAAGAACAAGCCGGCCGGTCGATTCCTGGTCACACACATGATCAATCCGGTAAGTGGTATTCCGGGGACCAATTGCGAGCAGTACGTCGGCACCTGGTTCTCTCCCGTCACGACCCCGGCAACGCCTTATTCCGGGCGCTGGACGGTCTATACCGAGGATGAAACGTCCCTGGGCACCGTCGCCTTCAACCTCGCCGATGTCACCAAACTGAAAGCGGGCGGCGCACCTGCGTCCTTCGTCTTCACGGCAGGGGCCGCCGACACCGTCGCCAATCAGGCTGTCATCACGGATCCTCTGACCGACGGCAACCCCGACGCGGTGGTCTTCGCGACGCACGTCTTTATCAACGGCACTAGCCCGACCTTCCTCGACAAGCCGCTCGGCGTCTGGTACAACGGCGCGAAGTGGACCGTCTTCACCCAGGACGTGTCGATCATGCCGGACGACGTATCCTTCGTGGTCGCGGTGATCCCCACAGCCACTCCCTGATCGCTTTTTCTCTCATTCCGGCCGCGGGGAATCCTTTCCCTGCGGCTTTTTTTATTCCCCCTCTCAGCCTTGCGCGTGGATCAGCCGGGTGATCTCGAGCGCCAGCTCCAGCGCGGCCGCTCCCTGCTGGCCGGTGACCGCCGGATCATGGCCATGTGCCACGCTGGAAATGAAGGCATCCAGCTCCAGCTTCAGCGGCTCGTCCTTTTCGACTTCCACCTCCGCGCGCTGGATCGACATGCCGTCCCGCCAGTGGATCTGGCCGCCCTGCTCCTGATAGTCCAGCGAGAGGTAGCAGTCGGACTGGAAGACCCGGATCTTCCGCATCTTCTCCGGGCTGATGCGGCTGGCGGTCACGTTCGCCACGCAGCCGTTCTCGAAGCGGATCCGCGCGTTGGCGATATCCTCCGTGGGCATCAGCACCGGCACCCCCACGGCATCGATGCTCACCACGGGGGAGCGCACGAGGTGCAGGATGATCTCCAGGTCGTGGATCATCAGGTCCAGCACCACGCCGATGTCGATGCTCCGGTTCGGGAAGGGGGAAAGCCGGTGCGCCTCGATGAACTTCGGCCGGGTCAGCCGCTCTTCCAATTGCCGCAGCACGGGGTTGAAGCGCTCGATGTGGCCCACCTGCAGGATCCGGCCGTTGCGCTTGGCCGCTTCCACCAGCGCGCCGGCATCTTCCGTGGAGGGCGCGATCGGCTTTTCCATCAGCACGTGCGCGCCAAGATCCATCAGGCGGCAGCCGACTTCCCGGTGCGCCACGGTCGGCACCGCCACGCTGATCGCCTCCGCCCGCTCCGCGAGCTCTTCCAGGGAAGTCACTGGCATGGTGCCGAATTCGTCCGCCACGGCCTTCGCGCGGGCGGGATCGGCATCGTACACCGCGCAGAGCTTCGCCCCCGGGATCAAGCTATACACGCGCGCGTGATTCCGCCCCATCGATCCCGCTCCGGCCACGCCCGCACGTATGATTTCCATGCCCGTTCCTAGCCCCGGGCCGGTGCCGCGGGCAAGCAGTTCACGGGGCATCCCCGGAACAAGTTCCCGCTTGGATTTTCGCGGACATGGAGTGGAGTGCCCGGATGCGCCTGTTTTTCCTTTTCCTGCTTCTCCCCGCGCTGGCCGCGGCCGTGCCCTCCGAATCCCGCGAGAGCCTGGAATGGCGGAAAGACCGCAAGCTCCCCTACCTGCAGTATCTCCCCGAGGGTTACGGCGAATCGGAAACCGCCCGTTTCCCTCTGGTCGTCTTCCTCCACGGCGCCGGCGAACGCGGAAACGACCTGTCGCTCTTGAAGAAGCACGGTCCGACCAAGATCGCGATGGACGATCACGGCTTCCCTTTCATTCTGGCCGCCCCGCAGTGTCCGCCGGACCGCTGGTGGGAGCCGGACGAGGTCCTCGCGCTCACCCGCCATCTCATGAAGACCCTCCAGGTCGATGCCCGGCGGGTGCACCTCACCGGCCTGAGCATGGGAGGCTACGGCACCTGGGCCGCGCTCGCCAAGGAGCCGGACCTCTACGCCAGCGGTGTCCCCATCTGCGGCGGCGGGGATCCCAAGCACGCCCCGATTCTCAAGAATATTCCCATCTGGGCCTTCCACGGGGAGAAGGACGAGGCGGTTCCGGTGGCCAGGACCCGGGAAATGGAAGAAGCGATTCTCAAGGCGGGAGGGGCGAAGTTCCGCTCCACTTATTATCCGGAGGAGGCCCATGAATCGTGGACACCGGCGTACGCGAACCCCGCTTTATTTGCATGGATGATGCTACAATCGCGGTGAATCACCGTATGTGAGGTCGCGGCCGAACCTTAAATCCGGATTGCTCTTCCGGGAGTTATGGCACAGTTTTCGCCAGTTTTTCCCGCAGAAGATCGTATCTGCGCCCGCTGGAACCATGAAACGCATCAATAAAGCGCCCGGACCCATGGCTCCCGCCCCGCCCCGCGGCGGAGCACAGAGGATTATCCGCCAGGTAACGGCGAACACGCTGGGAGGTGTCGGCGCCATTGCCTTCGCCGCTTTCGTGGTGGGCGGGGTGTGGTATAGCATCGAGGCCCGCAAGCCGCGGATCGTGGTAATCGACCAGCGCGGCGGCGGAGACTCCGCGGAGGAAGCGCCGCCGTCCCTGCCGCAGGCGGGCCCGAAGGAAGTTTTCGATTTCTCCCAAGCTCCCGGCGACGGCCCCAAGGGCACCCCGGAAAATCCGCAGGCCACGGCCTTCGGCACCCCCGGAGGAACGACCGGCACCGCGAGCATGGCACCCGGGACGACCGGTGCCGAGGAAGAGCACCCGGCCATCGCCCAGCTGAAGGCGGAGACCCCGCTCGTGCTCGCGGGCTTGGATGCGGGCCGCGAGAGCGCCCTGTCCCGCGACAGCGCGCTGCTGAAGGCGGCGATGGATTCCCGCGGGTGGGACGCCTACCGCGGCCTCTTGGAGCGATCGCTGGCGGCTACGATCCCCAAACTCGCCGGCAAGGAAGGCCAGAACCGCTTCGACACCCTGTGGGGCGAGCTGCCCTTTTATCGAACCTTCCTCCGCTGGCAGGTCCTCGACCGCTTCACTCAAGCGGATATCGCGGCGATTTCTCATGATAGCTACGCGCTCGAGATGTTGAGCTGGGTGATGAACCAGCCGAAGGCGATGGAGGAGCTCCTCCTCACCATGCAGCCGGAGGACGACTCGGCGAAGGTGCTGGTCTTTCTCAAGGATGCGTGGACCGCGAACCCGGAGAAGTTCCCGAAGTTCTTCAACCTGGCCATGGCCTGCGCGGTCGTCTTCGACAGGGAAGTCACCATCGCGGAACCGCTCGGCGGGGAGTCCACCGTCAACGCCCTGAGCCGCTACCTCTGGTACATTGAGAAGGACGAAAAGGGCAAGCTCACCGCACCCGTCCACCGGAGCTCGGCCCGCGACCTCACCTGGGTGGTCTGCGCACCGGTAGCAACTTCCGAGCTGGAATGGGCGCTGAGCAAGCTCCACATGGGCCGCAATTCCTGGGGCAATGCCTACGGGATGGTGGAATACCTGATGGAGCGCGCCGTGAAGGGCCTGAACCCCTACGAGGAGTACAGCTTTGAGGAGATTCTCAAGGAAGGCGGCATCTGCGGCGACCAATCCTACTTCTGTGTGAATACCGCGCGGGCCCAGGGCATCCCGGCGCTGACGCTGGCGGGCGAAACCGACTTGGGCGGCCATGCGTGGGCGGCAGTGAAGGTGAAGCCGGACGAATGGAACACCACGATCGGACGCATCGGCGGCGTCGCGAAGGGCGAGGGCAACAACCCTCAACTCGGCGGGGCCATCAGCGAGCAGGAGATCTGGCTCTGGAACGACCGCGCCCACCAGAGCGAGCTAACCACCCTCTCCGTCCACCGCCACCTGTGGCTGGCCGATCTTTTCGCCGCGCTCGGGAAATTCGACGATACCTTTGCCACCGCGACCCTGGCCAACGCGCTGGGCCGCTCTTTCCCCGAGACCTGGACCCGCCTCTACGAGGTGAAGGAGGAAAAGGAGCAGAAGGATGCCTATCGCCAGGCCGCCGATCCGGAGATCGTGAAATCCTGGAGATCCTTCGCCGCGGATATGCGCCGGGAATTCCGCGAGAACCCGCGCATCGCGGCCCTGGCCGCGCGCGCCGAAGACGAGCATGTCTTTCCCTATGCCGAGGAAGGCGAAGTCGCGCGGGCGATGAACCGCGAACGCCGCCGCATCGAGCGTGAATCCGGCGAACAGAAGGACCTCATCGCGGGTAGCCTGAAGCGCGAGGCGGATCTCATCAAGCGGCGCGCGGAGCCCACCGCCAGCCGGGACATCGGCCGCCTCTACGACAGCGCCCTGCGCGAATACGGCGGCAGCATCACCGGCTTCAAGATGATGGCGGAGGATTATTTCAACTACTGCAAGGACGACTCCGCCGCCGCCCGCAAGGCCGTGCGCGACATCGAACTGGCCTTCAAGCGGGTGGTGGAAACCGGCTCCAAGGACTGGTTCCGCGCCAATACGGAATCCGACATCTACCGGATGATCGTGGGCTACTACCGCACCGTCGGTGACGAAGGTAAGGCGAAACTGCTCGAAAAGCGCTACGAACGCCTGCTCCGCCTCGCCGAGCGCGGCGCACTCTGAAAGTGCGGCTGCACCGCCGCTCCTCACCCCTCCGCCTCTTCCAGCGATTTCACCAGTTCCGCAAATACCTCCGGCTCCTTCCCCCGGTCCGGCGAGCCCTTCAGGCAGCTTGCGAACCACTTCTGGAGCAGCGCCCGCCGCGGCGGGGGAAAGGAGCGGACGAGACTTTCCTGCTCCGTCACTTCCAGCGATCCTGCATCGCGCTTGCCATGGGCCCGGGCGAGGATCCCGCGGTGCCGGATCAACATGGAGTCCAGCAGCACCCAGGAGAAATTCAAGCTCTGCGGCGGCCCCACAACCATCGCCTGGCCGTCGCCGCGGATCTTCCCGAGGCCGCCGCCGATGACGCGCAACTCCGGCAGCGCGCCGCCTTTGAAGAATGCCATCGTTCCGCCGCCGACGGCTCCGATCACGGTCCCGGCCCCGAGACTGTGGACGCCTACGCCCAAGTCGAAAACGGCACCCGCCGCTCCTCCCGCCACCGCACCCGCGGCCGCCAGTTGCCAGCGGCTGAGACCCCATTTCTGCCAGGTCTCCGCCATCGCGAGATTGAGCCCTGCGTGCCGTTCGGGATCGACGTCCGGCTTGATCAGATGATGCCGGTAAATTTTCAGCATCCGCTTCAGGCAAGCCATCTCGAGATCCGATAGCTTCTTGAAATAGCGCTCCTCCAGCTCCGCCTTCTTCTTTTCCGCACGCGAGGGCACGCTGCGGTCGCGCACGTCGATCGGCTCGCTGACCCGCAAGGTGAGCGCCTTCTCAAGAAAATCCAGCAGCGCCTCCGCCGCTTCCTCCCGGCGATCGCTCATCTCGTTCTCCATCGCCTCGATCACGCGCCGGATGTGCGAGGCATGGCGCTCCTCGATCTGCAAGAGGACCTCCAGCAGGCGCTTCCGCTCGTCGAACCGCGCCTCGTGGGCGTGAAAGGTGCGGACCAGATTGAAAGAGGTGCCCAGGCGCTCCCGCCATTCACGCTCCAATTCCGGCGCGGCGTCTCCCTGGGGGTTCAGCAAGGCGAGGCGCGGTCGTCCGGTCCACCGGAGGATCTCGATTTCCGCCAGAAAAGAATCCCGCAGCGGCTTGCAAGGATCCACCACGTAAATCACCCCCGCCCCCTCGACCAGCGGCTCCAGCAGCCTGGCTTCGTCCGTAAAACGCTGGCGGCATTCCCGGACGAAACGCGCGATCTCCGCCAGCCCCGGAACCCCGCTGCCGGCAAGGCGCTGGATTTCGCGCATGGCCTCCACCGGCTGTTGGAAACCGGGGGTGTCGAGAAAGCGCAGGAGTTCCTCCCCATCATAGCGTACCGGCAGCGGCTGGACGTCGGTGGTTTCTCCGGGCGTCACGCTGATGCGCAGGAGCTCGTCATCATCGATCTCCAGCAAGGTTGCCAGCGTGGCGGTCTTGCCAGCATTCACGCGACCGACGACCGCGAAGGCGGGGATGGAGTCGCTCAACCAGGTACCCATGTGCGATCCTCCTCGTGCATGCTGAGTTCCACCTCAAGGCCCTTTTGGCTATCGATGAAAGCTTCCCAAGCGGCGCGTTCGTCCGCTTTCACCTCGCGCGGACGGCCTTCCTTATCGAAATCCGCCACGTGAATGACGATCCTCCTGCCGCCGCCCGCGTCGGTCACGCGCTTCAGCGTTTCCTCCATCCGGCGGGGAGCGAGCGACCAGCCTTCCGCCACGAGGATCACTCCTGCGGGAGCCTTTTCAAGCGCCGCCCGCGCGGAGGCTTCCCGGCCCGCATCCAGCACGCCGAGGGTTTCCCACGCCACCGGGTTCAACCGCAGATGCCGGAGGAAAAAGGGCCGCAGGGCGTCCCGATCCGGTGAGATGCCGCCCAGATCGATGACCAGGGCGCCGTCCGCCGGTCCTTCCGGATCGTTCCCGCGGCGGACGCCCGTCAGGACCCGCCAGAGCTTCCGGTGGAGCGG
>CAMPGU010000090.1 GCA_946885645.1 uncultured Haloferula sp.
GAGTCCGGCGTGCGCAGCTCCTCGATGGCGGCGAAGATCGGGCCCGGCATCATCAGCATGCCCTGCCCGCCGCCGCACAGGGTATCGTCCGTGCGCCGGTGCTTGTCCGTGGACCAATCGCGGATGTTGTGCGCCAGGATCTCCACCAGACCCGCCGCGCGTGCGCGCTGGATGATGGATTCGCTCAGCGGCGCGAGCGCAATTTCGGGGAAAAGGGTGAGGATATCGATGCGCACGACCCCGGAACCGTGTCCTGATGCCCCGGAGCGGACAAGCCCCGAAGAACGCCGCGTGGAAGCCGGCGATCGGGGGGAGGATTAGTCCCAATCGCCGCGCTCGTCCTTTTCCAATTGGATGCGGTCGTTGAGATTGCGTGCTTTCACGCGGTGGGTCCTTTTCGCCCATCGTTCCACCGTCATCTGCCGCTTCTTGGCCAGATGGCGCAGTTTCTCGATCTCATCGTCCAATTGCAGGAAACTCTCCAAGCGGTGGAGGTCCAGCTTGCCCGCGGCGACCGCGGCGCGGATCGCGCAGCCGGCATCGTTGCCGTGCTTGCAGTCGGCGAAGCGGCACCCCTGCGCCATCGCCTCCACGTCGGCGAAGCTTTCGCGCAGCGTCTGCTCGTCCGTCCACATCTGGATCTCCCGCATGCCGGGATTGTCGATGAGCATCCCGCCGTAGGGCAGGGGGACAAGCTCCCGGGAGGTGGTGGTGTGGCGGCCCTTGCCGGTCACCTCGTTCACCTCGCTGGTCCACTGCCACTCCTCGCCGTAGAGCTGGTTCACCAGCGTCGATTTTCCGACTCCGGAGGAACCTACGATGCACATCGTAATCCCATCCTTCAGGTAGGACTGGAGCAGATTCAGGCCTTCGCCGCTCAGCGCGCTGGTGACATGGACATCCGCCTCCGGGCAGAGCGCGCGCAGCTCCGCCGCGCAGGCCTCGTTGTGATCCGGAGGAAAGAGGTCGGACTTGTTCACCAGCACGACCGGCTTCGCTCCGCTGCGGCCGATCAAGGCGAAGTAGCGCTCCATCCGCCGTGGATTGTGATCCGGCCCGGAGTCCGTCACCACGGCCACCACGTCCACATTCGCACCGATCACCTGCTCCTCCACGCTCTTGCCCGGCATCTTCCGGGAAAAGCAGGATTTGCGCGGCAGCCGCGCGCGGATCACGTGGTCCTGGTTTTCGCCGCCGAGTTCCACCGCCACCCAATCGCCAACCGCCGGCAGATCGGCATCCGTCTGCGCCTCATGCCAGACCTTGCCGGAGAGTACCACATCGATCTCCTCCACCTCGTCCGCCTCCTCGCCGACGAAGGCGCTGTAGTTGATCGTCGTCTCCCGGATCAGGCGCGCGGGCACCCAGCCCTTCGCCCCGTAGGGGGCAAAGGCTTCGGCAAAAAAGTCGTCCCAACCCAGTTCGGCGAGCGTCATCCGGCGCGGACCCTAGGCCGCGACCTTGCCGCTGTCGATCACCGGTCGAGGGCGTTAGAGCAGGATCCGCCGTCTCACAAGGCACCCGTTCCCGGCTTTTTTTCCTGTGAAGCCGCCCGGCGGGAAAGCAGGTTCCCGCGTCTTGTCCACCCCGCGAAATACCCAGATCGACGGCTGGCGCGCCTTTTCCGTATTCGGCGTGATGGGCTTCCATTGGTTCCCGCCCGAGTGGCGCGGAGGCTGGCCGCTGGAGATCGGGCTCTATTTTTTCCTGACTCTCACCGGCTTCCTCATCACCCGGGTGCTGCTGAAGGACCGGGCGGCGGGCGAGCAGCTTGGAAAGCCGTGGAAGCGGGACGCCTTCAGGCATTTCCAGAAGCGCCGGGCCCTGAGGATTCTCATTCCCTGCTACGCCGCCATGCTGTTCGCCTTTGCGGTGGGTGCCGATGACATCCGCGAGCACCCATGGTTCTACGTCACCCATACGGTGAATTTCCACATCGCCTTCATGCCCGGCTGGCCCTCCGGTACGGCCCATTACTGGACCCTCGCCATCCAGCAGCAGTTCTACCTGTTCTGGCCGCTGTTGATCTACGGGGTGCCCCGGCGGCTGCTCTTTCCGGCTCTGCTCGTGGCGGTGGCCCTCGCTCCTTTGTCCCGTTGGGCCATTTTGCATTATTTTCCGGAGGTTCACCACGCCGGGGCGATCAGTACCGCCGCGCTCGATTATTTCGGTGCAGGAGCACTGCTTGCCTTGCTCATGGAGCGCGGGATGAAAGCGGGCGACCGCCGGCTCTCTCTCGCCGCGGCCATCGCCTTCGTTCCCTACGCGATCCTCTACTACCTCGATGCGTCGGGCCAACCGGCACCGGGCTTCCGGCACATCCAGCAGACGCTGGTCTCGCTTGTCTTCGCCGGGTTGATCTCCGCGACCCTGGCGGGTCTTCCGGGAATCCTGGGCCGCCTGCTCGAACACCGGGCGGTGCAGCATTTCGGCCGCCTCAGTTACGGCCTTTACCTCTTCCACACCTCGATGCCGCTCTTTGTCGGGAAGGTTCTTCCCTGGCTGTGGGAGGCGGGGGTGCCGCTGGCCGTACGCATCCTCGCATGGTTTCTTTTTTCCTGGGGAGCGGCTTGGCTTTGCTGGCGCTATCTGGAGCAGCCTTTGGATCGATTCCGGCTGCGCAAGCGCGCGGCTTAGTCACTTTTCCCAGCGAAAGGATATTTCCCTAGCTCCCCGTTTTGCCGCGTGCACCATCACCGCGGCATCCATGAAAGCACTCGTCAAAGCCACGGCCGGTCCCGGTCTCGAAATGATGGACGTCCCCATGCCGGAAGTCGGGCCGATGGACGTCCTCATCAAGATCAAGAAGACTTCGATCTGCGGCACCGACGTCCACATCTGGAAGTGGGACGCTTGGGCGCAGCGCACGATCCCGGTGCCGATGCACGTGGGGCACGAGTTCAGCGGCGTGGTGGAAGCGGTCGGTTCCGGCGTGACCGATATCGTCCCCGGCGAGCTCGTCTCGGGGGAAGGCCACATCGTCTGCGGCCGCTGCCGGAATTGCCTCGCGGGCCGCCGTCACCTCTGCCCGAACACCCTCGGCGTCGGCGTCAATCGTCCGGGGGCCTTCGCCGAATACCTTTCGATCCCTTATCGCAATGTTTACAAGGTGGACCCGGCGATTCCGGAGGATGTGATCTCCTGCTTCGATCCGCTGGGAAATGCGGTCCATACCGCGCTTTCCTGGGACCTCGTCGCGGAGGACGTGCTTATCACCGGTGCCGGGCCGATCGGATGCATGGCGGCGGCCGTCTGCCGCTTCGCCGGGGCCCGCCATGTCGTCGTGACCGACGTGAACCCGTGGCGTCTCGAGCTCGCGGCGAAGCTCGGTGCGACCCGCACGGTCAACGTCGCCGAGGAATCCCTGGGCGATGCCATGAAGTCGCTGGGGATGAGGGAAGGCTTCGATGTGGGCCTGGAGATGTCCGGCCATCCCTCCGGCCTCACCGATATCCTCAACCACACCTCGAACGGCGCGAAGGTTTCCTTGCTCGGCATTTTCCCGGACAAGGTGGCCATCGATTGGGACAAGGTCATTTTCAAGGGCCTCATCCTGAAAGGCATCTACGGCCGGGAGATGTTCGAGACCTGGTACAAGATGAGCAGCATGATCCGCGCGGGTCTCGATATCTCGCCAGTCATCACCCACCGCTTCCCGGTGGCCGACTTCAAGCTCGGCTTCGAAACCATGATGTCCGGGCAGTCGGGTAAGGTGGTACTGGACTGGACGGCTTAGGATCCGCGGGGATCGCAACGAAGCACCTCATCACTTGCTCGAGTCGAAGTGCTTTTTGAACTTCGCCGGGTCGCTCCAGCTTCCCATCGGCAGCTTCAGCTCTCCGAAGATCGCTGCGAGAGCAGGGAAATCCTTCCACTTTGCTGCGGTGTCGGGCTCAGTACGGGCGTTCAAGCAATCGAAACAGATCTCGACGAAGGCCACGGGCTTCTTCTCCGCGTCATAAAACACGAAGGCGTTGTGCGGAGAGTAGCACCGCATCAGCCCGTGCTCAGGATGAACACCGGTGATCGCCGCCTGAAGTCGTTTGAGCTGATCCGGGCTCAGTATCGCTCCATCCGGATTGATGACATCCTTCCTGAGTTTCATTCCCGCCAGGATCACGTTCTTTCCCTTCTTGTCCGGATCGTCCGGCCAGGCATAGGCGCGAACTTCCGCGAAAGGGAGAGCCGGCCAGTTTTCCGCCGCAGACACTGCACGCGTCAAAAGCAGGATGGCGAAGATGGCAAATTTCATCCAAGGAGTCTTCATGGGGTGATCAAGCTAGCGGAACTGGGTTGGCACGGATTCGTGGTGTCACACTTTAACGGCGCGGGACGACGCACGGATAGTAAAAGCCACGTAAATTAACCGAAGGGCCGTGGCTATCAGGGCACGAAAAACCCCTGCCCGCTTTCGCAGACAGGGGTGTGAGCTCCTGGGGGGAGTAAAAGAGGATCACTTGGCGGCCGAGGCCTTGAACGTGCCCTTCAGGAAGGGTTCGCCGGCCACGCCCTTGAACTCCTTGAGGATCTTGAACTGGCCGTCCGCGCGAGTCTCGCCGATATAGACGTTCTTGGTCACGTGGTGGTTTTTCTGGCTGGTCACGGTGCCGCCGGGGCCGTCGAAGGAGATGCCCTTTTCAAGCTCCGCCACGACCTTTTCCACATCGAAGGTGCCGGCCTTTTCGACCGCCAGCTTCCAGAGATAGACACCGTCGTAGCTCAGCACCATGGGCGAACAGGTCACGCGGCCTTCCTTCACGATCCCGGGGGTATCCGTCTTCGCGACCCATGCCTTGAAGCCGTCCACGAACTTCTTGTTGGCCGGGGTGCGGATGGATTGGAAGTAGGTCCAGCAACCGAGTTGTCCCACCAGTTGCTTGGCGGGGAGACCGCGGAACTCGTCCTCGGAGATCGAGAAGCTGACCACCGGGCAGGTCTCCGCGGTGAGGCCGGCAGCGGCATACTCCTTGAAGAACGGCACGTTCGTATCGCCGTTGAGGGTGTTGATCACGCAGGCGCTGCCACCGGCCGCGAACTGTTTGATCTCGGCGACGATCTGCTGGTAATCGGTGTGGCCGAAGGGGGTGTATTTGCCCGCGGAGACAATGTCGTCGCCTTCCTTGCGGAAGCCGCCGCCGATGTTGTCGAGCGGCACGCCCTTGCTGAGCAGGTACTCCAGCAGGACAAGGTTCGTGGTCTGGGGGTAAACGTAATCGGATCCCAGCAGATAGAACTTCTTCTTTCCCTCCGCCAGCATGTAGTCCACCGCGGGAGTCGCCTGCTGGTTCACGGCCTCGGCGGTGTAGATGATGTTCGGGGACATCTCCTCGCCTTCATACTGCACGGGGTAGAAGAGCAGGCCTTTTTTTTCCTCGAAGACCGGCAGGACCGACTTGCGGCTGACGGAAGTCCAGCAGCCGAAGGTCACGGCCACCTTGTCCTCTTCCAGGAGCTGCTTGGCTTTTTCGGCGAAGAGCGGCCAGTTGGAGGCACCGTCCACGACGACGGGTTCGATCTTCTTGCCGAGCACGCCGCCGGCGGCATTGATCTCGTCGAAAGTGTAGAGGAGCACGTCGCGCAGCGAGGTCTCGCTGATCGCCATGGTGCCGCTGAGGGAGTGGAGCACGCCCACCTTCACGGTGTCTTGGGCGGAGGCAAAGGGGGATGCGAACACCGTGGACAGGGCCGCGGTGGCGATCAGGCGTTGGAAAACGGAACGGTTCATTGGATGGGACAAGTTTGGGTTAGCTCTAAAAAGTCGGCGTCAGGCCGGTTGCCGGCGGCGAAAAGGCCCGTTCTTGGAGGGGCTCCTTGAACGGACCTTCCCGCGGCAACCGATATGATACCAAGGAAAGGGGAGGAGCCTCAGAAGGCGCAGCCGATGCCGATGTTGGCGGTCAGGAAGTCGTTGTCCGGGCGGCCGGCGCGGGTATTTCCCACCACGTCGCTGTCGGTGAGATAGTAGGTGAAGCCGCCATGGAGATTCCATTCGCCGTAGCTGCTGCCCAGGAATTCGAGCGGCAGGGTGGCGCTCACTCCGAGCGAGCCGTAGCCGATGCCGCTGTCGATGCTGCCGGGGTGGAAGTCGTCATCGACGAACCAAGCGACGTTGAGAGGGAAGGCGATTGTCACCGGACCCGCTTCGATCGAGTGGGAAAGCCCCGCCACCACCACGGTGCCGTTGCTGCCGCCGGAAGCACCCGGGTCCACGCGGTTGTGGATCACCAGCGAGGGGCTCAGGAACGTATCGTAGGCGAATTTGAGATCGACGATCTGTTCGTTTTCGCTGGCGTAGATCCAGTTCTGGTAGAGCGCGGTGATGCTGAGATCGCCCCACTTGTAGCCGAGGCCGGCCCACACGTCGATTTCCTGGAGCTTGCCGCCGATTGCGGAAGGCACCTTGCCATTCACATCCCACCAGGTGCCGAGGATGGCGGAGAAGTTTGCCGGCAGAGCCCAGTTAAGTTCCAGAGAAGGGTTGAAAGTGGGTCCTTCCAAATCGTTGCCGTCGCCCCAGACGTCCAGACCGTAGGAGATGAAGTGCGAGTTGTAATCCAGATTGAGGGTGCCGGAGAAGTTGTCCTCCGCTTCGGTCATCGTCGGAGCGGGAGCCGGAGGTACCGGATCGCCCGCATGGGAGACGGCGGTCCCCAGCAGGGAAGCGAGCAGGGCACTTTTCAAGACAATGGCATTCACAGGTGTCTTCATGGTTGTCGGTATGGTTTTTGGCGGGAGGCTTGCCCGCGGGAGCCACCGAGCATTCGCATGGCCAAAGGTTTGCCCTGCCGATGATGTATGACAGGAATCCGGCTCCTCCCTAACAAACCGGTCCATGCACCCGGCTCATGGGCCGGAGCAAAGGGTCACCGTCTGACAGGTACGATGCCGAAACAGGCGTATTCGGCATTCGAGCTCAAAGGCACATTCCGAGGCTCCGGAGGCTTTCCGGCGCTCCGCTAGGGAAACAATCTCCCGAGCCGGGGCGCGCTGCGGCCAAGCGCGGTGTAAAATGTCTGCCGCAGGTCCCCGAGCAGTGCCCGGGCACGGATGCTATCGGCACAGAGCGCGCGGACCATATGGATGCCGGAGGGCAGGGGGCCGTGGCCGAGGTAAACGTGCTCACCTGAAAAAGCATCCAATGTTTCGCCCGGCCAAGCCTCCGCGGGGAGGCCGGCTACATACGCGGAGATATAGTGCGCCGCAGGAAAGCGGTCCCGCAGCGCGGTGAGACTATGATCCCCGGGATTGAGATCATAGCGTTCCCGGGCCACCAGTCTTCCGCCGACCTCCAGATCGAGCTCCCAGCGCAGCCGGGCATATTCAAAAACCTCGCCCCTTGCCACGCGCCCCGGAGAAATCCAGTCGAAGAAAAACAGTCCCGCCCCCGGTGCCAGTGCGATTGTCGTCTTCTGGTGGTACCGTGCGCCTGCCTGTGGGATGAAAGGCTCCGGGATCCACTCCAGGAAAGCGTCCTCCTCCACCGTCAGGTGCTGCGAACACACCGCGGCCTCTTCCCCGCGTGCGCGGTGGACCCGCGAGGCCCCGGGCGTGCTAAGGACCACCCGGGACCCTCTGCCCGCTTCCACCCACAGGTCGAGGCGATCGCCGTCGAAGAAGCCCGCCGTGGGATTGACCAGTTGGACTACCAGTGTCCCGGATTCCAGGTGGGGCTTGCTCAGATGGATCGGCGCGCGGAAGGACTGCCGGGACAAATAGCTTGTCCCGTCCGGCCGCGCGTCGCTGCGGAGATCGAGGTGACCCCGGATTGCCCGGCCCGTGACGCCGTCTGGATGTTTGGTCGGTTCCACGGGCAGAGCGTGAGGGAGGGGATCAGGCCAGCAGCGCGGTCAAGCGCCTGCAGACTTCCTCCACGTTCGCGCGGGAGTTGAAAGCGGAAATGCGGAACCAGCCTTCACCCGCGGCACCGAAGCCGGCACCGGGCGTGATCACCACCTGGGCCTCTCCCAGCATCTTGTCGAACATGTCCCAGGAGCCGAGGCCGGCGGGGCAGCCTACCCACACGTAGGGGGCATTCTCACCGCCGAAGACGCGCAGCCCGGCATCCGTTGCCGCCTTTACCAGAAGCTTGGCATTGCCCATGTAGTGTTCGATCAGAGCCTTCACCTCCGCTTTGCCCTGTTCGGAGAAAACCGCGGCGGCGCCTTTTTGCACCGGGTAGCTCGCACCGTTGAATTTCGTGCTGTGGCGGCGGCTCCAGAGCTGGTGCAGAGGCACGCGGCTGCCATCGTCGCTTTTGCCGGTGACCATCTTGGGGATGACCACGTAGGCGCACCGGACCCCGGTGAAGCCGCCGTTCTTCGAGAAGGAGCGGAATTCAACCGCCACGTCGCGGGCACCTTCGATCTCGAAAATGGAGCGCGGGATGGAGGGATCCTGGATGAAGGCTTCGTACGCGGCATCGAAGAAAATGATCGTGTCGTTTTCCTTCGCATACTTCACCCAGGCTTCGAGCTGCGCGCGGGTCGCGACCGCCCCCGTCGGGTTGTTCGGGAAGCAAAGGTAGACGAGGTCCACCTTCTCTTTCGGGAGATCCGCCACGAAGCCGTTCTCCGCGGTGCAGGGCAGATAGACGAGACCGGCGTAGGCACCCTTCTCATCGGCATCCCCGGTATTCCCGGCCATCACATTGGTATCGACGTACACCGGATAGACGGGATCGGTGATGGCGATCACGTTGCCCTTGCCGAAGATGTCGAGGATGTTGCCCGTGTCGCACTTCGAGCCGTCGGAGATGAAGACTTCGTCCGCCGAGACGCCGAGCCCGTCATACTGATTGTCCACGATCGCCTGGCGCAGGAACTCGTAGCCCTGTTCCGGGCCGTAGCCCTTGAAGGTCTCGCGGTTGCCCATTTCGTCGATCGCCTCGTGCATCGCGGCGCGCACCGCGGCAGGCAGCGGCTCGGTCACATCGCCGATGCCGCAGCGGATGATGCGCGCGGCCTTGTCGGGATTCGCGTCGGAAAAGGCCTTCACCCGGCGGGCGATTTCCGGGAAAAGGTAACCTGCTTTGAGCTTCAGGAAGTTCGAGTTGATCGTGGCCATGCGGCGGGAGGTTTAGACGCCGTCCGGACGGGTCGCAAGGCCTACGTGGCGAGAGCGATGCCCGCGGCCTTCTCGGCCTGCCAACCGATTATTTCGCGATTCCCACCCTTGCCGTGACCCTCGCATGGTCGGAGCCGTGCCAGGAGTGACGGGTGCCGGACACCTTCCATGCCTTCCCCAACCAGATCTGGTCCAGCGTCCACAGCGGAAGTCCGTAAGCCCAGGTCTCGCGGAAACCGCGGCGCGGACCATCGTTGGCTAATGTGAAGCCGGCACCGTGCCAGTCTCCGTACCATTGGGAACCCGGAGGAGTATTGAAGTCTCCGAGGATGATTGTCCGGGGGTCACTTTCCGCCGCGTCAAGGATGGTAGCCAACGCCCGCTCCCGGGAGATCCAAGGCTGCGAGCGCACGTCAGCCACGATCACCGCCAACTCGCCGTGGGACGGCAGCAGGACCCTGGCCCGGTGGCAGCGGAAACGGTCGTGAACTCCCAATGACTCGTGCGAAAGGATTCTCCCGCGGACGCCAAGCATCACACTGGTATCCATACGCAACCATGTCATCCCCGGTGTCGCCTGGGCGAAGCTTTCCCGCTCGTCTTTGCCGAAGTCTCCTGCTTCCACCAAAACTTGTAGATCGCTCGCAGGGAGCTGTGGCCACGCGCCCTTCAACCGGGATAGCTTCCGCCCCGCATTCCACACGGAAATCTGCAGCGTGCCTTCCGCGACCGGAGGTGGAGGGCTCCAACGGAACGAATGCCATCCTTCCACCAGCGAAAGCAGTACGCAGGTTGCCGCCATCAGGCGAAAACCCCGATGCCTCAGGACGACAACCGCTAGCAATCCCGAGAGCAGGCGCAATAGCCAAGGCGTCGCGTAATAGAGAATGGCTCCGGCAGTGGTTCCGTCCTTCCCCTTGAAGACAATTCCAAGCCAAGCGAACGCCAAGCCCGCCACCGCAGTGCCGTGGAGGAGCCGCTTCCACCGCTCCCGCTTCATTTCCCCAGATTCAGGATCTGCTCGAGGATGGCGAGGTAGTCCTCGAAGGCTTTCCTGCCGGGGCCAGTCAGCGTGTAGAGCGTCTGCGGCCGGCCGTCTCCCGTCAGCTTCTCGCCGGAGATATAGCCGGCTTGCTCCAGAGTGCGCAGGTGCGTGATGAGGTTCCCGTCGCTCATCTCCAGTTCGGCTTTCAGATCCTGGAAGGGCCATGGGTTCGCCCGGGAGGCGAGCAGCGTCATGATGCCGAGCCGTCCCTTCTCGTGGATCGTTTTGTCCAGTTTTGAAAAATCGATCATGCGCCCGGCCCCTCGCGGCGGGTGGTGGTGACGATAGCCGCCCCGTAAAGCAAGTGGAAGCCGCCGAAGGTGGCGGCCATCAGCCCGGAAGGACCGAGCCGGTTCAAGAACGGATTCATCGACTGGATGAAGGTGCAGGCTGCGAAGGCCCCGATGCCGGTGGCGAGGAAAGCGACACCCAGCCAGGTCATGGACTTCGGTGCGAACTCGCGGATCGCCAGGAGGGCGAGCCCGTAGTGGAGAATCCAAAAGGAGGCAGCGAAGAGCTCCGCCTTGGGATAAGCCGCGTCCCGCGATCCGTACTTCAGGTAAAGCAGCCCGAGGAAGCCCCCCGCGATCAGCGAGGGCAGCGCGCCCCGGAGCGCGACCTTGAGCCCGTGCGACCAAAAAGGACGCTCGTGGGCCTCCGAGAGCCGGTGGAGCTGCCATACCGCGAAAAGCATTACGACGGCCAGGCCGCTCAGCCACACGCTTCCCCAAGCCCAGCCGGTTTTCCCGTCCGACATCCATCCCGCCGCGAGCGACATCGCGCCACCCAGGAGGGCGGCTTCGCCGGAGAGAGCGCGGAAGATCGTCGCGCGCTCCATCATCGTCCGGATCACCCGCAATTGTTCGGCGGCTTCCTGATGGGTCGTCATGCGACCTGCTTTGCCATGCAAAGTAGTCGTTTCCAAGCCGGAAATTGAGAAAACCAACAATGCGGCTGAGAACGGCCAGCAGGTAGAAGCGGGCCACGCGGGGAGGGCAGGGCGACGATGCAAGATCGACAAATCTCCAGATCTGCTATTGAAAGCTCTGGCTGTTCGTGAAGTACCTCTACCGGCATATCAGCCACCCGATTGGCGACGTCTTCACCGAAGTGTTGCGTTTTGGGGGCGTTCAAGGAGAGCACCCGAAGGCTGTTCTCCAAATTTGCTCCGGCCTGAACGGTCTAGTTTTTCAGCCGGAATCTACATTGGCATTGCCCCAACGTGTGATGGAAGAATTGATCGTCCACGAACCGGCTTTAAGAGGCAGTTTCGAAAAATTTCATGCTGTTCAAGGATACCTGGCCGATCCGGAAAACTATCCCGCAAAGTTGCTGAAGTACGTTACACGGGACGACATCGAGCGTGTGATCTGGAAGAAGATCCAGCGGGGGAATCGAATTGAAGAGTTCTATTTCGATTTCACTCCGCCCGTGTTGGCGTATCCCGATTTGATGGTGCGTGAAGACCGCCGCAAGACGGCCATTGTTTCGGACTACTACTACCGAGGAATCAGGCACACGAGAACGAAACGGATAGAATGGTCTCCATCATGGACATTTTCGCAAAGCGCCTCGTGGAATAAGGGTTACTTCCTCCAGGACACGGTTGCCAAAGTACTCCTGCCTCATCTGGACAAGAACCTTTGGAGGATTGTTGAAATCGACGGAAATTCTGTCCTTCTGGAATCTAACGAACTGTTGGAGGACGCGGATCGGTGACGAGGAATCCTATCAAACCAGCCCGTCCTTCCGCGCCTGCTTCCAGTAGGCGTATTCGGAGCGGTTGAAATCGATGTACTCCGGCGAGAGATCGCTGGAATACATGGTGTAATCCGCGTCCCCCTGATTGAGGTGGATCTCGATCTTGAATTCCGGCTTCGCCGCGATCTCCCGCAACTCGTCCATCGCGGTGGGCGCTTGCAAGCCGCCGAGGCAGGCCGGCTTCCCGTCATAAAAGATATCCACCAGTTCCTCCCGGATGCGGGCGCGCGAATAGCCTACCGCGTGAAGCACGCGCCCCCAGTTCGGGTCGCCGCCGTTCCAGGAAGACTTCACCAGCGCCGACTTGCACACGGCCTCCGCGACCAGCTTCGATTCCAGATAGGTGCGTGCGCCCTTCACCTGCACGGTCACGAATTTCGTCACCCGCTCGCCGTCCCTCACGACCGCCTGTGCCAGCTCGAGCATCACCCATCGCAGCGCGTCGCGGAACTGCTTGCACAGGCCGCTGCCGCGCCGGATCGGCGGCATGCCGGACCGGCCGTTGGCGAGCACCAGCACCGTGTCGTTGGTGCTCATGTCGCCATCGATCGTGATCCGGTTGAAGCTATCCTCCACGCCCTCCAGCACCGACTTGCGCAGCGCCTCCCGCGGGACATTCGCGTCCGTGGTGATGAAGCATAGCATGGTCGCCATATTCGGCGAGATCATGCCCGCGCCCTTCACGCAGCCGCCGATGCGGACGCGGTGGCCGCCGAGATCGAAGGAGATGGCGATTTCCTTATGGTGCGTGTCACTGGTGATGATCGCCTTCGCGACATCGGTGCCGCGGTCGCGGCCGAGGCCCTCCACCAGCTCGCTGAAGCGGGGCTCGATCCGCACCATCGGCATCGGCAGGCCGATCACCCCGGTGGAACAGACACCGATCTCCGCCCGGTTCAACCCGAGCGGCTTGGCGACGCCGTTGCACATCAGCTTCGCGTCGTGGATTCCCTGGACGCCGGTGCAGGCATTGGCATTGCCGCTATTTGCCACGATCGCGCGCAGGTCGCCTTTCCGTAGATGTGCCTGGGACAGCTTTACCGGTGCGGCTTTCACCCGGTTCACCGTGAAGGTGCCGGCGGAGGTGCAGGGGCTCTCCGAGTAGATGAGGGCGAGATCGAGGCGCTGGACGGCGGGATTCTTGATACCGCAGGAAACCGCGGAGCATTGAAAGCCGCGCGGCGCGCCTACGCCGCCTTTGATCCGGGTGACGGGGAAATCCATGGCTGGGTCTGCAAGGGTGGGAGGGCGAAATTGAACGATTCTCAGGCCGTTTGCAACCCGGCTGTCTCGGGAAGGCCGAAGATGAGGTTGAATGACTGTACCGCCTGTGCCCCCGCCCCTTTTCCAAGGTTATCTTCGGCGCTGGTTAGAATAACCCGCCCCGTGCGCGGATCATGGGTCCAGCCGATGTCGATGAAGTTCGTGCGCGTGACGTTCTTGGTATCCGCGCATCCGCCCGGGCCCAGCAGTCGGACGAAGGGGGCATCGCCGTAAGCCGCTTCCAGAGCTTCGCCGATCGCGGCGGGATCGATCCCGGCCCGCAATTTGGCCGTCGTGGAGGTCGCGATGCCGGCGTTCACGGGCACCAGGTGCGGGATGAAAGTGATGAGCACGGCTTCTCCCGCCGCGAGCGACAACTCCTGCTCGATCTCCGAAAGATGACGGTGCTTCGGAATCCCATACGCGCGGAGGCTCTCGTTGCACTC
>CAMPGU010000091.1 GCA_946885645.1 uncultured Haloferula sp.
GGTTAGGGTAGGGGGCAAAATCGGACATTGCCTCCGATCCGAAAAGATATCATGGTTGCGCCGCTGCGGGTCACCCACCCGAATCCCCCGTTTATTCCTCCCATGAACAAGCTGGTAGTCCTGCTCGCCATCCTGGCCTTTGCGGCGATGGTTTTTTCCATAACCCACGGGGCGCTTCAAATCCCGCCGGATTCCCCCTTGAAGCAGCTCCGGACCGGGAATTGATCCCGGGTTTCTCCGCCACCGGACCCACCCCCGGGCTCGGGAGGGTGGATGGCGGCGATTTTTTTTGGGAAATCACCGATTTTCCGGGAACAAATTGTGCCTTGCTTGGTTCTAAGAGCAGGGTATTTAACCACCGATCAACCTGAACCACTGAAATTCAATGAAACTACTGCTCAGCTCGATGTTCGCCGCCCTCCTGTGTAGCCCGCTGGCTTTCGCCGGTGACTGCGAGAAGTGCAAGGACGGCGACAAGAAGGAAGAGACCACCCTCGCCGGCAAGTGCAAGGATGGCGACTGCGACAAGGACGAAGATCCCGCCCTCGCCGGCAAGTGCAAGGACGGCGATTGCGACAAGGATGAAGATCCCGCTCTCGCCGGCAAGTGCAAGGACGGCGACTGCGACAAGGATGAAGATCCCGCCCTGGCCGGCAAGTGCAAGGACGGCGATTGCGACAAGGACGAAGATCCCGCTCTCGCCGGCAAGTGCAAGGATGGCGACTGCGACAAGGACGAAGATCCCGCCCTCGCCGATTGCGACAAGTGCAAGGACAAGGAAAAGGAAGAGGGCACCCTCGCCTGATCGATCGGATACCCCGATAACTGATTTCAAAGCCGCCGGTCACCCCGGCGGCTTTTTCGCGGGCGGCGGTCCGGAACTTAGCCGCGGGGGTGGAATTTCTTGTGGATGGATTTCAGCCGGGCGCCATCCACGTGGGTGTAGATCTGGGTAGTGGAGATGTCTGCATGGCCCAGCAATTCCTGGATCACCCGCAGGTCCGCCCCGCCCTCCAGAAGGTGCGTGGCGAAGGAATGGCGCAGCAGGTGGGGATAGACGTTCTGCCCGATGCCCGCCATCGCCGCGCGTTCCTTGACGATCTGGCGGACGCGATCGGGCGAGAGTTTCGTGCCCCGCACGGAAATGAAGACGTGGGATGAGCTGCGGCGGGTCACCAGGGCGGGGCGCTCGTTCCGGAGATAGTCATCCAAGGCTTCTTCAGCCCGCTGGCCCACGGGCACGATCCGGGTCTTGTTTCCCTTCCCCATCATGCGGATGAAGTGCTCCACCGGATCCAGGTTTTCGAGTTTCGCCGAGCAGAGTTCGCTCAGCCGGAGCCCGGAGGAATAGAAGAGCTCCAGCATCGCCCGGTCCCTCCTGCCGAGCGGCTGCGCGGGATCGATGGACTCCAGCAGCCGCGCCACCTCCGTCCCGTGCAGGGTTTCGGGCAAGGTCTGGTCTGGGCGGGGGGAAAGGAGCGGTTCCGCGGGGTCCATCGGCAGTTTCCCCTTCGCGGCGAGCCAGCGGAAGAAAACCTTCAGGTGCACGGTGGCGATCCGTAGCGAGGACGCCGCGAGACCGGCGGATTTCCGTTCGGAGAGGAAGGCGGAGAGCTCGTCCGTACCCACGTCCGCCAGCGGCAGGCGCTTCTTCTCCAGATGCTTCGCGAGGGCGTCCAGGGTCTGCCGCACGGAGAGTTGGTACGCTGCCGAGAGCCCGCGCTCCGTGGCCAGGTACATGATGAAGTCCTCCGTCTCCCGGTCCACGGATCGGATCTTGGCAAAATGATGCGGCAATGGCGAGCGGTCAGCGTTTTCTGGCGGGATGGCTGCCGTTCTGGTGCAGGATCAAGCCGGAGACCTTCCCGTCCTTGTCCTTCTGGAACTCCAGTGCGGCCTTCACCACATCATACTCGAAGTAGCCGGGTTTTGACTGGAAGACGGGCATCGCAGGTTGCCCCGTCAGTTCGGCGTGAAGTGTTCCAGCGGCTTGTGTCACCTTGAAGATCTTGCCGGGTGCCAGCTCATACTCGCCGAGGTAAGGCTTGAGCTCCTCCTCCGTGGTGAAAATCAACGCCGCGGGCTTCTCGTCACTGCGCTTCGCCAGCAATTCGCGTCCGTTCTGAAAGAGTGTCACCGAGCCCACTGCTTCGCCATCACGTGCGAATTGTAGCTCTGCCGCCACGTCCTTGTAGCGGAAACGATCCTTGCCCATGGCCGCCACGGGCAGGAAGGCTTGGCCGGTCAGACGCACCACCAGGTGCTCATTGCGGCGCAAGACCGTGAAGCGGGCATTCGGTCCCATCTCATAGACGCCGGTGAAGGCATCCAGTTCGGAAGCGGCGAGGTTCATTTCCGGTGTTTCCACGGGCTTCTCGTTCTCCCGGCTGGCAATCAGGACGGCTTCGGCCGGGATCGCGTCGTTATTGATCAACACCACGCGCACGGACCTCTTCGCAGGGATCACTTGCAGCACCGAGCGATAGCCACCCGTGCCGCCGCTGTGGATGTATTCGCGTTCGCCATCGAGCTTGCCGATGATGATCCCCAGGCCGATCTCCGTCCCCATTTCGTCGTAGGAGGCACGCGTTTCCAGCATCCCTTTGATGGTCCCGGCGATAGGAGTCTTCTCCGGGGCGGCCAGGGCCTTGCCAAAGATGACGAGGTCCTCTGCGGTGGAGCGGAGGGCTCCAGCGCCCGCGAATGCCTGGAAGGTCCACGAGTGCCCGGGTTCCTTTCCCTTATGCGGTGGCGCGAGCCGCTTCTTTTGGCTCTCGCCCGGTACGACCATCGTGTCCTTCATGCCGAGCGGAGCGGTGATCTTCTCCTTCACGAGGTCGTCCCAAGAGATGCCGTAGGCATCCGCGAGGAGCTCGCCGAGCAGCCCGACGCCATAGTTCGAGTAGGAAGCGGGGTAGGGCGGTTCGCCCTCGAGCTTCACTTGCGAAAGGAAGCTCTCCATCTTCTTGCGATCATAGTCGCCGTAGGGGTCTTTTGCGCTGTCGGGATCCGGACCCATGTTCCCGGGCAAGCGGGGGAGGCCGCTGGTGTGGGTGGAGAGCTCGAGAAGCGTGATTTCCCCCACCTTGGGATCGGCGAACGTGAGACCCTTCCCGAGAAGCTCTTTCAGGGTGGAATCCAGGCGCAGCTTCTTCTCTTCCACGGCCCCGGCAAGCAGCAGGCCGGTGAAAACCTTTGAAATCGAGCCGATCTCGAAGACCCGTTTTTCCACCGGGATGCCATCCGGCTCGGCCTTTCCGGCGGCGGAATAACTTGTCTCCGCTCCGGCCCATTCGGCGGTGACGATGCATCCGGCCGGGAGCTTCTCCGCATAGGATCGTGCGGCATCCGCGAGAGGCTTTTCCGCAAAAGCGGCCGAGGCCGTGACCATGGCCACGGCGAGACGGAGGGGATTCCGGAGCATGGGGAGAATCATGCCTCCCCGGAGAGATGGTGGCCAGTGGGATCTGCGGCCTGTGTGGGATCGGTCGATCTGCGGAGGACTCAGGCCTCGGGGTGGTGGAAATTCCCCTTCAGGTAGCGGCAGCGGAAGGGCTCGGCTTTCTTCAAGGGGTCCCAGCCGTTTGCCCGCCCGAAGTCGATCGCCTTCGGCACCATTTCCAGATTCACCACCCGGGGCACCTCGGCGATCAAATATTGGCCGCCGGCGGACGCGCTCATCTCGATCCACAGCTCGTTCTTTCCCGCGCGATTGCGGTAGATCCAGCGGTAGTGCGTATCGCGGTGGTTGATGGCCTTCAGGCCTTTGGTGGGGAAGAGCATAAGTCAAATGGAGCTGAGCACTTCGTCGAAAACCGTGAGCGTGTCGTCCAGATCCGCCTCCGTGTGGGCGAGGGACAGGAAGCCGGTTTCGTAGGGGCTGGGGGCGATGTAGATGCCTTTATCGAGACAGCCCCAGAAGAACTTCCGGAAGAGATCGAGATCCTGCTTCATCACGTCGTCCACGTTCACGATCTCGCGGTCGGTGAAGAAGAGGCAGAACATCGAGCCGGTGCGGTTCAGGCGGTAGGGGATGCCTTTCGCTTCCATCAGCGTGCGGAGGCCTGCCTCGAAATGGGCACCCAGTTGTTCCAGGCGCGGGAAGCCGGAGACCTTGGAAAGCTCCTTGAGCTGGGCGAGGCCCGCAGCCATCGCGAGCGGGTTTCCGGAGAGCGTGCCCGCCTGATACACCGGCCCCACCGGTGCCAGCATGTCCATCACGTCGGCACGGCCGCCGAAGGCCCCGACCGGCAGGCCCCCGCCGATCACCTTGCCGAAGCAACTCAGGTCGGGGGTGAGGTTCTCGATCCCCTGCACGCCCGCCTTGCCGAGGCGGAAGCCGGTCATCACTTCGTCGAAGATCAGCAACGCGCCATACTTCCTCGTGATCGAGGTAAGCAGATCCAGATAGCCCGGCTTCGGAAAGACGAGGCCGGCATTGGCGGGATAGGACTCCACGATGATGGCGGCGATTTGTTCTCCCTGCGCCGCGAAGATCGCTTCGAGACCCTCCGGGTCGTTGTAGGGGAGCACGATGGTTTTTTCCGCGAAGGCGGCCGGGACGCCCGCGGAGTCCGGCTTCCCGTGGGTCAGCGCGCCGGACCCGGCGGCCACCAGCAGGGAATCGCTATGGCCGTGGTAGCAGCCGTTGAACTTCACGATGTAGTCGCGGCCCGTGAAGCCGCGTGCCAGCCGGATGGCGGACATGGTGGCCTCCGTGCCGGAGGAGCACATGCGGACCTTTTCCACGGATGGCACCCATTCGGTGATCGTCCGGGCCATTTCGACCTCGAAGGGATTCGGAATGCCGAAGGAAATGCCGTCCTTCGCCACTTCGTGGATGGTATTCGTCACCACCGTCGGTGCGTGGCCGAGGATATTCGGGCCCCAGGATCCGATGTAGTCGATGTAGGTCTTCCCGTCCACGTCCTCGATCCGGCTGCCCTTGGCGCGGCGGACGAAGAAGGGTTCGCCCCCGACATTCCGGAAGGCACGGACAGGGGAATTGACACCGCCCGGGATGAGGCCCTTGGCGGTGGCGAAGAGTTTCTGCGAGAGCGGGCCGGTCACGGCCCCATCTTGAACGGCGGATGTCGAAGGTCCAACATCGAACGTGAAATCCGCCCGACAGGGTTGCCTGCGCCGGTGTGCCGCGCAAAATTGCCGAATAAGCGCGGGCGGCGCGGCGTCAGAGGTAAAAGAGGAGCTTTCGTTCCGGCTCCCGAAACGCTATTTTTCGTCCGCTATGAAAGCCGCGCTGGTGCCCGCCCTGCTTCTTTCTCTCTTTTTGCCCGCTTCCGCCCAAGTGAAGCGCGTGGAGCGAAAGTCGCTGATCGACCGGGATCCGGATGTGGTCCACCTGGCGGAGCACGTGCAAAAGCCGATCGAGCTGCGGGTGCTGAAGGAAGCGCCCGTCTTTTCCGACAAGAACGGGAAAAACCGGCTGGGCACCCTGAAGGCGGACCAGACGGTGGTGCTCGAGGCCATGACCGAAAAGGCCTATAAGGTGCGCGGGGAGGGGACCCGGCACGGGATTTCCGGCTGGGTCGGCCCGCACGCCTTTGCTTCCAAGGATCCGGATTTCGTGGAAAACCTCAAGAAGCTCCACAAGCGCCAGCTCGAAGTCCAGGAGCTGATCGACAACAAGGAACTGGCCATCGGCATGACGCCGGAGGAGGTCTCCAAATCCCGCGGCAGCCCCACCAAAACCCGGGTGAAGCAGACCGAGAGAGGGCAGTCCGGTCGCTGGGAATACGTCGATTATGAACAGGTGACGCATTACAACTACGTCCGCGACCCGATTTCAGGCCAGGTGTTCCGGCAGGTTTCCCACGTGACCCAGGTGGAGAAGGGCAAGACCGTGGTGGAATTCCAGGGAGGTGTGGTCACCTCGCTGGAAGAAAGTGCGCAGGATACCTCCTCGCCCGTAAAGATCATCGTTCCGCCCCTCGTTTTCGTCTGGTGAGGGGAGCGCGCGGCGCTTTTCGAGGGATATCGGGGGATCCGGAGGATTTCGGGTTGAATCGCCGCCCGGAAGTGATGCCTTTGGAGACAGGCTCGGCGAGAGCGTCCCGCCCGACGTTTCCCGGCCTGAACCACGCCGGACTTTACACATGAAAAAACCAGGAATCGGAAAACGTGCCGGGGGCTTCACCCTGGTGGAATTGATGGTGGTCATTGTCATCATCTTGGTGCTCGCGGGGCTCGTCTTCGGCTTCGCCAAAAGCGCCATTTTGAAATCGCGCATGTCGGCGAATATCAACAACGTCCGCAGCATCGGCGTGATGGTGGAGGGCTACACCCAGGACAATGCCGGGATCCTGCCGACATGGCGCGACGACTCGCAGAACCGCTATTGGTGGGGCTTGCTGGTGAAGGATCCGGACAACGAGTCCGAACTCGGGAAATTCAAGAGCCCGAACGACAAGGACTTCGACGTGAAGCGGATCGACTCCACCGTTTCCTACGGCTGGAACGCCAGAATCGTCGGACGCTATGCGGAGGCCGCTGGCGACGACGGTGCCAAGCGCAAGGCGAGCTTCAAGCAGCCTTCCGAGATCCTCGTCCTCTCCGATACCCGCAAGGGTGCGATGGGCCTGGTGGACGAGAACACCCTGCCCGATACGGAGCGCTACGATGGCAAAGCCGCCGGCCTGTTCCTGGACGGATCCGGACGCGCGCTCGAAATCGAGACGGACTTCCGCAGGGATTCCAAGTGGTTCAAAACCGAGGAAGAGCGGAATCTCTGATCCTGCCGGGGATCCGGCTTCCAATCGCGGAGCGGAGAGTGGGATGACTACTCTCCGCTTTTTGCTGCCGGGATCTCGCTGCTGGCCACGATTTCCCTGAGGCGGGCCTGTACCGCCTCAGGCCCTGGATCCGTCGGAACGATGCGGGCGAAAGGTTCTCCCGCGAGCGATAGGAAGATTTCGCGGCACTTGGCCAGCGAGTCGCGCTTTTCGAATTCATTTGCGATGTCCCCGCGACCGCCAATCCGGGAGAGGGCGGTGTCCACGTCGAGATCCAGGATCAGGAGAAGATCCGGCGGGGGCGCGAAGGCCTCGTTGCGACGGCGGATTTCCCCGGGATCGAAGCCGCGGCAGCCCTGATAGGCCATCGTGGAAAAATAGTAGCGGTCCAGGATGACCACTTTCCCGGCGGCGAGGGCAGGGGCGATGACTTCCTGAACATGCTGCCGCCGGTCGCGGAGGAAGAGTTCCAGTTCCTCCTCCGGAGGAAGCCTCCCGGTCGCGGCGGTGGCGCGGATCTGCCTTCCCCAGGGGCCGTCGGTGGGCTCCCGGCCGGAGACCACCTCCCGCCCCCGGCTGCGGAACCAATCCGCCAGTAGCTGCGCCTGGGTGGATTTGCCGGTGCCGTCGATGCCTTCGAGGACGATGAAAAGGTCTTGCTGGTTCATGAGGGAGGGGTGCCAGACGCTTCCAGACGACGGCGGACAGGGCAAGGTCGATCGTCGGAAGGCGGGGTTGCCGCCGCTTGGAAGGATCGGGATCCCTGTCCCGAGATGACCGTGCAGGGCCCGCCTCCGCGACCCTCTACGGCATACCGCAGCGGCAGTAGCTCTCGCGATGGGCAAGCCGACCTGCCCGCCGCGGACGTTCGCCCCCTGCAGGAGATTTGCGCCGCGGCCGCCATCGAGGGCGGAGCCGAGAGCTTTGCCGATGTCGTTCTCGGCGACGTTATCCGCGAAAGCCTCGGCTCGACTCCGCGGCTGCTCGCCGGCGTGCCGGAGCTGATCTTCGACAACTGGGGCTACGAGCCAGCCGAAGAGCGGACGTGCCGGGAAGCCGTGCTGGCCGTCGTGAGCCGTTGGAACGGGACCGGCGGGCACTGAGCAACGCGACGGGGCGGCGTGCTGGCACGCGCCGCCCCCTCACCCCATCCAACGATGAAGCAGCGATACCAGAGTCCCGCGTGGATCTCCGCGGCGCTGGACGATGCCGGGCTTACCCCGCACGAGTTCCGTGTCCTCGCGCACGTCTGCAGGAGGGCAGGGGACGGCTCGAACGGCCGCGGCTGCGATGCGTCGATCTCGAGTATCTCGCGGACATGCTCAATGAAGCGGGACACCGTTCGGAGCTGTCTCCAGAGCCTCGAGTCGGCGGGTTGGATCCGGCGTGACGGAAGGCCGGGAATGACCGCGGAGATCTATCCCCGATTTCCTGATGTGGTGGCTGACCCCTCCCCCCAATCGGCCACCTTCTGGCCAGATGAGGGTAGGGGTGGTGGCCAAAAGGGGGGAGACGAAGGGAACCCTTCAAGGAATACCCTGAAGGGAACCCGTACTGACACCGAATTCCCGTCGGAAGGGTGCGGTGCAAGCCCGCATCCTTCCGACGGGATTTTAGGGAGAGTACCCGCCCGCGCGCTCGAGAACGATGGGAAGCAACCTGAGGTCGCCGAAGACGAGGCCCGCGGCTGGGCTCTGCAAATCCACGCCGCGGAGGGGCGGTCCGCCGACTCGACACTGGCCATGTTTCCGCCCGAGGAAGTCGAGGCCTGGGCGGTCGATTGGCTGGTGACCATGCAGGCCCGCGGCTGGCAGCTCGACGGCGCGCCTGTGGCCAATCCGCGCGCCGCTCTGCGAGGCTACCTCAGGAAGGCCGCCAACGGCCGATCGAAGCGGTTCCGGGAGGTTTCGTCGGGCAATTGCGAATTAGCCGATTTAGAGCCGTGAGGCAAGCGGGGGCGAATCGTGGAGGCGAGGCCACAATCGACCTTCCGCGCTGTAACACTCGGGTATGGAACCTGAAGCCGTTTACCGAACCGCCTGTGCCATGTGCATAGCCTGCTACGCCTGCACGATTGCCACACGCCCCATTGTCATTCCATCCGCTCAAGGCCTTTCTCAGACCACGGATTTCCGCTGGGATCACGATTCTGAGGATGGCCAAAGCCATCCGACCGACGTTGAAACGTGGGGCGACTTGATCTCAGGGTGTGCCGTGAAGGCGACGGGTAAAAGCGCGGATATCGTATCGATACAGTCATGCCAGAGGCGGCTGCAGGGCGGTTTCTGCGATCCCGAGAGGTTTTACAAATGAGTGGAGCGGCTGTCCCGACCGCTCGTGAGAGAATCATGGGTCGCAGGCCAGATCGGGAATCAGCTTCGAGACCATCATCCAAGTGCGTTCAAGGTGAACTTGAGCCTCTTTCAGCGGTGCATCATGCCCGCCGTGAGCCACCTTGTTTCGAAATTGAGGATATCCGCTTGGAACCGAGAGCGTTCCCTTCCCGAAGACTTTTGCGAGAATCTGGAGCTTTCGAGTCAGTCCATCGTAACCTTCAAGGAGCCATTCGGTATGTTGGGGGGGCCTGAGTTAGCAGGTGCGCGCGGATTTTAGTGGTGATTGCTACTTCCAAGGCGGTAGTGGCCTCAATTACCGCTGTACGATTCTGACCACTTCTGAAGGCCTCACACGCGCTGAGCAAGAGAAGATAAGGCAGGGGAACAAGCTTCCCGTTTGAAGCCCATTCGCTGGCTTGTCGGAGGTCGTCTACCTGCGCCGGTCTTCCGTGATTTTGCCCTACTACATTGACGGAAATCTTGATTTTGGGGCCCATTCGATAGGGGGGCACTGCGGTGGCGAAGAATGACACCTGGGGCCTTGAAGCTCGATCAATGAGGACAGTTGACAGGGTGCCTTGTTTAGTTAGCAGGCGCACGAAAGCCCCGAATCGATCAAGCCATTCGAGATGCGCCGCGGAAACCATCTCGATCTCTCGGCGCGTAAGGGTCGTGCTTGCGCAGTCAACGCTTGCTGTCAAAGGACCAAGAGCGCTCGCCGACTGGATGTCCCCCCAAGATCTCCGTCGCCCCTCGGGATGGTTCTCCGCGGAGGTCGGTGAAATGAGGCAGGCGTGCAAATCACTTTTGTCTGCAGGCAAGCGAGGCAGCTCGATTCCCAGATTTACCCCGCCAATTGTCGCGTTGAAGGAAGCGCCGAGATCGGACGTGGCGACGAGGATAGCAGGCTTAAATTCGATAAAGCCAAGGGCTTGCTCGTCTTCATTCATGATTGGAAGACCTGAGGAGGATGAGGGCAGGTTAAGGGCAGGGTCGATTCCGGTATTTTACGTAACTCGCTGAAAATTAAGCGCACCCGGCTGGATTCGAACCAGCGACCGTCCGCTTAGAAGGCGGATGCTCTATCCAACTGAGCTACGGGTGCTTTGCGGGCGGGTTCTTAGCCGGTCCGGAGGCGGAAGTCAAAAACGGATGGTTAGGGAAAGCTGCGGGGCTTTGGGCTCGCGGAAAGGGGGAGAAAGGGGCTCAATGGTGCCGTGCAAGCACCGGGACCGCCTCCTCATCCCCAGGCCATGCAGGATGCGGAGCATCTGAAGTTGCTCTCCGTGTTTCACTAGGTCCTGACGGCGCTGGTCGGGTTCCTGCCGATCATTTACATTGCCCTGGGTGCGGCGATGGTGATGGGAAAGATGCCGGCAAGCCCGTCTTCCCCGGCCCCGCCGGCCGAATCCGGGTGGATGTTCATCATCTTCGGCGGTTTGTTCTGCCTGCTGGCGTGGGCCTTTGCGGGTTGCCTCTTCCTGTCGGGCCGCTGGCTCGCCGCCCGGCGGAACTGGACCTTCTGTTTCGTGGTGGCCTGCCTTTCCTGCATGAACGTCCCCTTGGGGACGATACTGGGGGTATTCACGATTCTGGTGCTGCAGCGCCCGGGCATGAAGGGGGTGTTCGGCCTGCCCTTGCCCGGCGGCTACTTGAACCGGTAGCGGCCCCCTTCCACCGTCACTCCGGGCGGCACCCGCTCCCGCTCGAAGAAGTCGTAGCCTTCGCGGAGGTTCTTCCAAAAATCGAGCCACTCGCTTCCCTCCGCGCGTGCCATGCGCTGCTCCGTCATGCGGAAGGGGAAGATGTGGACGCGGAAGAAGTCCTGCCCGCCTTTGAGGGCGGCATCGCAGAGGGTGTAGATCTCTTCGATTTTCTCATCCGTCATCGCCAGGCAGCCCACGGACACGCGGTTGCCGTGGATCATGATGAAGGTGCCGGTCCGGCCGAGAGCTTGGTCGTAAGCGTTCGGGTAGCTGATGTTGAAGGCGAGATGAAAGACGCTGTCCGGCTTCATCCCCGCGGGAGGTACGAAATAGAAGCCCTCCGGCACCTGCTTGTCGCCCTCGGTAAGTTTAGGTCCCAGCTCTCCTGACTGGGCCGCGATCGGCCAAGTGCGGAAGAGAGCATACTTCCCGTCCTCGCGCTTGCGGATCCACATTTCGAGCTGCCCTTCCTCCTTGAAGGCACGGAGGAACACGGGATCGCCGAAATGCAGGCCCTTTTCCGCAAGAGCCCGCGCGAGCCCGGGACGCACCCGCTCCGCCGCGGCTTTCGCACGCTCGGGACCTGGAAGCGGAGCGCAGGTTTCGACCACGAAGGCATCCTGAGCCGCTTCCGGCTCCCCGGAGCAAGGCGAAAGCAAGCGAATCACGACGATCAGCAGGCGGCGCATGCGGAAGCTGCAGGGTGAAGGATCGCGCGGAGGACGGCCCGGAGCGCGGCAGGATCCGGCGATGCCAGAACGTGGAGGAGGGGGTGCTCCGGAAGCCCGCAGGCATCGGTCGCGACCACCGGGACTCCGCTCGCCAGAGCCAGCAGGGCGAGCCGCGGTTGGTGCTCGATCCAAGCGGGCAGGACGAGCGCGGCTGCGCGCGAAAGATCGGCCGCGCTCCCATGCCGGGTGTGGATATCCGCGAAAGGATCGGCCGCTCCTTCATTCGCCCGGCCGGTGATCAGCAGTTCCGCCTCGATCCCGGCGCGGAAGGCCGCGGCGAGCTCGAAGGCGCCCTTGCGTCCGAGCGGGGAGGCGGGGAAGAGAACTGTCGCGGCCGGGGCTGCGGTGCGCGGGATTCCTGTCGGCATCTCCCAGTCCAGCAGCCAGGCGCGGGTCCCGAAGTAGGCAGCCATCGCCCTGTGCGGGGTAATCAGGCGGGCCGCCGCTGCAAGTGCCGCGTTTTCCGCCTGCAGCAACCCGGGATCGGCCCGGAAATCTGCCAAGGTGGTGGAGCCGGGGTGGGCTCGCTTGGCCAGATCGAGGCGGCGCTGGAGCTCCTCCACAGGCCAGCGGTTGATCAGGACATCGAAGCTTCGCCCGCCGAGCGCCCCGGTCTTCCAGAGGTGGGGCAGCAGGTTTTGCGAGACCACGACATGCCTGCATTCGGGATCGAGCATTTCCGCGTAGCGGCGCGCGAGGCTGGCTTCACCTGCCATCAGGCTCAACTGCCGCCCGGCACCCTGTGCGGGCAGGCGACGCTGGCGGAAGGACCGCAGCAGCGTGGTGAGAGTCGCATGCCGCACCGTGACGCCGTGCGGCGGGGACCAGCGGTAGTTCGGCTTGTTCCAGCGGCGACCGTCCAGCGGCACGAACCACCGGTCGCCCTCGCGCGCATGGCTGCGGCACCAGCGGTCGAACTCGGGCCAGGAGGCATCCAGCAGGAAGGCGGAGTGTCCCATCGATGGCGCATGAGCGGCGGTGGCGGCCGGATGCCGGAAACACTCCATCATGCCGCAAGCGAGGCAGTCGCCGGAGGGAGCGGCCCGCGGGGCTGCCTCGGGAAGTGCTTGAGGGACCGTGGCGCGGCTGCCGCGGGGCGAGCGGATCCGCACCACCAGATCCGCCGCCGTCAATTCCACCTCGATCCGCCAAGCGGCATCGCTCCGGAAGCGGAGGTCCACGTAGTTCCAGAAGATGGTAGCATCCAGATCGCTCTCGGCGGAAGAGCCGGGCACCGCGCGGGAATGCGCATGGCGCTCCACGATCTCCAGCCTTGCCTCCAGCGCGGCTTGGTAAAGCAGCCCGCTCAATTGGCAGAGTCCGCCCCCTACCGCGGGCACCAGGCAGCCTTCCCGGAGTTCCCGGCCCTCGGTGAAGCCTTTGGACCGGGTGGTCCTGCCGAGCTGGCGCCAGAAGCTGAAAAGGCTCCCCGCGGGAATCTCGATGCCGTCGAAGGCTCCGGCCGCGCGGCGAAGATTCTCCACCTTCCCTGCCGTGAGCGGAAATTCGGCCGGGGTCACGTCGCTCCATAGCGGCGCGCGTTTCTCCGCGATCACCGGTGCCGCGGCGTGGCGGGACGAAGAGGTGTGCCGGGGAGGCCGCGAACCGGATTCCCGGACGGCCCGACGGACTTGTAGTGCCCGGCATTTCAGGTGGAAGGCGAGCGCCTGGAGCCGGCCGGGGCTTTCTCGCCCGGAAGCATGGTGGTGTGACATGAGGGCGCCAAGTGGCGCTGCAGAAAGTAACGCAGGCTCAGGGGGAGGACATTCAACCATTTCGTGAAAAAGCGGTGAAAGGCGCCCTCCCATCGGGCTCGACGCTTTGCGGGCCGCTGCCTAGAAATCCACGTATGGCAGCGGCGATCGGGATCATCGGTGGAAGCGGACTTTACGAGATCGAGGGCTTCGGCAAAACCGAGGAGCGGGCGGTCGAAACTCCCTTCGGGCCGCCTTCGGACGTGCTGGTCGGCGGCACTCTAGGCGGCCGCCAGGTTTGGTTCCTGCCGCGCCACGGGCGGGGGCACCGGCT
>CAMPGU010000092.1 GCA_946885645.1 uncultured Haloferula sp.
AAAGCGTCCGGCTCCACGTTCGGCGGGGTGGGGACACGGAACGCGTCGAACGCCTTCTGCATCTCCCCCACTGCCTTCTCGTATTCATCGACCGCGGCTTTCTTGGCAATGCGGAGCTCGTCTTTCGGATAGAGCTTCGCATTCTCCATGTTGTCCACGGCGGCGACGGCAGCATCGTATTCTTCTTTCGCCTTGTTGTATTTGGAGCTTCCGGACATGGCCCAGAAGATCAAGCCGGCGGCGGCGACGGCGGTGGCGCCGCCCAGACCGGCGGCAAAACGGTTTTCCTGAATCCAGCTCATGGTCGAGGCTTGATGAAAGGGTTTTGAATCACTTGATGGGGACCTCGCGGGACAGCGGGATGATCAGCTCGAAAGGAGCGGCGAAATCGGATTCGGCCGGGGCGGTCTGCAAATCCAGAACGATATCCTCGTCCTTCAAGGTGACGAGTTCGGCCTTACCCTTGGGGTTACCCTTGGCGTCCTTCGGCGGCACGGTCATCGCCTCGAACTTGAAATGCTGGGGCCGCTCGCGCAGCCGCTTCAAGAGGTCATACACGAGGTTGCCCGCGCGCGGGTTGTCGCGCCAGAAGCCCTTTATCCGGACGGCATTGGCGGTCGGAATCTGCTCCGGAGCGCCCGGAGCGGGTTTCTGACCCCTTCCTACCGGGACGTCCACCTTCACGTTCTCCAGAACGGAAACGCCGTAATTGGCAGCGGCAAACTCACCCTTCACGATCGGCTTGCCTTTCTTGGCGTCGTCGAGGGGTTGGTAATCGAAGAGCGGCTCGAGATCGGTGATCCAAGCGGCGTCGCTCGCGAAACCGGCCCGGAGCTCCTGAAGGAGATCGAGCCAAAAGGTGCGGTCCGCCTCAGCCTTGGTGTACTGGTTGGCCAGCGCCACCAAGGCGTCCTGCTTTTTGAACTGGGCGTTGATCGGATTGGCGATGCTTTCCAGCTTCTCCTTCTGATCCACCAGGCTCTTCGTCTTGTCCTCCGCCTTGCTGGCGGCGAGCATGTTAAGAACTCCCCAGACGGCCAGGCCGCCGAGGAATAGCGCGGCAGCCCCGATGAAGAAGGGCTTCTGCTTGTCCGCGGTACGGGCGGCTTGGACCTTGGTCGGAACCAGGTCGATATTGATCGAGGATTTGCCGGTGCTGCGCAGGCCGAGACCGACCAGCTCACCCATCAGGTGCGCTTCGCGGCCCAGCTTGTCCGTATCGACATTCTTGCCGACGGAAATGGCACCGACGGGATTGAAGAACTCCACGGGAAGGTGAAGCTTCTCTTCAAAGAACTCCTTCGTGTAGGGAAGATTGGCACCGCCGCCCGCCAGGATCACCATTTTCGGCGCATTGCCGCCGTGCTGGCTCCGGTAGTAATTGGTCGTGCGGGCGATTTCCGCGGGCAAACGGCCGAGCGTGTTGCGGATCGTCATCGCCAGCGCGGCGGTGGTCTCGTCAAGCTGCTCGGTGTGGCCGCCGCCGAGGGCGACCAGGCCGCTCTGCGTCTTGTGTGCCTCCGCTTCGGCGAAGGGCACCCCGTATTCCTTCGAGATCGCCGTGCTGACCGCCACGCCGCCCATCGCGACACTGCGGGTGAAGAAGCGCTTGCCCTCGATGTAGAGCAGATCGCTCGTCTTCGCGCCGATGTCGATCAGGAGCACCGGATCGGAAACGTTCGCATAAGCCGCGCGGAAGGCATTGTACAGCGCCATCGGAGCCACATCCACCTCGGCAGTGCTCAGGCCGGTGGCGGTCACGGACTCGTTGAGCTCATCCAGGGAATCCGCCTTGATGGCTACGATGACCACTTCTTTTTCGCCCGCGCTTTCGAGCACCTCGTAGTCCCATGCGACTTCTTCGAGCGGGAAAGGCACGTGCTGCTGCGCCTCAAAAGTAACGAGCTGCTCGATGTTGTCGTCGTCGAGCGGCGGCAGCTTGACGAAGCGGGTGAAGACCGAGCTCCCGGCAACCGCATAGCGGACCTTCGAGCGGCCGACCTTGAGTCTTTGGGCAAGCTGGGTGATCGCGAACCCCACTTGGGCGGGCCGGGATGCTTCCGTGGCGGGATCGGCCAGGATCGTTTCGCTGTCGTAGGCCTTGAGAACGAGACCGCCGGATTTGGACGGTTCGAACACGGCCATGCTCACGCGCTGGGAGCCGATGTTGAGGGCAATTGAGGACTGTGTGTCAGCCATGACGGGCTTTGGGAAAAAACGGGGTTTGACGCTGGGATGCCGGGGGAGGAAAAATCAGTTTTCCTTCTGAATCTCGGCATAGCGGTCCCACCAGAGCATCTGGAAGGGAGTCTCGTCCTTGCTAAGAAGAGGGAATTTGTCGCTCTGGTCGGAAAGGCTGCCGGCATTCCACCAGCCCTCTTTCTGCTTCACGGCCGCTTGGGCGACCTTCTCGCCATCCACCAGGACCTCGATGCCGACGGCTTCGACGGCACCCTTGCTCGCGCGGTCGGCACCGGTCAGGCGCTTGAGCGCGCTGGGGGACATGTAAACGGAGCTGAAGACCTCCTCGTCCACCGGGACATTGATATGATTGATCGTCTTGCTGAGCTTGATGACGCCCTTGCCCTCCGGATTCTTCACGGCCACATACCACTTCACGGTGACCTGATTGATGAAGCCGGCCTTCTTCTGCTCGGCATTCGCGGCGGGGATCTTGATGCCGGCTTCGACCTCCAGCCAATCCTTCGGCTTGAAGGTCTTGCTCTTTCCCGTCTGAACCTCCGGGGACGGCAGATTATCGAAAACCGGCGGGCTGATCTCTCCCTTGCCCTGCGCATTCACCGTTGCGGAAAACGACAAAGCGGCGGCGGAAGCGGTGAAAACGGCGAGTGCCGACCTACGTGCGATTGCGAAACGATGTTTCATGGTGGGCTTTTGGTTTTTGGAGAACTAGGGAATGGCTCCCGGGATTGACCAGAGAAATCCTCACGTTAGCGGAGAAAAATCCGTCAGGTATTTACAACGAAACTGCGGAGCATCGACCGATGCGGTTGACAGTTCGTCGTACCGGCGTTTCTGCTGCGCGCATGAGCCGCATGCACGCCCTGCTAGACCCCGCGAAACCCTTGGCGGTGGGAAGCTTCGGCAATGCGAAGAGCTTGGCGGAGGCCCGCGCGGAGGAGTTGCGGGATGCCTGCGATCTGGTGGAGCTCCGCTTGGACCTGCTGGAGGCCGAAGGTGTGCTAACATCATCCCGTCCTTGGTCGCATCTGAGCGGCCTGCCCCTGCTCTTCACCGCGCGCCGCGGCGATGAGGGCGGAGCCGGGGATTTCTCTCCCGATCAACGCCGGTCGATGCTTTCCCGGATCCTTGAGGAGGCGACGCTCGTCGATCTCGAGCTCGCCTCGGCGGATGCCATGGCGGGTTTGCTGGAAAATCTCCGGGAGCGGGGGCTCCCCTGGGTGGCCTCATGGCACGATTTCGAGGGCCGGGCCGATTCTTTCGACCGGATCCCAGCCATGGCCGAGGAAGCGGCGGAAGCCGGCGCGGCGTGCTTCAAAGCCGCCATCCGCCTCCACTCGGCAAGCGATCTCGCGCGCCTCGCGGAGCTCCTGAAGACCGTGGACGTGTTGCCCCTTTCGCTCATGGGGATGGGACCCCTCGCGCCGGTCTCGCGCCTGCTGTGTGCCCAGTACGGTTCCGTCCTCAACTACGGCTACATCGGGGATGCCCCGACCGCCCCCGGGCAGTGGAGCGCCCGCCAATTGAAAAGCGCCATACAAGCACTGGAACCCTTGGCGCGCCGGCGCTAGCTCACCCTTGCACGATCTCCACCGGCGCGGCTGGCAAGGCGTCCAGGAACAGCCTGCCGTAGCGTTTGGTAAGGATCCGGTTGTCGAGGATGCATACCAGACCGTGGTCCTTGGCCGTCCGGATCAATCTCCCCACGCCCTGGCGCAGCTTCAGGATCGCCTCCGGGACTGAATACTCCATAAAGGGATTTCCCCCTTCCGCTTCCACCGCTTCCAGCCGCGATTGCGTGAGCGGGTGATCCGGCACCGCGAAGGGCAGCCGCGTCACCACCACGTTCGAAAGCGTCTCCCCCGGCACATCCACTCCCGTCCAGAAGCTGTCCGTCCCGAAGAGCACGCTATCGGTATCCCGGCGGAATTCCTCCACCATCCGGTGGCGGGGCATGCCGTCGCCCTGCACGAGCAGGCGCCACCCTTTCCCCTCGAAATGGCTGCGCAATTTCTCGGCCGCATCCCGCATCGTGCGGTAGCTGGTGAAGAGGACGAAGGCCTTGCCCTCGCTGAATTCCACGGCCGTCCGGATCGCCTCCACGAGCGCCTTTCCATACTGCGGCGACGAGGGTTCCGGCATGGTTTTCCAAATGCAGACCTTCATCTGCTTCTCGAAATCAAAAGGGCTGCCAATGCACAACGCGGGCACGTCTTCGGCCCCCACGCGGCCGCGGAACCAGCTCAGATCCGGATCTCCCACGCCCAGGGTGGCGCTGGTCATCACGCAGGTCTTCCCCGGCGCGAAAAGGAGCGTCCGCAGCTTGTCCGCCACACGCACGGGCGCGGCATGCAGCGAAAAGAGGCTTTCGTCGCGGCCGGAGCGCTCGATCCAGTGGACGTTGTCCTCCCCGCTCTGATCCAGAAAGCAGCCGATAGCCCCGTGGGCCTCGCGCAGCTTCCTGGATGCGTCCTGGAGCTCCGCACGGGTGGTCTCGCTCTCCACGTCGGCGGCAAGGGCGTCGATCTCCTGCCAGAGCCGGCGGAGCGGCTCCGCGACGGAATTCGGTACCAACTCCGGCTCGCGGACGCGCCATTCCTTCGAATACTCGCCGAAGCGGGCGGCATTCCCGAGATTGCCGAAGAAATCGTCGGCCGCTTTCAGCGCCTCATCCACCGCCAGCAGGGCGGATGCCTTCCGGAAGGATCTCAGCAAGCCCTTCCGTGTCCGGGGGTTATAGAGACGCTGGAGATCGAAGCGCATGCCCGCTTGGCTGAGGCGCAGCCCGAGTTGGATCGCGGCAACCTGCTCCAGCGTGTGGGCTTCGTCCAAAATCGCGAAATCATTGGGAAAGAGAAAGCCGGACGGCTTCTCCTCCTCGAAGGCATCCCCCGTATCGAGGAGGGCGAAGAATAGCGTGTGGTTGACCACGATGAGGTTAGCTTCCCCCGCCGCCTTCCGCGCCTCTTGAAAGAAGCAATTGCCCCGCGGTCCGCAGTGGCGCGCGGTACACACGTGCGCCTCCGAGCACACCTGCAGCCAGACCTTCATGGATGGCTGGAAGTCGAGGTCGCTCAGCGTGCCGTCCTTGGTCCCCTCCGCCCAGCGGCGGATCTGTTCCAGTTCGTCGTTCTCCGTGGAGGTGAACAAGTCGCCCGCCTGCTCGAAGGCTCGCTTCAGGCGCATCGGGCAAAGGTAGTTCTGGCGGCCCTTGAGCAAGACCGCGGGCAGCTCCTCGCCCAGCAGCTTCCGCACGATCGGGATATCCTTCCGGACCAATTGTTCCTGAAGGTTGATCGTGTGGGTGGAAATAATCGCTTTCCGCCCCGTTTGCAGGGAGTAGCGGGCCGTCGGCAGCAAATAAGCCAGCGATTTCCCGACGCCGGTTCCGGCCTCCGCGACGAGGCAGCGCTTCCCGACCAGCGCCTCCGCGACGGCCACCGCAAGCTGCTGCTGCTCCGCCCGGAACTCGAAATCCCGCGAGCGCGCGAGGCTGCCCGCGTTCGAGAATGCCAGTCCGATCTCCTCGACGAACGCGTCGGGAAGCGGCTGTCCCTCAAGGGCGGAAATCATGCGGCATTTGCACCGGGGAGCCGGGCCGCTGCCAAGCACCAAACGGGCGATCTTTACAAACCGGGCGGGGATCGCATGCTTCCGGCCAACTCCTGCCATGCCGCGTGTCCTCGTTCCCTTGCTGCTCGCCCTCGGCGGTGCCCTGCTCGCCCTGAAAATCGGGCCCGTCGAGCAGGAGAATGTCCGGCAGCAATTGAGCAATTTCCCGAACGTTCAGGAGCGGGCCCACTCCCTGCGCCCGGTGATCGCCGTCGCCCTCTGTTTCCTGCCCGCCTTGGCAGGCCTCTTCTACTGGATGGGCGACACCCTGGCCCGCTACGTCACCCGCCAGTTTCTCTCCATTTTCTTCATCTGCCTGGGCGGCCTCTTCATCATCTGGATCGTCTCCGATCTGGGCGACAACCTCGATGATCTGAAGGGAAGCTCGAATGCCGCCCGATTCGCCCTGAAGCTCTACACCGCCCGGCTGCCGGAGATCGTAGTGATGCTTCTCCCTTATAGCCTGCTTCTCTCGGTGCTCTATTGCCTGGGGAAACTTTCCCGCTCGCGGGAAATCGTCGCCATGATCCAAACCGGCCGGGGGCTCGCCCGCCTCACCGCACCCTTCATGGTCGCGGGTGCCCTCGCCGCGATCCTCTGCGCCGGCCTGAACTACCAGTGGGCTCCCGCCGCCGTGGCCGCTGAAAATGCTATCCTCCGGAAAGCGAAGGGGCAGGACGGGGTCGCCGAACCGAACATCCGCTACCGGAATATCGTCGCCCGCCGCCTGTGGATGGTGGGAGCGTTCCCGCCGGACTATCAGAAAGGGGCTCCTTTGGAGGACGTGACCGTCATCCAGGAACGGCAGGATGGCACGCTGAAGACCATCATCACCGCGAAGCACGCCGCGTGGTCCCCGATGACCCACGACTGGATCCTCACGGACGTCCGCAAGCAGCTCTGCAAACCCGGCTCACCCCCCGTTTTCGAGAAAAACCTCCCGGATCCTTTGACGATCGCGGATTGGGACGAAGTTCCCACCCAGATCATCCGGCCCGGTTTGCCTGCGGAGCAACTCGGGATCCCCGACCTCAACGACTGGCTGGAAGAAAATCCCGAGGGTGCCTGGGCGAATCGTGGCGGCCACCTGACCCAGTGGCACTACCGCTGGGCGCAGCCCCTGAATTGCCTCATCGTCGTCCTCCTGGCGACCCCGCTTGGCGTCGTCTTCTCCCGGCGGGGTACCAGCGGCGGCGTGGCGATGGCGGTATTTCTCTGCGCCGGCATGCTGTTTGTATCCAGTGTTTTCCTCAGCTTCGGCGATTCCGGCCACCTCCCTCCGGCTTGGGCCGCTTGGCTGCCGAACCTGATCTTCGGATCGATCGCGATTTATCTCTTCCAGCGACGCTTGGCAGGCAGGCCGATCTACCAGACCTTGCGGAAGCTCCTGCCCACCGAGGCATGAGGTGCCGCAGTTTTCCCCGACCGATTTCCGAGACCCGATTCCCCAATGGCCCTTCCCGAATCCTGGCACATCCGCTCGCGCGGCCGGTCCTGTGCCGCCACCGATCGTCACTTTGAAGACGGCGAGACGATCATGACGGCGCTTTTTCCCGATCCGGAATCCTCGGGATATCTGCGGAAGGACTTCTGCATCGACGCTTGGAAAGCGCGCGCCGACACCGATGAGCGGCCCTTCTCCTTCTGGAAAGCCGTCTATCACGCCCCCGTCGCGGGGGAAAAGCCGGATGCCTTCAAGAAGGAAAGCCCGGAAGACCTGCTTCGCCGGTTGGTAGAAGAGGAGGAAGACCACACCGAAAACGTCCGCTACATCCTGGCCGTCATGCTCGAGCGCCAGAAGGTGCTCCGGGAGACCGACACCCAGCGGACACCATCCGGAATCCTGCGCGTCTATGAACACCGGAAACTCGGCGATCTTTTCATCGTGCGGGACCCGGATATTCCGCTCGATCAGGTGGAAAGGGTTCAGGAGGAGGTGCTTATGCTGCTTGAAAGCGGCGGCCGGATGCCTGAACCGGAGACTGAAAGCGAAGCGGCGGCAGTTGAAGGATCTGGCGGTGAAGCGGACGAAACGCAGGTCGAAGCCGACGGCGCGTCCGGTGAGGAAGAGTAACGTGCCTTCTGCACGGCAGGGCCATGCGCGTCGCGCGGTAGATTCCCCTATTTCGGTCCGGTCCGCGGTTGTCGGGAAAAGCTAACCATCTGAGCCTGAGCGGGCATATCCGCGTGGCACGGGCCTTGCGAGAGATCAAGGGAATCAGCGGGCGCCCCTCGCCCGCCTACCTTCGCAAAGCCATGAAAGCTTCGATCTTTTTCCGCTCCACCCGCTGGACGATGCTCGCCATGGCGCTCGCAACGGCGAACGCCACCCCGGAAGCCGGTCCTGCCGACGATACCGATACCGCCGGTTTCATCGAGATGGATGTCCAGGCCGACAACATCATGATCGGCATCAAAGTGGACGTCTCCGTTGTCAATGGGATCGCCATCCTCACCGGTACCACCCTGTCCCTCGAGCAGGCCGAACGTGCGGCCGCCCGCGCCATGGCCACCGCGGATGTACGGGCGGTGGTGAATCAGCTCAAGATCCGCGACCCCCTCGCAAAGGACTCCACCCTGGCGGAGCGTCTCCGTCAGCGTCTGGCGAATCATCCCGCGCTGGACGCCTCCCGGGTGAAGGTCGTCGTGGACCGCCGCATCGCGACTCTGGGCGGTCAGATCGGGAGCTGGGATGAACAGGAACTCGCCCGGGAAATCGCCACCGAAGTCCCGGGAATCAAGGAGATCGAGAACCGCCTTGAAGTCACTTTCGACACCGTGCGGACCGACGAGGGGATCCGTGCGCAGATCCTCCACATGGTCGCCGATGATCCGCTCTGCGCCGGCATCACCATCGACGTGGCGGTGAAGGATGGTGTCGTCAGCCTCGGCGGCGAATTGGGAAGCACGAGCGAGAAAGATCAGCTCGTCCACCGTGCGCACGTGACCGGGGTGACGGAAGTGTGGGCGGACGACGTGATGATCAACAGCGATCTGGCCATGGAAGGCCTGCGCGGGAAAATCGCCAAGCCTGCTTCTACCCTGAAGGCCTTGGACGACGCCTATGCCGCAGATCCCCGCCTGAAGGGGGCAGATGTCAGCGCGACCGTGGCGGGCAGCCAGATGACCCTTACAGGCACCGCTCCCACCCCGGAGGCCCGTCTCGCCGCGGAATCCACCGCGCGCGGTCTGCCGGGCATCTTGATCGTTGCCAACGAGATCCGCGTGACCGGAACGGATGGAACGAGCGCTGCGGTCGGGAAGGATCAACGGGTGGCTGCCGTGGGCGAGTAATCCCGGCCGGCTCCGACCGGAAAGGGCGGAGGGCCCGGCTTCACGGAATATTCGGGTATCTCCATCGTCTCCAACGGCCCGAGCCACCCTGCCGCCGACAAGCTCGCCGTTTCGTGCCCGGCCTCCTCGGCCAAAAGCGACGCAAGCTCTTCCCCTTCCGCAACCGGTCTCAAAGCCCGCTCACCCGCGTGCGCGCGATGCCCGGCCAGCAGACGGGGCAAGTTCCCCTTCATCTTCCGCCGGTCGATCTGCGGCGGACAAACGGGCAGGCAGGGAGGCGTGCAGGTTTGGATGCACTGGCCCTCCGTCCAGGAGCGGATGACGGCCTGCCGGATTTCCCTGAAAAGCGCCCGGTTTGAAACGCGGTTCACCATCAGCGTCGCGAAAAGCTTCCTGTCCGGAGAGGCGTAGGTCAGGAGCTCCAACTTCGAGAAACCGCTGGGCGGACAAATCGCGGCGGCACCAACCCCTGTCCAGGATTCCATCTCGGTGCCGCGGGTCTCCGATTCCCACTGCTCCATCAGTTGCGGATCTCCTTGGCTCCACGGCTTGCCGGTGGCTTCGCCGTGGTGGAGCAAAAGGCTCTCCAGCGCGGAGGAGCGGCGTGCCTTTAACACGGCAAGGAAGATGACTGCCCAAGGATTGTACCAGTAGTTCCGGAGCAGGACTGTCAGAGGCAACCTATGCTCGTAGAATCTATAGACCTTCCGTAACCGGGGCACGGGGGCCTCTTCCGATCTTGCAGCAAATTGCGCCAGCGAAGCGGGAGAAATCCCTTTGAGGTAAAACCAGCCATCCCTTGTGCCCCTGCAACGCACGCCGGAATCAAGCATCTGCCAAACCGACGAACCGAAGATCAAGGCGATGCTCAGGCCATCGACTGCGAAAGCCTCTCCCAGGATCGCCTCGGATCCGGCGTTGTTCAAAAAGATACCTCCGATCAAGCCGAACAACCCGATGCCGGACATCCAATTCCTCACCTTGGTCCGGGTGCCCCGCCCCCTGAAAGAAGCCACCGACGTATAGCCGCGGAAGCGCACGGCGGCGGGTGTTCCCGAGACGCGCCGGAAGCTCACCGAGCATTGCCTCACCACCGGCGTCAGGTGATCGCCCCTGCCATCCCCCTCCAAGTCCACGGGAGGCAAAAACGCTCCGTCCCGCACGGCCAGATAGCCATCCACCACGCACCACAAGCGCGCCTCCGCCGGCACTCCGCTCACGTCCTGGGTAGGCGGAGCATAAGGATTGACCGTTTCTTCCGGCATGGTTCAAGGCTTCCAGCCCGCGAGCTTGCAGACGTGCCGGAAGTGTTTCGCCTCCACCGGAGTGATGGAAAGCCTCGTGCCCTTCTGCAGCACCATCATTCCTTCCAGAGCCGGGTCGTCCTTCATCTGCTGGAGCGTCACCGCCTCGCCGAACTTCGCGACGAAGTCGAAATCGACCAACATCCAGCGCGGGTTCTCCTTTGAGGACTTCGGATCATGATATTCCGACTTCGCATCGAACTGCGTAGGATCAGGATAAGGTTCGCCCGCTACCCTCGCGATCCCGGCCACTCCCGGCGGCGTGGTGCTGGAGTGATAGAAAAGCGCCAGATCCCCCGGGCTCATGTCGTCCCGCATGTAGTTCCTGGCCTGGTAGTTGCGCACGCCGCTCCACGGCTCGCGCTTCGCCTTCCGCAAGTGATCGATGGAGAAAACGTCAGGCTCGGATTTGATCAGCCAGTAGCGCATGAGCGCGAAGACTGACAGTTCCGCCCGCACAAGCAAGAGGCAGCGCCTCCCCCGCTCCCCGACCGGGCGGGCCGGATCACCGCTTCGCCGGGTCCACCGGCTCCCTTTGCACCACCGCCTTGAGCGCCCGGCGGGGATCCACTCCGTCCGCGCGATACACCGTCACCAGGGTGCGTTCCCCGGGGTTCTGGAAAACGCTTCCCGCGTGGATGCGGCGGAGATTTCCCGAGGCATCGACCGCACCGATTTGGATCGAGGCCTCCTTGCCGCTCTCCACCGCCCTCTGCCAGGTCTTCCCCGGGGGCAGGGCAATCCTCGATCCTTCGAATATGATCGCGATGCTGACAGGCGTGACGTTGACCACCCTCACCGATCCCGCCGGAGCCACCCCGGGTCCGTCCGGGAGAACCAGCGCACGCGGAGCTTCCCAACTTTTGGTTTTCGCATCGCGCCATAGGATGACCAGGAAGTCCCCTTCCTCCGGCCGCTCGAGATCGAGCCACGGCGCGCCCTCCTCGCCTGCGCCCTTTTTCCGCAGGACGAGCGGCCCCTTGCCCCCCGGAACCTTCCGCGCTTCGCTGACCCGGCCGAGCGACAAAGGCATCTCCCGCGCGTCGGGTCCCGAGCCCATCACCAGCTCGCGAGGCGGGATGCTGCCCGGAGGCGGCTCCTGCTCATAGGCGACGCCGTCCCGGATCTCCTGCCGGAAAGGGGGAATGTCCCCTACCGGAAGGAACCGGACCTCGCGCGCGCCTCCCTGCCCGTATAGGGGGGACAGGCCCGACAACCATCCTAGAACGAGTATCAGAAACCGGAACTTCATGCGGCGCACGGGATCAAATCTCGGCGGGCGGGAGCCAGCGGAAGGAGGAAATGACGAAGCGCCTGCCGAAGTCGCCGGGTTTGCCGGAATTGACCGGATTGATGCCGCTTTCATCGGCGCTCACCGGCTCGGGCGTACGCTGGATCACGGCCTCGCACCAAGCCCGAGCCTGCAGGACACCGCCGCCGTCCACCGCATCCCCGTAGGCGCGGATCACGAACGTATCCGAACGGGCGGAAAGCGCCGGGCCGAGCACCTGGAGGACATCCGCCTGCGTGAGATAGGCAGGGGCACCCCATGCCTTCGATGCGGGCTTGAGCGTCTGCTCCAGGCGGCTCGCATCCCCGATGTGATCCGGATGCCCGTAATCGGGGAGCGAGTCCTTGTTGTCCAAGGGATAGGCCGAAACCATGCCGCGGTTCAGGTTCGCGCGTTCGATCGCCGCCTGCAGCGCCCCCATCCGGCCCGTCTCGTCCTCCGCGAGCCGGCGGTTTACAAAGTCGGCCATCGAGAGGAAGGGGCCGCGCAATTTCACCTCCTGCACGATCGCTTCGGCGAGCGCGTCCACCTCTCCCTCCGTAAGCTCGCGGTGCCCCGCCCAAGCCGCGTCGCCATCGACCATGTCTCCCGTCTTCCATGCTCCGCCCGGCGCGCCGAGCACCCGGGGAAAGGGAACACCGCCTCCGCTGCCGTAGCCGGTGCGGCGGGAGGAAGAGAGCAGGGCCTTCCATGCTTCCACCCGGGTCGAGTTCACATTGAAAGCTCCATCGACCATCAGGTGGTAGGCGGCCCGGTGGAAATCCGCGAGGTTTCCGGGAGTCGCCGTGCCGCGGGTGGCAGATGCCAGGCGCATGCGGCCGTTCGGCAGCGGATGCTGCTCCGGATCCTCCAGGAACCTCGATTTTTCCTCCGGCCCGCCGCTGGAGAGGTAGTAGCGGTCCCAGAGCGTGCGGTTCACTTCAAAGGAGAGGTCATAGACCAGATTGTCCTGCGCCGGCACCCCGCCCAGGATCGCCCGGGCATTCGCCGCCCAGCCACCACCCCCGCGCTGATCGTCGGCAGACCAGCCGAGATCCTCTTCGTGGAACCCGCCGAATCCCGCGGAGACGGTGTTCGTGGCAATGGCCGCCGTGTGATCCAGGCCCTTGTTCCCCCCGCTCCCCAGCCGCGGATCGGCCAAGGAATTGCCGATGGCATTCGAAGGGTGCCAGATCAGGTCGGAAATCTTGGCGTGTTGGAACTGAGCCAGCGAGATGACGCCGGTTTCGTGGCGCGGGACGTCGAAGAGGACGTAGCGTCCCGTGCCTTCCTGAGGGGGACCGAAAGGATTCCCATAATGGCGGCCCCCCTGCGGAACGGGAACCTGCTCTTCCCAGCTCACGGCCTGATCGAAGAGATCCCGCGTGTAGGCACCGAAAAACCACGGGCCGCCCCCGGGACCGGAGACAGGGATGGTTCCGGCAATATTTTCCCAAGGAGACCGCACGGCGAAAGAAGCCCGCGGGTTCCAGTTCGCAAGCAAGGCTTCTTCGAAATGGGGCGTCCCCGCGAGGCGGCCGGAGCCGAAGAGATTCGAGGGATGCTCGTCGAACCAGCGCAGGCGGATGCCCTCGCGCGTGCGGACATTGGGAATGATGGTGGGCCGCGGGGAATCGCGATCGAGCAATTGCATCGGCATCCGCTCGTGGTTGCTCCAGGCGATCCGCGGCTCGCGGCCCGCGCCGAACTGGAGCGATGCCGAGACCACGGCCACCTGGGGAAGCGCGTCGAAGTCCTCGAAAGTCACCGAAGTC
>CAMPGU010000093.1 GCA_946885645.1 uncultured Haloferula sp.
CACCGCCGCCTCGATGTGCCGCTGCACCTCGCCATGGGCGATCTTCCCGTCCCGCTGGAGGTAGAACTCCAGCCCGCGGATCAGATAGCCCGCCGCGGCCAGGCGCTTCACGTAGGCCATCTTCCCCGCACCGAAGTCCAGGATCCGGTCCCGCTTCGTCACGTTCGGCAGCACCATGTGCTCGTAGGTCCGGCTCCGCAGTTCGCGATTCCCGCCGCCGTTGAGGCGGTTCATCTGGGCAAGCGCCTGCGCCCAAGTGGTCCGGGGCAGGTGCGCGTAGGAATAGACCCCGTAGGAAGCGGTGAGGTATTGCCGAGCCGTCGCCTCCAGCTCCGCGGGAATCACCCGCAGGTGCAGGGGCAAGCCGAGCTGGCCGCAGCAGGCGGCGTAGTCCCCGGAGGAAATCACCCGCCCGTCTGGAACCGCCACTGCCCCGCCCCAAGGACCATGCTTCGTCAGCAGCCGCAGGATCTCCTTCCGCCGGATCGCCCCGCGGGCCAGCGGGTTCGCCACCTGGACCCGCGCGGCCGGCACCACGTGCCAGCCCGGATCCAGAATGGGGACCCTCACGCCCAACTCCTCGGATTCGTCGATGTCGGAGCCGTTGTGGATCTGGTTGAAGCGGATTTCTTCCGTGACCGACACCGGCCCGAGGAGCTGTACCGGCGCGACCTCGATCCCTTCCGCCCGCATCGCCTTGCTGCGCTGGTGCCCAGCGATGATCGTGCTTTCGGAGGCGATCACCGGCTTGATGGCGCCCAATGCCCGCACGCTCTCCCGCAACTTCGCGAATTCCTCCGCGCTGATGCGCCGCGGGTTGTAGGGCGCGGGCTTCAGCCGCTCGATGGGATACGCCGGGTCAAACATCGGCCACCTCCTCCCCATCGAGGCCCAGTAGCTGCCGCACCACGCCGAAATAAGAGCCGGTCGCCTCCGCGAAGGCATCAATGCGCCGCCGAAGTTCCAACCGCTCCGCCTCCGTCAGCGGGATGGAAAGCCCGTCGAACTTCAGCAGGCAGGACTGCTCGGAAGCATCGGCATCCTCCGCGATGTCGTCGGCCCCCTCGTCCTCGCCCAGCAGCTTGTCGATCTCCGCCTCCCCGAAGCCGGTCAACCCGAGATCGAACTCCTCCACCTCGCCCAGGTCGCGCAGCAGCTCGCCCAGGCTTCCCTCGTCCATGTCCGCCAGCTCCGCGAGCCGGTTGTCGGCCACCAGGTGCGCCCACTCGTCGGCCTCCGTCTCGAAGGGCTGCATGTCCACCGGCACCTCGGTCAGCCCCAGCAAGCGCGCCGCGGCGAGCCGACCGTGCCCAGCCACCACGAAGCCGCTGCGGGCAGAAACGACGATGGGATTCCGCCACCCCTGATGCCGGATGATCCGCGCCAGGAGCTCGATCTGCTTCTGCGGGTGGCGGTTCGGGTTGCGGGGGTGTTCCACCAGTGCCGCCGGGTCTCGGACTTCGCGATGGGTGCAGTGGATGGGTGGGAAATCGCTGGCGGAAAAAATGTTCATTTGAACACTTTTCCCCACCGAAGTCCGGCAATCGAGAGACGACGGTGGTCCCGTGAGATTCCGGCACCTCAATCGGGTAATTTCTTGTCGTGGAAGTCGCTAGCTTCCATTACCTGAGACCCGATAGATATGGTTCCTGAGGCGCATAGCTTACTCACAGAATTCGTGAATTTAGTAGAAGAGCTAAATTCTCTCCGTCTTGCCCAAAGTGTTCTCGGCAAACAAACCATCACCGTACAAGTTCAAACCGACTGGGAGAAAGCGCGGCTCATCGATTTTGACGAGGAAGATTGTCGCTCGTTCCTCCTAGGTTCTAGGCTTTTGATCCAGGACAATGAGAGGATCTCATTGAGACTTCTACCCAGCCTCCTAGAAGAGTGTGGTTGCGGCGAGGCACTGAAAGACCTCGTCGAAGGCGAGCGATTTCTAATCAACCTGTCGTTGGATGAACCATGTATGGTTGCTGCTCCTAGATGCGGCAGTGTCACCAATCGCGATGTCTTTGAGACGTTCATGTGGGGTTGTTATGCCCACCGTTGCATGAATCCCTTGCACCGGGAACGATTTCTCCAATGGCAAACGGACACCCGGCAGTTCATGGCCTTGAAGGTAATCTTCCTATTGATGCTCAAGATCATCCTGCAGGCAGCATCCAGAATTGCGACGGGGATCCGTATAGAACTTGAAAGCGCCTCAAACGCGCAATCTGTCCTCGGCAACGCAGAGAAGTGCTGAAGCTCGCGCTCCTACTGTGAACCACTCCTCTGAAGCCCCCTTCCCCTCACCGTTAGCCCCAACCGCCGATACCCCTCCACGATCCCGTCCCGCTTCTGGATCGCGACGACTTCGTCGCTGGTCTTCAGCGCCACGGTGATACGCTTGCCTACGACCTTCTTGCCCATATCGAGCGTGAGCCGGAGCTTCCAGCGGCGCTTGCTCTTGTCCCAGGTGAGGCCGTGGAGGCGCTGCATCTCCCGTTGACGGCGGACGGATGGTCCGGAGGTGGCCAAAGCAGCGAGCGCGGAGGCCTGAGTGTCCACATCCGGCACATGCACGCCACGAAGCCAATTCTCCGCTGTCCTCGGTGGTCGGTGGATTGCCGCGGCCAACTCCGCCACGGTCATCATCTTCTCAATCCGTTGAGCTGTTAGGATTTGCGCGAAGGAAAGTTTCTCTCCTCCGACATCGGAAAATCCACCGACCACCGCGCTTGCTGGTTCCTTCATACCTTCACGATTTGGGATGCCTCCAGCAGACGGCCGATAAGCGCGCCCGCCCGATCCTTGGTGATCTGGCCGCTGTGGAGCAGATCCAGAGGGTGGGTGTTCGCCGTCCACAGCACGGGCAGGTCGTGAGTCTTCCGATGATCGATCACGTCGAACAAGTGCCGCTCCAAGGTTGGCGTCCACGTGTTCTTCCCAAGGTCGTCCAATACCATCACGCCGGAGGTCTTGCAGCGGCGCAGGTAGCTGCGTGCGGCGGAGACGATGGGCTTCTCGTCGCTGCGAAGATCGTCCACCCGGTCCTGAAACTCCAAGGCCGTGGTCCAGGTGACGCGCGTGCCGGCAAGGATCAGCCGCTCCACGAGCAAGGCGAGGCAGCGGGTCTTGCAGTTACCCGGCGCACCGACGATGCCCAGCCATCGGAGGCCGGAAGGCTTCCAATTCTCGATTTTCAGCCAGAGCCCGGCATTGAAGCCGCGGTAGTTCACCCGCGTGCGGCGCATGTCCGGTGGAATCACTTCCAGCCGCGCCATGCGGCGGGCCTGTTCGAGCTTCTCCGCCTCCTCCCGGGCGCGTGCCGCTTCTTCCTGCGCCGCGGCATTCAGGCAGGCCGTGCATTGCTTCGCCTCGATCAGCTTTGGAAAGGTCCGCTCCAGTTCAAGGAGCTCAGGATCCACCGCTGCCCCGCAGGCGCATCTTGGTTCGGTGATGGTCATGGTTCGTCTTCGTCCAGGTAGGCGGCGCGGCCGCCGAGTTGTTTCAGGGCCTCGCTGCGATCCATCGGCGCGGATCCCGACCTCGCGTCGCCCTGTCGGCGCAAGGTCTCCGGGTCGTCCTGCCAGCGCTTCGTCCGGAAGAAGGCCTCGGCGCTCGGCACGTATCGATTCTGCGCTCCGCTCGGCAGGGTGCGGATCACCGCGGCTGCCGCCCGGGTGCCGGAGAGCATGGCCTCGAAATCTTCTCCGTCCTGCAACTGGCGCAGCACCATCGTTAGCGCCTCCGCCAGCTTTTCGCGGCGCGGATAAGCCTCGACGATCCGGCGGGCTAGCTCGGGCGTCGCGTCGGGCTCGCGCGCTCTCTCTCTCCCTTCATTCTGGCTTCTGGTATCTGGTATAGCATCCGCTTCGCATTGCGGTCCGCATGCGCCGTGCATGCCCTGTGCATCCGGCTCGCATTGCCTCTGCTTTGCCCAGCGGGAGCGGGCGGCATTCGCGGCGTTCTGCTTACGCTGTGCGGCCTGAGCCTCCAGCTCGCCGCCTTCCCTCAGCATCCGGCGGCACCAGAGGGAAATGGTGCCATCATCCCCGTCCTCGCGCTCGGCGATGCCCAGGTCGGTGATCTCGTCGAGTATCTGCGCAGTTCTCTCGTCGGTCGCGCCGATCAATCGCCCGTAGGCAGAGAGACGCATGCGGATGCGGCCGCGTTCGCGGGCCGTCCACATCGCACAGAGGAGGTCGATCCAGGCACCCTTGGCGCTGAGGCTCAGGACGCGGGTGTCCTGCAGCCAGTCGGCGGGGTAGAATTGCAGGAAAGGTAGGTCAGCCATCGGCAAAGAGGTCCGGCGTTCCCGCGCCGGTCGGTTTTTTCGCAGGCCGGCCACTGGGCACGGGACGAATGGCCACGTAGATGCCCACCGCCTTTCCCCACGCCTTGCTGACGTGGAGGTCGGAGACCTGGCTATCGTCCTTCCAGAAGCCGAGCTTCGTGAGACAGTCCTCGAGGATCTTCACGAGATTCGAGCAATCGGGCTTCACCGTGTGCGGAGCCCGCCCTTGGGCGATCCGCCGCTTGGACTCGGAAGCGCGCCACGGAAAGACGAAGTCGATGCTGAGGCTCAACGGCCCCTCCAACGGATCGCGCGGCGCATGCCGGGAGCAAAGCAGGGTCAGATCGTTCTCGGCGGATTGGGCTTTGCTGTTCTTGAAGAACATCGGCCGGCCGTCCTTCACGACGATCCGTTTACCTGCCCCTTGGCTCGTTGCCTTCGGCGGGACAATCGGGAGGTGGAACGCGATCATGCGGCCACCACCTTTCCTTCCAGGACCGGTAGCACCTGCTTCCGCCGCGCCGCATAGAAGATCAGGAAGCGGTCGAGCGCATCCGATAGCTTCTCGGTGTAGTCGTCCCACTCCACCCGTAGAACGAAGGGAGCTAGACCGGGGCAGTAGCTCATGAAATACCAGCAGCGGAGCCCCGTGACGGCCATTCCTCCGTGGACCTGCGCCCGATAGGCTCCGGGAAGCACACCCTCCAGCAGGTAGCGGGCATGATGCTTCGAGAGCGGACATTTGATCTCCAGCCCCGCGATGGGCTTCCGTCCGTTGGGACGATAGACCAAGGAATCCGGCGAACAGCCGATCACTTGATCATCCCTCGTGACGAAACCAACCTCGCGCGTTTCGAGATCCATCAGTTCGCTGAAAAGATCCCGAGCCTCCGGCTCCAGCTCCTCCCCGCGGTCGGTGTGGCGATTCCCGGTCCACGCCACCTCGTCGGGCCTGAGGCATTGCGCCACTAGCTCAATGGCGTATTCGTCCCACTGGCCGGAGTCTTTGCCCGTTTCCGTGATGATCCGGGAGAACTCGCTCGCCGTCGGTCGGCCCGCCCGCGCCCGGAACCACTGTTCCGAGCGCTGTTCCATGTCATCCCAGATCTTCATGCAACCTCCTTCCAAGCCCTGCCGACGACCTCCGCGAATGCCGCGGCCTTCGCGATGTTCTCGGGGCTTTGCAGTTCGGCCCGCGCCTCCTTCACCGGAGCGAAAGCGGCGGTCACCTTCGCTTTGAAGGCCTCCCATTCGGCCGACACTCCCAGTTCCAGCGTCACAGGCTTCGATGCGGATCGTGGAGTGGCGGAAACACCGATAGGGGGGAGCGGCGGCTTCGCGGCCTCCGCCGCCTCCCGCTTCATGTTGGCGACCTCGGCCTTCGCCTGCTCCGCCTCCGCGGCCAGCCGTTTCCCCGTATCCTGGGCGATCTTCAAGTCCAGCCGACGGCGGAGCTCCGCATCCACCGCGTCCGGCGTGCGGACCTCCAGCTCCTCGCGGTCCATCACAAGCTCGGGCCCGTGCTCCGCTGCGAAGGCCTCCAGTGCCGAGCGGCTTTTCGCGATCATCCCGTTGTGCGTGATGACCAGGACGTCGAGTGCCTTCCGCATGGTGTCCAGCGTCCGCTTGCCCTTCAGCGCCTCCTTCAGTCCGTTGCCGAAAGTGCCCGCCCGAAAGCGCGGTGCACAGTCCAAGCGGCCTAAAGCCTCCGTCAGGATCTCGTTCTTCACCTCCTCCTTGCGCTTGGCGATGAGCTTCTCCAGCTCCAATCGCGGCGAGCGAATCTCCTCCGCCGTCTCATCGAGAGTCAGGAAAAGCGCCTGGAGCTGCTGGGCATCGGCCAAGGCCTTTTCCTTGGCCGATTTCACCGCGTCCTCCGCCCCTCTTAGCGCCCTCACATCCAGCTCGGCCTGTCCGAATTCCTCGTCGCTGCGGAGATCGAGATTGATCCGGGAAAGCGCGCCGCGAACAAGGTCGCGAAACTCTTCGACGTTCGAGGAAATCACCTCCCCGCGGGTCTCTACCGTCAGCGGAATCAGTTCAAAAGTGTGATTCATTGGCTCAGATCAGCGATTCGGTGTTCGCCTGTCCCGCAACCGCGGGTGCCTCCTCGTCTTGCGCGCCCTCGATCTTCTCGAAGGGATCGATCGGTCCCGCGGGATCGGGTGCCCTGCTGGCCTCGACCTCCACGATCACGCCGTCCTCGACCTTCGAGGCCTTGCCCGACTCCGCCATGTCCGCGGCGGCGATGGCATTGTTCAATTCGATGCTGCGGGGCATGTATTTCAACACCTGCAGGAGCACGACCTTCCGGGCGTACATCTCCGGGTTCTCGTAGGAGTAGTGGCGCTTGCCGACCTTGTTGAACTTGTCGCGGTGCCGCCACACGCGGGTCATCGGCCAAGCCTCGATCACCGGCTGCTCGCTGCCGTTCACCTTCCCGCAGGCGTAAACCCAGACGAGCTTGTCAGCGTCGCCGTACTGCTCGCCCGGCACATGGTGGCACCGGGGTTCCGATCCAAGCTGGAACTCGAAAAGGTCGCCCTCGAAGACGGCACCGGTCCAAGCGGTGGCGCGGCCGGAATTGTTCAGCAGGCCCACCAGTCCCTGCCAGCCGGGGACGAAGGTGCAGGTGTCCTTGTAGGGGATGAGGTAGCCTTGTCCTGCGATGCCCGGTTCGAGACCGAGTTGGGAGGCAACCACCACGCTGGAAAGGATGCTCTGCGGCGTGCATCCCCGAAGTGCCGGGGTGGTGGAGAAACAGGTGAGCGCCAGCCGCATCATGCGCTCCGGCGTCAGGTGTTTCGGCAACGCCATCGCGATCGCCGATTTGGATTTCTCCAGGTAACGCATCAGGTCACCGGGCTTCTGCGCGGGAAGATTCGTGTTCATTTCGAAGTTGGGGAAAATGGGTTCGTCGGGCTTCACTCCTCTTCGTCGCCGCAATCGGTCAGGTCCTCGCGGAGATCGAGCGGGCCCTCCTCCGCCCGGCTTTCCTCATCATCGCGGAGCTCCGCATCCCGCTCCTCCCGCCAGCCTTTCGCCCATGCCAGCCACTCCGGGCCTTGGAAGGGATAAGGGTTCAAGCTTGAGGAGCCGCCTTCGGCCGCGGCAAAGCGGCCGGCTTCATAGGCGTCCTTTTCCTCCGCGCTCGGTTCGGGTGCCGGAAGTGTCATCATCGGCTCCGGCAGCCGCGTCGGTAGCACCTCGGCATCGACTGCAACGGCAGTATCGTGCTGTGCCGTCGCGCTCGCCTTCGGCTTCATGAAAGGCATCTCCTCTTGGTCCGGATCCGGCAATGTTGCCATGGCCGCGTCCTTCACCTCGGAGACCGGCTTGTAGGAGATCTTCAGCTCGTCCTTCTGCGGCCCCATTGCCAGCTTGAAGGACAGCTCCACGCCGTTGTTCGTCCCGAAGGCCTCTGCAATGCCATTGTAGTGGGTGAGGATCAGCTCCGCGAAGAGCGACATCCCGTTGGCCAGGTGTCGCGCGGGCAAGGCCTTCGCCTGCTTCTCGGAGAGGCATCCGGCGATCACGGGTTCATATTGGTCTGCGTCACAGACGTCGGACAGGTTCAGCTTGCGTTGTGCTTTCGTGCTCATGTTTTCGGTTTCGTTCTGGGTGCCGCCCCGGCCCTGCCAGGAGCCGGAGGCGGGAAAGGGTCAATGGGATGAACGCTGCCCCTTACGGCGGCGCAGGTATTCGCGGACGACCTCGCGGTCCTCATAGCGGGCGGCGTCCTGGGTCTGCACGGCGGCGGCGAAGAGCACCCACGCGAGGAGCATGCCGCTGCCGATGGCCGCGAGAGCCGCGCCATGCATGGCGAAGGCTAGGACGGCCGAGAAAAGAACCGTCGCCAGCCCTGCAAGAAGACCGGCGCGCGTGCGGCACTCGGACGCGCGGCGCTGATAGTAGGAGGCCTTCATTTTCCGAACTCCTTTCGGTAGTCGGGGCAGCTCCCGAGATGGAGGCCCCGCATCCTGAACTTCTGAAGCAGGAGGGCGGCACGGCGCAGGGATACCCCGCAATCACTGCATACCAGCCCCACGCCGCAGGAATGGACGGGCTTGCCTTGGATCGCCTCCTTGCAGCAACTGCAAATGGTAGGTGCCTCGATCACGCGGCCCTCCTCTCCGCTAGGATTCCACTGGCTACCAGTTCCTCGGCGGCTGCCCAAATCCGCAGCTTCCGCGCAGCCTGTACCAATGCGCCGACTTCAGGCGAGCGGTCGATCGGGTTCTGTGAGATCAGCGCGAATGCCCAGGAACAGGCGCTCTCGCTCGGTTCACCTGCCGGAACCTTCCCGCGGGGATCGGGGAAGAGTTCTGCCCGGACAGCCCGGATCAGGCCGCTCATCGAGAAGAACCGGGCAGGGTTGCCGGACTTCGATAGGCAGCCATCGGACTCCAACAGACAGGCGGCTCGTGTTAGGATTGCCGCCGTCTTGCGCATCCGGAGTGCCAGCTCCGGAGCGCGTTGACGTGTGCGTTCGTATGTGCTCATTTGTCTTTGCGTTAGTGCCCCGCGAGGGGCCGTGCTCGGCCCTCGGTCATGCCAGTGACCGGGGGCTATTTTTATCGGAAGAAAGGGCGTGTTTCTGCGCGCTCTTGGTCCGGCCGTCCTTCTCCTCGTGGGCGGCAACGAACTCCCGAAGGTCACGTTCGATGTCCTCGGCTCTTGCCGTTCCACCGAGCCGCTCTGCGATCCAGCGGATGAAGGCGGAAGGCACCACGCGGGGTGTGTTCTTTCGTTCGCCGGGAATCCGTGCCACCGGCAGTCCGCAGTCGATCAGGTGGCCGGCATCCTCCGGCTTCTTCCCCAGGAACCGGCAGATGGTGGAAACAGGGATCAGTTTCATCGACTCTGCCGGATGGGTTGAGATGAGATATCCGCCTCGCTAGGATCGCTCCCATGCTCAGCCTTCCCATCCCGGCGCTTCTGGAGAAACTTGCCGAGGCGGTTGCAAACGTGCGCCACCGCAAGGTCCTTGACCTTGTCGCGGACGTTCAGCAGCGCGTCATAGCCGAGCAGGCAGAACGCATAGATCAGCAAGGCAAGTATCTTAAACTCCAGGCCGAGTATGATCGCCTTGCAGCGAAGAATGCGGAGATGATTGAGAAATATTCGCGCCTTGTTGCCGAGAATAAGGACCTCCGTTGCAAGCTTGCACTTCAGGAGTGGAAACCGGGTCCACCCAACCCGTTTGCGGTCCACCATATCGACTGGTCGAAGGCCTGAGGATGGTTTCATCGCTCATCCTCCTTTCGGATTTCGGGATGCTCCAGAAGGGCCGCGGCCAATAGTGTCTCGACGTAGTTGGAAAAGGATCGGTTTTGCGCCCGCGCTTCTTCAGCCGCGCGCCTCGCGACCTCTTGGTCGAGAGCGACGCTCCGGGAGATTTTTGGGCTCGTGGTCGTGCTCATGTTTAATAAACTTGGATTGAGACTACGGTTGTTTAATAAACAGTCAAGAGGTTTATTAAACTTTTTCTGGAAATTCTTTTCCCCTCAGGTTTAATAGCTCCCATGAGCAACGACCCTCCCTCTCCGAGAAAGTCTAAGGACTCCCTCAAGAGCTATGGCCGACAAGGCAAAGGGAAGACGATCAAGTCTCTGAGCCTCGACAAAGAACTCGTTCGTCTCGCCGAAGCGAAGGCGAAGGAACAGGGCGTCAGCTTCAGCCAATTTGTGAACCAATTGCTGGCGGATGCTGCTCCTGTGGACGTCACTTCGACCTCGGAGCCAGCGAAAGGATCGAGGAAAAAGACCTGAGGCTTCTTTGGACGCGATTGGATGTCGCTGGCGATTTCATGAGTTCATTTGAACACTTGGCACTTGCTCCTGTCCACCCTCGAAGGGTAACACCCGGTAACACCGAAGCTCAACAAGCCTGAATCATGCCCTCGAAGACTCGCTCTACCAAACTCCCCCATGATCTTGCCGATGCCGCCGAAAGGCGGGCCAGACAACTCGGCTATCCCTCGTGGAACGCTTACATCAAGGGCTTGATCCGCTACGATCTTATGGTTCAGGGCGGTCACAGCGTGACTCTCCCCATTGCGCGAATGAGACCTGAGGAACAGGACAAGATCGACGCCGAACTGCTCGAACGGACGCGGGAAGGCAAGGGGATCCGCGGCCAATGGCTTGAAAATGCGATCCGCCGGATCGCAGGAACCTCCTCGCCGGAGACCGTTGCCAGCAAGCTTGTTCGTCAGGTGGCGGAATAGATTTCTGAAGCCGGAGCGGCTCTCCGGTCATCATGCCAAAAAAGTGGTACTCGGATCTTCATGGCGTGCTAATCAGTTGCGCCCTGTGAGAAATCTCTAAGTTATCACTCTGGACGGTCGGCGGGCAATTGGATAAACCGTTACCATCATACTATCGGGTCCCTCTTCGATGAAGATTCACAAAGCCATTTCCCTAGTCGCGATCACCACGCTTTCGCTGGCGTGCAGGAAGCCCGTGGAAAACGCAGCGAATGAGCTAAAGGCGCAGAGTTACGCTGAAGCGAAGATCAAAGCTGCCGCCGCATCAGTCGCCTATGCTGAGCATTCGTTGAGCGGTGAGAAGGCCCCAGGGAGAATCGCGTTGAAAACGGAGGAGCTTCGAGACGCCAAGGCTAAACTTTCTAGCTTGATCGAGGAGAACTCGAAGGTTTTGCCAGAGGCCCAGCAACTGGCCGACACCCATATCCGGCTGGTGAAGTCGGACCTTGTAGGGGCAGAAGTTGATGCATTGAGGAAAGAATCCGAGGCCTATGATCGGATCAGGGCCATGAATGCCAAGATTCTTGAGGATCAAGCAACTGGGAGAAAGCGATAGATCCCTGAGCCATGCTCAGCCCACCGCGAACCACGCCTCTCCCACCTCCTTCGGCACGGGCCTGCGGTAGCTCCTGCGGATGACTCCTTCGCTGTTCCCCGCTTCTTCTGCCACCGTTCCGATCGCTTTCGTTACCGCGAGCCGGTAGGAGCAGAAGGAATGGCGGCAGACGTCTCGCGGCCACACGTCCACGATTCCCGCTTCGCACACCACGGCCGCCAGACGGCTCGCCGCGTTCAAGGGTGCCGGGAATCGCTCCAGGCGTTTCAGGTCGCGCCGCCGGTGTGCCGCCGACCTTCCGGCCGGCAAACGGTCCTCCACCGGCGGCAGGCTCTTCAGGATCGAGGCGAGGTTCGGCTGGATGGGCACGAATCTTTCCGCTCCGAGCTTTCCGGCCACCTCATGGCGCACGTGAACATAGCCCTCCGGCGAGCCGATGTCCCGCCACTCCAGCGCCTGCGCCTCGGACGGCCGGAGGCCGGCCCAGCACTGGAGCGCGAAATATGCGATCAAGTCCGGAGCTGACTTTCGCAGAAGCTCCAGCACCTCCCGCCCGTCGTCCGGCGTCCAGACCGACGGCGATTTCTGGATCTCCCTCCGTTTGGGTGCCATCTCGGCCGCCGTCCGCGAGTGGGCGTCAATCCACCCCAGCTCCCGCGCCCGAGCGAAAGCCGCGCCCCAGATCGTCCGCCGGTTGTTGTAGGTCCGCGCCGACGGCGTCCCGCGGCCGCACCAATCCGCGACGTTTTCGGGGGTGATCGCCTCCAGCGTCAGGCCCCCGATCTCGCTCCTGTACCGCTTCAACTCGGTGCGCACCGTCTTCCAGGTCTGGCTCCGCCGGTGCTCCCGGTATTCGTCTTCCAGACGGTCATAGAGCTCAGCGAAAGTCCGGGTCGAGCCTGCCTTGGCCAGCGTCCTCGAGTATGCTTTCGCGGCATCCCGCAGTTGCTTCAGCCCGCCCGCTGCCCGGATCGCATCTTCCACCAGATCCAGCCACGCAAAGGGCGGACGATCCCCGGCCAAGCGCTTCAGCTTCCTCACCAACTCCGCTTCGCCCGAGGAAACCCACTGCCGCCCCGAAGCACCGTCCAGCCTCTTCGCCTGGTCTTTCGCCTCGCTCAGGGCGTCCTCCTTCTTCGTCTTCGTCGTGCTTCGCCCGCGGCCTCCCTCGCGCCACTTCACCAGCCACTTCCCGTCATTCCGCTCGTACACCCGGACGGAGGCGTTGCCGAAAGTCACAGTTTCCATGCCCGTGTCCTAACCCGTTTGCACCCCTTTTGCACCCCTTTGCACCCCAAAATTGGGGTGTTTTGCGGAGTTTCGGAGGCATCTGAACACCACCCTCATTCTCCCAAAATCCGCCCCGGGAAGGAAGCGGGCCGCTCTCCTGTAAGCCGGATTCTGTACCCGGGGACCTGTTCCCCGGGCGGCGATCATTTCTCTAAACCCCTTGTTACGAGGGAGTTCCCGCTTGCGCGGGATGCGACTAATACCCGGGGATACGGCGGGCGGGCAGCCCTTCCCCTGTTCTGTCTTGCACCACGCGAGGTTTGCCGTGCCGCGCCGGTTACCCGGTCGCGCGGTGGGCTCTTACCCCACCCTTTCACCCTTACCTGTGCCCTTGCGGGCCATCGGCGGTATGCTCTCTGCTGCACTGTCTGTCCAGGAGCCTTGACGCTCCCGTCCCTCCTTTTCAGGAGGCGCGTTGCCCTGCGGTGTCCGGACTTTCCTCGACCTTGCAAGCAAGGCCGCGATCACCCGGAGAGCGGCGGGGCCAAAATAGCGGCGAAAACAGCGCGTGGAAAGGGCCAAGTGCCCGGATCCCCTCATTCACCCGACCCAGAAGCAATCGACGAAGAACCAGACGATCATCACGAGGCCGATCAGCAGCTTCATTCCCATGCCCGCGACGGTGCCCACCACCGATCCGACACCGGAAACGGCCGCCGGTTTCAATTCCTGCTTCGCGAGCCACTTTTCAAACACGAACGCTCCGACCAGCGGTCCGGCGATCAGGCCGATCGGGAAGAAAAACATCCCCACGATACCGCCGAGAAGCGCGCCCCAGGCCCCCCATTTCGTCCCGCCGAACCATTTCGTCCCGGCAGCTCCGGCGGCAAATTCGAACGCCTGCGAGAGCGTCATGAGCGCCGTGAGGATTACGAAGCTCCACCATTCCATGCCGGAACCTTCCCGGCCGAGCATCAGGCGATGGGCGATGGCCGCAAAAAGCAGGATCAGATGCCCGGGCAGGATCGGAATGATACAGCCGATGAGGCCGGCGATGAGCAGGCACGAGGTGACGACCCATGCCACCCC
>CAMPGU010000094.1 GCA_946885645.1 uncultured Haloferula sp.
GCTGGAAGCATCGTAGAGCTTCCAGCCTTCGGAGTCCAAGGGCTTCGGCGGCAGCAGGGTATCGAGATTGCCGATGCCGGTGACGGTCATCTGGAGGCTGATCGGATCGCCTTCCCGCAGATCGGTTTCACCGGCACTAACGCTCAAGCCGAACTGTCCGATGGCGTTCTCGAAGCCTTCCGGCGCCCCCGGAGGGAGGGGCTTCGAGTCCAAGCGGATCTGCGGCACCGTGATCGTGAGCGCTTCATACACGGCGCGGCCGAAATTCTCCGGCGATCTCTGGACGGTCTGGAGCCGCACGGTGGCAGGACCCAAGGTGGAGCCGCCTTCCCGGTTGGAGGACATGGTGCTGGGATAGCTGATAGCGTAGAAGCTCCGCGCCAGCAGGCTAGCCCGGCCCAGACGCGGCTGAGGCTGGAATCGCCAGGCGGACACGCCGTCGCGTTCGAATTCGGGAATTCCCCAATCCTCGACCTGCTGATCGTTGGGAAAGTAGAGCTTGATCTCCACCGGTTGCTTCTCGCCCACGTAGGGGGTGCCCTTGATGGCATGGAAAGCGGCGGAATAACGGACCTCCCGACCGGCCAGATTCGCCTTGTACCACTTCAGCGACATCTCGTCGATCACCTTGAAGTCGATCGGAGGAGTGCGGTGGGTTTCGCCGGAGAAGCTGACTTCGATGGAGGGGATCGAGTAACTTCCGGCTTCGTAGCTGGAGATCACGTAAGGAATTACCAGTTCCATCCGGCCCCGGCGGCCCTGCCCGTAGCGCGGCTGCGCGCCCATCCCGAGAGGCCGGATCACCAGATTGCCGAGGTCCGGGATCTCGGGCATCGATTCCAGCTCCGCGTCCCCTGGCAGCACAAGCTCCAGTACGGCTTGCTCGCCCCGGACCACGAAGCGACTGCTGATATTCGTCTCCAGGAAGGGCGCGGCGGAAAGCGTGCCCGCCGATACGATCATCGCGAGGACGGCAAAAATGGATCTAAACAAACGGTTCACGATTCTTGGATGAAAATTACCAGTCTTTCTCCGGTTGGCGATATTCAAGGCGGCCTGGCCCGAGGATTCCTTTTTCAAAGTCGGCATTTTCCCTGAGTATCCGGCGAGCGGTGTCTTCCGGTGATTCGCCGGGCTTGGGACTTTTGCCACCGTCCTTGCCGGACCCTTCTTCTTCCTTGTCGCCGGGGTGCTCGCCGCCTTTCTCCTGGTTTTCGCGATCCCCGCCTTCGCCATCCTCCTCCTCGCCCTCAGGGCCCTTCCCGTCGCGGTTCCGCTTGCCCTTTCCTTCGCCTTCCTGGTCGCCCTCGTCTCCTTCACCCTCGGGTTGCTGACCTTCACCTTCGCCCGGCCCGGGCTGGGGCATCGGCTGGATCTGCTGGGCGTTCTGCTCGACTTCCTCCAGGATCTCGCGGAGACGCTTGAGGTACTTTACCGTGAGGGTGCGGTTGTGTTTCGCGTCGCCCAAGGCCGGGTCATAGCGAAGCGCGGTGTCGAAATGCTTAACGCCGTCCACCCAATCGGTGAGGGTTTGCTCGAAGCGCATGAATCCGGCGCTCTCGCCGTCTTCAGGCACCTCGCCTTGGATCCATTCGGAAAGTGCCTGACGCACCATGCCGTCGAATGCCTCCATGGGGTCGGGCTCCGGAGGCTTCGGCTCGGATTTTTTGCCCAAGAGGCCCAGGATCGCATCGGTAATCTGGCCGAAGGCTCCCGCCGTCTTCCTGGCCTTCTCCGGCTCCGCCACCTCGGGATAAACGGGGCCGTTCGAAAGCGTGCGCCAGCCGGTGTTGAAAAGGATCGTGCCGAGCCCGTGGTGGGCCGCGGACCGGACCTCCGGATCTCCGGAGCGGAGGGCCTCGCTGAAGGCGTGGCGGGCATCTTCCAGCTTGCCTTGGCGGTAGGCGGCATTGCCTTGCGCCAGGCGAAAACGAGACGCCTTTTCAGCGTCACCGGATTTTTCCGCCAGGGAACCGAAGAGATCCGCGGCTTCCTCGTGCTTTCCTTCGGCAAGCGCGCGCTTGGCATCCTTCTCGGTATCCGCCCGCAGCGGCTGCGGGGCGAAGAGTAGCAAGGCGGCGGCCGCCGCGCTGGCCGGGCCCAAGCCCCTCCAGCGGGTACCCGCTATGATAGATGCCATCAGCATGAGAATCCCCGGCAGGATAAACCACTGGTAGTATTCCACGGGAACGAATTTTTCGCGCCCCTCGATTTCGAACTGTTCCAGATCGGAAATGGCCGTCTTCACCATTTCGGGAATGCTGGTCGCCGAAGTGGCCGCGGCGTAGCGCCCGCCGGTCTCGCTCGCGAGGCGCTTCAGCGAGGTGGTGTTCAGCGCGCTCCGGACCAGGCGGTTGCTGTTGTCACGGTGCCGCCCGTCGGGGAAATCCTTGTTTGGCACGTAGTCGCCCTGTTCGGTGCCGATGGCGATCGTGAAAACATACACACCGGCGCGCTTGGCCTCTTCCGCCAGTTCGCTGATCCTGCCCGTGGTTTCGTCGCCATCCGTCAGCACGATCAGCGCGTTTTCCTTCTGACCTGTTTCCTTGAGGGTCCTGATCGCCAGTTCGAGGGCCTTTTTCAGGTTGGAGCCGCCGACCGGGATGTAGTCCATGTCCAGTTGGTCGATCGTTTCCCGCACCGCCGGGTGATCCACCGTCAGCGGCGCGAATAGGTAGGGTTCGCCGGCGAAACCGATGAGTCCGATGCGGTCGCTAGGGAGAGCCTCGATCAATTCGTAGCAGAGCGTCTTCGCCTGGCTGAGCCGGTCCGGCTTGAGGTCCGTGACGAGCATGCTGCGGGACAAATCGAGCGCCAGAAGCACGTTTCGTCCCCGGGTCATCTCCGCTTCGGTGCCCTTGGTGGTCTGTGGCCGGGCCATCCCGATGGCGAGCAGGCAGACGGCAAGCATCAGGAATCCGAAGGCTAGCCACCGGGGAACCGGGCTACCGCGGCGCAGGAGCTTCGGCCGGAGGCGTGGCGCGGCAAACGCGGCCCATTGCCTGCGGCGCAAGCGTGCCGTCAGAATCGCCCCGACGATGAAGAACGGGACGAGCAACAAGATCGCTAGCCATGCGGGTTCGGCGAATTTCATGGCGCGGGCGGCGGGTTGAGGGCCAGCACGAAAGCGGCGGCAAGGGCGGCAACCACCGAGGCTCCGGCGAACCACGGGAATAACTCGATATCCTCCACGACCGTGCGCGAAATCGTCTCCGATTTCTCCAGTTCATCGATGGTTTTGAAATATCGCTGCAGGGATTCCACGTTCTCCGCCCAGTAGTGCTCGCCGCCGGTCAAGGCGGCGATTTTCCGCAGGGTGGGGAGGTCGAACTCCTGGCGGGCAAAGCGCTGGATATCGCTGCTCACGCGGCCTTTTTCCGTGCCGATGGCAACCGTATAGATCTTGATGCCGAGTTTCTTGGCATTTTCCGCGGCTTCGATCGGCGAGATTTTCCCTGAGTTCGAAGCCCCGTCCGTGATCAGCACGATGATTTTGCTCTTGGCGTCCCGCGAATCCAGCCGGCTGGAGGCCGCCGCGATCGCCGAACCGATGGCCGTCCCCATCTCCTTCAGGATATTCAGATTCACCTGGCGGAAACTGCTCAGCAACCAGTCGTGATCGAGGGTGATGGGGCTCACCGAATAGGGGCGGCCGGAATAGATGACCATGCCGATGCGGTCGTCGGGCCTGCCTTCGATGAAATTGTGCACCACGGCCTTCGCGGCATCCACCCGCTGCAGGGGCCTGCCCTCGGGGGTCAGGAAGTCGTCGATCCCCATCGAAAGCGAGACATCGAAGGCGATCACGATGTCGATGCCGCTCGCGGTTTTCGATTGATACTCGTTTCTCCACACCGGCCGGGCCATGGCGAAAATCGCCGGGATCAGCGCGGTGATCGCCAAAGGGACGCCGATGGAATAGGCCGAATGCCGGACCTTCGCCCCGAGGCTAACCAGCACGGACAGGGTCGAGAAGGTCATGGCCGCCTCCGCGCCCCGGCCCCGGCGCAAGAGGAAGAGGAGGGCGCAGGGAATGAGCAGCAGCAGCCACTGCGGCTGGGCGAATTTGAAATGTTCCAGGAGAGCCCTCATGCGGGTTGGTGCTGGTGGAGCCGGTCGAGCAGTTGACGCGCCGAAGAAAAAAGCGCCGCGGGATCGCCTTCCGCCTCGCGACCATACTTCAATCGGGCCAAGTGGGAAAATCCTTCGGCGGTCGTCTGTCGCAAATCCACGGGATACGAGGCTAGAGACTCGTGCCGGGCCACGAATTCCTCGTGTGTTTCAAAAAGCGCCGGATCACCCGCCACCACGGCAAGGTAGCGCCGCAACACGAGGGAAATCTTCGTCGCCGCCTCCTGCATGCTGCCACCTGTCGGGGAAGCCAGTTCCGCCGCCGCCCGGCGGTAGGCTTCTTCCCGCACCTTCACGGGATTTACCATGCCGGTGGGCCTGCGGCGCAGCAGGAGCCACGCGAGGGCGAGGAGCAGAAGGATGCCACCCGCGACCGCCAGCCAAACCCATAGAGGAAGGACAGGATCGGGGAGCAGCGGCTCCGCAGGTACCAAGTCCCGGAGCACGAGCGCGTCGTCGGTGGACTCCTTCATTCAGCGGGTGCGCTTGCGGGCGCGTTTCTTGAGCAGACGGTGGAGATCGCCGAGGCGGTCGCGATCGGTCGAGAGCTGGGCGTAGTCCACCGCGTGCTTTTTGCAGACGCTGAGCAGGCCTTCGTGCTGCCTGCGCATCAGCTTCTCATATCCCATCCTCAGATTGGCGTTGTTGGTGTTTACCAGGATCTCCCAGCCCGTTTCGGGGTCGCTGAGAACGACGCGGCCGGCGCGGGGCAGGGTGGTTTCCAGCGGATCGGAAATCTGGAGCGCGATCGTCTCGTGCTTGCGGGCCAGTTTGCCGAGAGGCTTGTCGAGCGGATCATCGAAGAAATCCGAGATCAAGAACACGAGGGCCTTGCGGCGCAGTGTGCGGATCAGGAAGTCGCAGGCGGCCGAAACCGAGGTGCCTTGCTCCGGTGGCCGGGCCATCAGGATTTCCCGCACGATGCGGAGCACATGGCGCGTTCCCTTCGCGGCAGGGACGAATAGGAAAGCGTCCTTCGCGAAGAGGAGCAGGCCGACCTTGTCGCCGTTCCCCACGGCGCTGAAACCGATGATGGCCGCCGCTTCCGCCGCCGCCTCCCGTTTGCTGAAATGGATGCTGCCGAAATCCGCCGAACCGGAGACATCGACCGCGAGAATCACCGCGAGCTCCCGCTCCTCCCGGAATTTCCGGATATAGGGCGAGCCCATCCGCGCCGTGACATTCCAATCGATGAAACGAATCTCATCCCCATGCTGGTACTCGCGGAAGTCGTCGAAATCGAGGCCTTGGCCGCGGAAAGATGACTGATATTCGCCCGCGAAGGATTCCTTCACCAGCCGCCGGGCTTTCAGCTCCAGCTTGCGGACCCGGTTCATCACCTCCTCGATATGTTCGTCCTCGGTCATGGGATGGGAGACGCTGGACTTGAAGACTCGGGACCGGGAAACAAGCCCTGCATCCTTACCGTTTTCGTTCCTTGCCTGCTCAAGTCTTGGATCTTGCGTCTTGAAGTCCTTTTGTCTTCCTCAAGGCACCGGCACCTTGGAAAGAATGCGGTCCAAAATCTGGTCTGTATTCACGTCTTCGGCTTCAGCTTCGTAGCTCAGCAGAATGCGGTGGCGGAGGACGTCGTGCGCCATGTCCTTCACATCCTGCGGGGTGACGAAGGCCCGCCCGACGGAGAAGGCCCTGGCGCGGGCGGTCAAAGCGAGATTGATGGTGCCGCGGGGCGAGGCGCCGGAGCGGATCAGATGCTTCAAGCCGGCGTCGATCTTGGCCGGCTGACGCGTCGCGCGGATCAGGTCCACGATATATTCCCGCACCGCGGGATCGATGTAAACTTGGTTCACGTGCGAGCGGGACTCGGCCACCTGCTGCGGGCTGGCCACCGTTTTGGTGCGATAGACGGGCGCGGAAGTTGCCATGCGGTCCAAGACCTCGAGCTCTTCCTCCTTCGATGGATAGCCGACGCTTACCTTCAACAGGAAGCGGTCGAGCTGGGCCTCGGGAAGCTGGTAGGTGCCCTCTTGGTCGATGGGGTTTTGGGTGGCCAGAACGAGGAATGGCTCGGGAAGCCGGTAGGTGGTATCGGCGAGAGTGACCTGCTTTTCCTGCATGGCCTCGAGCAGCGCCGATTGCACTTTTGCGGGGGCACGGTTGATTTCGTCCGCGAGGATGAGGTTGTTGAAAATGGGCCCGAGTTTCGGGGTGAATTTCGCTTCCTGCGGGTTATACACCATGGTACCCAGCAGGTCGGCGGGCAGCAGGTCGGGCGTGAACTGGAAGCGGGCGAAGCTGGCATCCAGGGAGCCGGAGAGCGCCTTGACCGCCAGCGTCTTCGCCAGACCGGGCACACCTTCGAGGAGGATGTGGCCATTACACAGGAGTCCTACGACCAGGCGGTCCACCAGGCGGTCCTGACCGACGAGCACCCGGCCCATTTCCTCCTTCACCGCGGTAATCCAACCGCTGGTGGCGGCAATCCGTTCCTGCAATTCTTCAGTCGTCATGAGTGGCTTGTGAAAAAGATGCTGCGCCAATGGCGGGAGGGCCAGCGAGAAACCGGCCAGTACGGGGTCAAAGCGCCCCGGGAGGGCAAGGCTGTCTGGTTTTTGTAACGAAAAACAAACCCCGGCGCCGCCATTTCAAGCCCGATCAACGCATAGCTCGAATCCACGAGAGGATCTTTGCGTCGTCTCCCTCGGCTGCCCAAACCTGCCGCAGGAAATCGGCCGGGTGGAGGCCACCGTTCTTTTGGAGGAAATTCCGGTCGCCCCCGCAGCCATACATGAGGTCCGGGTCGAGTTCACCGCGAAGCTTGGCGCGGGCCTTGGCAAGAATCCGCGGAAGATACGGAACCCCTTCCAGCTCGTCGCCGAATGTGGGGATGTCATCACGGGTGAGTTCTTTCTCCCCGGCCTGTTCTTTCATCACCACCTTGAAGTAGTCCCTCCGCACGGCGGCGATCAGCAGGGCGGTGGAGGGGGAGGGCTCGCCCTCCTCGCAGAAGTCCTCCACGAAATCGAAGAATTCCCGCGGCTTGTAGCCGATCTCCGCGAGCAGCGCGGCGTCACCGGCATCATCGTAGTATCCGGTAAAGTCCTTGTCTCCCTTCCGGTAGCGCTCCACGCAGCGGTCGAAGAGATCGAGAAAACGTTCGTTCCAAGTCATGTGCGCAATCTCGGGAGCCTAACGGGCGCGTCAATGGCAATCCCGCGAGCCTGCGTCAATGACTGCAGGAGGCACCGGCGGCACAGTCGCGGAGCCGTTCCAATTCCCTGGCGGGAATCGCCGTCGGTTCAGGGTATTCGAAGATCTCGCCTTCGTAGTTCCGCAGCACGGTCTTCTCGTGGTCGCGGTGGACCACGTAGTTGGGATTGAGCGGGATCTTGCCGCCGCCGCCGGGGCCATCGATCACGAACTGCGGGATGGCGTAACCGGTCGTATGGCCCCGCAGGCCCTCGATGATCTCCACCCCTTTCGAGACGGAAGTGCGCAGGTGCGAGGAGCCGCGGATGAGATCGCACTGATAGAGATAATACGGGCGCACCCGGCACATCAGCAGCTTGTGGACGAGCGCTTTTTGCACCTCCACGGAGTCGTTCACCCCTTTCAGCAGCACGCTCTGGTTGCCGAGGGGGATGCCCGCATCGGCCAAGCGTCCGAGGCCCTCCTTCACCTCCAGCGTCAGTTCGCGGGGGTGGTTCGTGTGGATGGAGATGAAAAGCGGATGATACTTCTTCAGCATCGCGCACAGCTCCGGCGTGATCCGCTGTGGAAGGAAGATCGGGATACGCGAGCCGATACGGAGGAACTGGATGTGCGGGATCGCACGGAGGCGGCTGAGGATTTTCTCCAGCTTCGCATCGGAGAAGAGCAGGGGGTCTCCGCCGGAGAGCAGCACGTCCCGGACTTCGGTGTGCTCCTCCAGATACTTGAAAGCGGCCTCCCACTGGGTTTCCAGATGCTGCTCCCCGACTCCTGAAACCACCCGGGAACGGGTGCAGTAGCGGCAGTAGGAGGCGCAGCGGTCCGTCACCAGGAAAAGGACGCGGTCCGGGTAGCGGTGGACCAGGCCCGGCACCGGCATGTGGCTGTCTTCCCCGCAAGGGTCGGCCATTTCCTCGGGCGCGTCCCAGCCTTCCTCCATGCGGGGGATGACCTGGCGGCGGATCGGACAAGCCGGATCATCCGGATCGATCAGATTGAAGAAATGCGGCGTGATCGACATCGCCAGCTTGTTGCCGGCGAGGAGCACGCCCGCTCTCTCCTCATCGGTGAGGGGGATGCGGGCTTCGAGGGCAGATAGCGAAGAAACGCGGTTCTTCAACTGCCAGGTAGCATCATGCCATTCGGTCATCGCCTCCGCGGGCCAGTAGCCTGGTGCGTGGGAGCGGAAAGCAGGGTCGAGGTCGGATTGTTGGCCCATCGGGGTTCCGCGGAAAATAGGGGGCATCCGGACCCTGTCAAACGACGGATTTGAAGGGGGGCGGAGAGGAGGGGTGGAGGATATTCTTCCCGGAAACCTCCGGGATGCCGCAAATAGCGCTCCGGTAGCGTTTATCCCTCGGCGTCCTCCTTCTTCACTGCGGGCGAGATGGAATCAATCAAATCGAGCGCTTCCCGATCGAGCGAAGGCATCTGGAATGCGGCAAGCGAATCGTCGAACTGGGCTACCGTCCGCGCACCGATGATGGCGGAAGTAACAGCGCGTTGATCCAATACCCAGCGCAAGGCCAGGTGCTGGAGGCTCATTCCGCGCTCGCTCGCAATCTGATTCAGGGCGCGGATCTTCTCGATCTGCGCTTCAACCTGGGCCGTCTGCAGGAAGCCTTCCGCACGCGCGGCCCGCGAGCCATCCGGAATGCCATCGACATACTTGCCGGTCAACATCCCCTGGGCCAGCGGGCTAAATACGATCGAGCCGATGCCCTTTTCGTCGAGCCATTGGTGGATGCCCTCGGCTTCCGGCCAGCGGTTCAGGATCGAGTACGGGGGCTGATAGATCAGGCAGCGCACCCCCATGTCTTTCAGGATCTTCACCGCCTTCTTGAGCATCTTGAGCGGATACTTGGAAAGGCCGACGTAGAGCGCCCGGCCGGATTGCACGGCGGTGGCCAGCGCAGACATCGTTTCCTCCAGGTTCGTATTCGGATCCGGGCGGTGGGAATAGAAAATGTCCACATAGTCCAGGCGGAGGCGTTTCAGGGACTGGTCCAGGGAGGACAGCAGGTGCTTCCGCGAGCCCCACTCCCCATAAGGCCCCTGCCACATGTCGTGCCCGGCCTTGGAGGAAATGATCAGCTCGTCGCGGTGCGCGGCGAAGTCCTCGGCAAGGATGCGGCCGACGTTCTCTTCCGCGCTGCCGGCGGGCGGGCCGTAGTTGTTCGCGAGGTCGAAGTGGGTGACCCCGCGGTCGAAAGCGCGGCGCAGGATGGCGCGGGCCTCGTTCTGATCATCCACATGGCCGAAATTGTGCCAGCAGCCTAGGGAAATTTCAGGCAGCAGCAGGCCGGAATCCCCGCAGCGGCGGTAGGGCATGCGGCCATCATAGCGGGCAGGATCGGCGGAGTACATGAGCGTTTGAGGTGGACGGGGCGGACGGCCGCACCCGTGGCTGGGATCACAGTGAACGAAGCGCCCCGATCCGCGTCAATACCGGCGGATGGGAGTAGTCGAGGAAGACCCGGAAGGGGTGGGGCGTCAGATTGGAGAGATTCTTCGCGGACAGCTTTTTCAGCGCGGAAACGAGGGACCCCGGGTTGCCCGTGGCCCTGGCGGCAAAGGCGTCCGCCTCAAACTCGTGCTTTCGGGACCAGGCATTCGCCGCAATGCCGAGCAGGCGGCTTGCCGGAGCGAAAAGAATGCTGAAAAGCACCAGCCCCACATGGGGCGAGACCTGCTCCACGCCAAAGGCATCGAAGAGCTGCCGCGCGAAGGCACCGTCCGGATCGGTGACCAAGCCCAGCAGGTAGAAGAGCACTCCCGCCTGAAGCATCGAGACGACCAGACGCTGGATAATGTGCTTCAGCTTGAAATGGCCGATCTCATGGGCGAGCACCGCGACAAGTTCATCCTGGCTCTGCTCCTCCACCAGGGTGTCGTAGAGGGCGATCTTCTTGGTCTTGCCGAAGCCGGTGAAGAAGGCGTTCGCCTTGGTGGAACGCTTGGACCCGTCCATCACCGATATCTCCCCGAGAGGAAAGCCGCACTTCGCCGCCATCGCCTGGATCGCCTGCCGCAGGGGGCCGTCTTCCATCGGGGTGAATTTGTTGAACAAGGGGAGGATCAGGGTCGGCGCGAGCCAAGTAAGGAAGAGCTGGAAGGCGACGAAAAACCCCCAGGCCCAGAGCCAGGCGTGGGCGACGTGGCTGAAGATCCACAGGATCCCCGCCGCCAAAGGCAAGCCGAGGAGGGCGGCCAGCAACAAGCCCTTGACCTGATCGATCGCGAACGTCGCGGGAGTGGTCTTGTTGAAGCCGAACTTTTCCTCGATCACGAAGGTGTCGTAAATCGAGAAGGGTAGATGCAGGAGCATGTGGCCCGCAAAAAGGAGGCCCAAGAAGATCAGGCCCGCCGTGATCTCCCCGGGGGCAAGGCCTCGCGCGAAGCCGTCCAGCCACCCGAAGCCTCCGAGGAACCAGAAGCCCAGCAGCACCCCGAGCGAGAAGATGGAATGGATGATCTCGAAACGCGCGGATTCCCGGGTATAGGCCTGCGAGCGCGCGTAGCGTTCCGCATCGAAGACATCCGCGAATTCCACGGGCAGACCCGGCGAGAGTGCCCTTAGGTTGAGCAGGGTGGCGATGAAGTCCAACTTCCAGAGCGCGAAGAGGGCGATCAGGATCAGGATGGCGAGGGTGTTCAACTCCATGTCGCGGCGACGATGTACCCTCTCCGGCAGGGTGGATAGCGGATATTGGAACTCGTCGCGGTCGGCCGCGTCGGCAGAATTCCCGGAAAATAGCGGCCTTTTCACGCCGCTCCCGGGGTTTCCGGCTCGGGATTGAGCGTTGCCCTCCCACCGGATGCAGCCTAGATTCCCCGCCGAACCTGCCCGTGAGAAGATCCCTTGCCCACCTACTCCTCGGAGCCCTCTCGGTCTCCGCCTCTCCGGCGCAGGAGCTGGCCTCGCTGCCCCAGACCACCGCGCCCGGCGGGTCGGCCAGCGACGCCTCGATTTTCACGCGCAAGGACGCCCGCACCATCACGCTGTCGATTCCCGCGCCGCGCGGGCCGATTCTGGACCGGAACGGCGTCCCGATCGCGCAGAACCGCGTCGCCTGGCAGCTCGGCTTGCAATACGAGCAGTTCGAGAAAGCCGACCGTGCCTTCGTGATCGAGTGGGGGCGCTCGCGCCTCGCGAGGGCGAAAGCGCTCGTTCCGGCTGTCCTGGAGCCGACCGACGACGAGCTCTGGAACCACTATCGCGAGCGCCGCTGGCTGCCGCTGCTGATCACCTCTCACCTCGGGGAGAGCGAGCGGAAGAAAATCGAGCCCGCTCTGAGCAAAGGCCTGATCCTGCACCCGGTCTATCAGCGCTACTACCCGGGCGGGGCTTCGGCGGCGCACATCGTCGGCTACACCGGCAGCGTGGGAAAATTGCCCACGGGTCCGATCAATTTCAACGAGCCGATGTGGGAGGAGTCCGAGGGCCGCGCCGGCTTTGAAAGGCTCTTCAATCAGGAACTCACGGGACAGCCGGGCATGAAGAAGATGCTCTATGACGAGCATGGCCGCGAGCTGTTGAAGGAACAGGTCAAGCGCCCGCGTCCCGGCGGGGCGCTCGTCACCACCCTGAATGCGGAGTGGCAGAAGCACGCGGAGAAGGTGCTCGCGCAGAAAAGCCGCCGCGGTGCCTTCGTGTTGATCGATGTGAACACCGGGGAGGTGCTGGTAATGGCATCCCGGCCGTCCTTCGACCTGAATGGTTTCATCCCCGGAATTTCCGACAAGGACTTCAAGGCGTTGAACGCCGACCCCGGCAAGCCGCTCGTCGGGCGTGCCTTCCAGTCTGCGTATCCGCCGGGCTCCAGCTTCAAGCCCTTCGTCGCCCTGACCGCCCTGAACAATGGAGAGGTGGACGAACACACCGGAATCTATTGCGCCGGAGCCATCACGCTCGGCGGCCACACCTTCCACAACCATAACAAGAAGGCGGCCGGCTCGATCAATGTGAAGCAGGCCCTGGCGACCTCGAACAACATCTGGTTCGGTCAAATCGGGATGCGGCTGGGAGCCCCCGCCTTCCTGTCCACCGCGCGCCAGTTCGGTTTCGGAAATCCGAGCGGCTTGCCGCTGGATGGCGAGAGGGCCGGTCTCGTCCCGACCACCGAATACATGCAGAAGGTGCACAACCGCCGCTTCAAGGATGGCGATGACTTCAACCTTTCAATCGGCCAAGGCTCGCTGGAAGTCACTCCGCTCCAGGTGGCGCAAGCGATGGCGGGAATAGCCAATGGCGGGGTCTTGCCGAAGCTGCATCTGGTGATGCAGGTGCAGGATCCCTACGGCCGGGTGATCAAGCAGGCCGTTCCCGAACGGCGGAACTGGCTGGGCATCAAGGACGATGCGATCCGCGTGGTGCGCGAGGGCATGCGGGACGTGGTGGATCATGGCACCGGCCGATCCGCTGGAGTGAGCTTTACCGAACTTTGCGGGAAGACCGGCACGGCCCAGTGGAACGGCAGCGCCAACCTCGCCTGGTTCGGGGGATTCCTGCCCTATGAGGAACCGCGCTTCGCCTTCGCAGCCGTTTATGAAGGCCGTCCGGGAGAAAATCCCAGCGGGGGCAAAAATGCCGCTCCGATCGTGCATTCCTTCTTCGAGCCCCTGAAAGACGAGTTTAAAGAAATCGTGGCCCCGGCACCAAAAGCGGTCCAGATCGTGGAGGAGACCGGCAGGCCCGCCGGTGAAGGCCTGCCTGCCGGGGAGGGGACCACGCCGGAAGAACCGCAGGAGGGCGTGCTCCGCGCGCAGCCCGTGGATCTCCTGGAGGTTGGCGAGGCAAGCGGGGAAGACAGCACCATGCAGGAAGTCCCGAAGGCCCTGCCGGTGGATCCCGACGAGGTGGAGGAAGGAATTCCCGAAGAAGTGCCTGCGGATTCAACGGAGCTGCCGGAAGATTGAGTGGTAAAGCCGGTTTTCGGGACTGGACGCGGGGAGGCTTTGGCGGCACATAGCCCATGCCCCCGTTACGAGGGGTCTCATCAACGACCCAAGCATTTCATCATGGATATTCAAATCGCCACCCTTTGCGACTTCGCTGCCGACTACAATGGCAAGCTCGTGATTTCCGGAACCTTCGAC
>CAMPGU010000095.1 GCA_946885645.1 uncultured Haloferula sp.
TGACTTTTCCGTTTATTGAAGAAATTGAATAAATGCGCAGTATCCACGGCCCATGCAGCCTTTGTTTCCCATCGATTCCTCGCGACTCTCCCGACGCTCTTTTCTCGGTGCCTCCAGTTCGATGCTGATCGCCCTCGGGGCGGGGAGGGCGTGGGGGAATGCCCTCGCGGCAAAGGAAAATCCGTCGTTCCAAGCGTATCCATTCCAACTCGGCGTGGCGTCCGGCGATCCCTCCGCGGACGGTTTCGTCCTGTGGACCCGTCTGGCCCCCCAGCCTCTCGAAGGCGGCGGCATGCCGGACGAAGCCGTGTGGGTCCATTGGCAGGTTGCCGAGGATGAAGCGATGACCCGGATTGTCGCGAAGGGCAAAGAGCTCGCGAGCCCGGACTGGGCGCACTCCGTCCACGTGGAGGTCGCGGGGCTGCTGCCGGACCGCTGGTACTGGTACGAGTTCAAGGCCGGTGCCGAGATGAGCCCGAAAGGGCGCACGAGGACGCTGGAGCGACCGGACCGGGCGGCGAAGGAAACCTCCCCGCTGAAAATGGCCTTCGCCTCTTGCCAGCATTTCGAGGCCGGCTTCTACACCGCCTACGAGCACATGCTCGCGGAGAGCCCGGATATCGTTTTCCACCTCGGCGACTACATCTATGAAGGCCCGAGCCGTGAAGGCCAGGTCCGCAAGCACGGGGGACCGGAAATCAAGACGCTGCAGGACTACCGGAACCGCCACGCCCAGTATAAGTCCGATCCCGCGCTCCAGGCGATGCATCGCAATGCCCCCTGGGTGGTCACTTGGGACGATCACGAATTCGACAACAACTGCGCCGGCGACATTCCGGAAGAAAAGGGATGGGTGGATACGGAGGCGTTCCTGAAGCGCCGTGCCGCCGCCTATCAGGCCTACTACGAGCACATGCCGCTGCGGGCGGCCTGTGTCCCGAAGGGGCCGGGCATGAAGCTCTACCGCAGCGTCCGTCACGGCAGCCTCGTGGATTTCCACATTCTCGATACCCGCCAATACCGCACCGATCAGCCGAACGGCGACGGATCGAAGCGCCCCGGCCGCGCCTGCATGAACCCGGAGGGCACGATGCTGGGGGCGATCCAAAAGGAATGGCTGCTCGGAGAACTCCAGAAGTCCCGGGCGACGTGGAATGTCCTGGCCCAACAGGTGATGATGGCCCGCGTGGACCGTGCCACCGGGCCGAAGGAAAAATGCAGCATGGACCAGTGGCCGGGGTACGAGGTGGAGCGCCAGGCGCTGCTCAAGGCCTTCCAGGATCTCAAGGTTTCCAACCCCGTGGTACTCACCGGTGACATCCACACCCATTGGGCCAACGAGTTGACCGCGATGCCCGGCAGGCCGGATGCCCCGGTCGTCGGTAGCGAGTTCGTCTGCACCTCCATCACCTCGAAAGGCGACGGCACCGACAATCCGGCTGGCCTCCAGGCGATGATCTCCGAGAACCCTTTCGTGAAATATCACGGCGATCACCGCGGCTACGTGAGCTGCGTGATCGACAGCAAGATCTGGCGCGCCGATTTCCGGACGGTCGATTACGTGACCCGTCCCGGCGCCCCGCTGAAAACGCCGGCCTCCTTCGTCGTGGAGAGCGGCAAGGCTGCGGTGGTACAGGCGTGAGGGCACCGTGCCACGGAAAGATGACGGTTTTCTAACCGGAGGAGGAGAAGGCCTTCCTGCCTCCGTTTGCGGCGTTTCCAACAAGTTGTGGCGGGATCTGCCGAGATAACAGGCTCTCCGTTTCAAGTTTGGGCTCGCCTTGCCGCTCCGTTGGAGCACTTTGCCGGAGTTTCACCAGGCGGCATGAGTTCCCCCAAACCTTCCCTCGACGCCCTCCGAATCGACCGTTCGGCGATCCCCGCGAAAAAGCGCGGGCTGGCATGGCTTTGGTACTTGCTGCTGCTGGTGGCGGTGGCGGGTGGCGTGTTTTTCTTCTGGTCGAGGCGCGCCGGCATTCCGGTGGTGAAAACCGTCCGCGTCGCGGAAACATCCACCGGCGGTTCGTCCCGTGCCACCTTGCTCAATGCCTCCGGCTACGTAACCGCCCGCCGCTCCGCCACCGTCTCCTCGAAGGTGACCGGCAAGGTGGTCGAGATTCTGGTGGATGAAGGGATGGAAGTGAAGGAAGGCCAGGTGCTCGCCCGCCTCGATGCTTCGAACGTGGAGGCGGGTCTTCGCTATGCCGAGGCCCAACTGGAGGCTACGCGAAGAACCCTCGCCGAGACCCGGTCCAATCTCGAGCTCGCGGAAAAGGAGCTGACCCGCTTCACCGGCCTTTCCGACGCCGGTGCTGCCAGCAAGTCCGACTATGATCGGGCCCACGCTCAGGCAAGGGCGCTCGCCGCCCGGCTTGAGAAGCAGGCGGCCGATATCCTCGTTTCCGAGGCCGATGTGGCCCAATGGAAGCAGCAGGTCGCGGACAATATCATTCTGGCACCTTTCGGCGGCATCGTCACTTCGAAGAACGCCCAACCCGGGGAGATGATTTCCCCGATGTCCGTGGGCGGCTTCACCCGCACAGGTATCTGCACCATCGTGGACATGGGATCGCTGGAGATCGAAGTGGACGTGAATGAAAGTTACATCAATCGCGTGAAACCGGGCCAGACGGTGGAAGCTACCCTGGATTCCTACCCGGAGTGGAAGATCCCGTCGAAGGTCATCGCGATCATTCCCACCGCGGATCGCCAGAAAGCCACCGTCAAGGTCCGGGTCGGCTTCGACCGCCTCGATCCGCGAATCCTGCCGGACATGGCGGTGAAGGTTGCTTTTCAGTCCGACGAGTCCGCTCCTGCCGGGAAATCCCTCACCATTCCGAGATCCGCCGTCCACGACGATGCCGGCCGGAACGTCGTGTGGGTGATTTCCGGAGATAAGGCGGAACGCCGCGCCGTATCTGTCAGCCAGACCACGGGCGATCAATCGATCGTCTCCGCCGGCCTCAGCCCCGGCGAGACCATCGTCATCGAAAGCTCCGCGGCCCTTGAAGACGGCCACCGCGTTAAAACCGCCGATCCATGAGCAGCGAATTCAAGCCCCTCGTCCACATCCGCAGCGTCAGCAAGACCTTCCATCGCGGCTCGGAGGACATTCATGTCCTGGACCATCTCGACCTCGAGATCCGCGAAGGAGAGTTCCTCGCGCTCATGGGCCCGTCCGGATCGGGAAAGTCCACGCTGCTCAATCTCATCGGCGGGCTGGACCGCGCCACCTCGGGAAGCGTGGAAATCGGTGGCCAGCGCATCGACCAGCTTTCCGACCGTCAGCTCGCCGCTTGGCGCGCGCGGCATGTGGGATTCGTTTTCCAGTTCTATAATCTGATCCCTGTCCTCACGGCGGAGCGCAATGTGGAGCTGCCCCTCCTGCTCACCCATCTGAACAAAGCCCAGCGGAAGGAGCACGTCGGCATCGCGCTGGATGTGGTCGGGTTGTCCCACCGCACCGGTCATTACCCGCGGACGATGTCCGGCGGCGAGCAGCAGCGTGTGGGGATCGCGCGCGGGATCGTTACCGATCCCACGATCCTCCTCTGCGACGAGCCGACCGGCGACCTGGACCGGAAATCCGGCGATGAGATCCTCGGTCTCCTGCAGGCCCTGAACAAGGAGCACGGGAAAACCATCGTGATGGTTACCCATGATCCCCACGCCTCCGCCCGCGCGAGCCGCACCGTCCATCTGGACAAGGGCCAACTCTCCACCGAGGCACCGGCATGAAGTTCCTCTCGCTGATCTTGAGCAACTTGAAGCGCAAGAAGCTGCGCACCACGCTCACGATCCTTTCCATATTCATCGCCTTCCTGCTCTTTGGCTTCCTTTGCGCGCTGAAGGAAGGGCTGCTGGCGGGCGTCAATATGGCGGAGGCGGACCGTCTGATCGTGCGTCACAAGATTTCGATCATCCAGCCGCTGCCGAAGAGTTACGAAAACCGGATACTCAATACAAAGGGAGTGGAGGCGGTGGCCGCGTCTTCCTGGTTCGGGGGGATCTATCAAGATCCCAAGAACTTCTTCGCCACCATTCCCGTGGATCCGGAAACTTTCCTCGATCTCTACCCGGAGTTCGTTCTCCCGGAGGAACAGAAAGCGGAATGGATGCGCACCCGGAATGGCGCGATCGTCGGCAAGACGCTCATGGCGAAGTTCGGGTGGAAACCTGGCGACACCGTCCCGCTCACCTCGCCCATCTGGGGCCAGCCCGCCAATCAATCCGCCTGGGATTTCAAGATCGTGGGTGTCTTCGAGAGCACCAAGAAAGGCGGCGACACGTCTTCCTTCTATTTCCGCTACGACTATTTCGACGAGGGGAAGGTGGAGGAACGCCAGAAGGGGCAGGTTGGATGGTTCACCGTGCGGGTGGAAAACCCCGACCAAGCCGCGGCGATCGCAAAGGTGATCGACGACGAATTCGCGAACTCACCTTATGAAACGAAGACGGAGGCCGAAGGTGCCTTCGCCTCCTCCTTTGCCCAGCAGGTGGGGGATATCGCTACCATCGTGGCCGGGGTCCTCAGTGCGGTGTTCTTCACCATCCTGCTTGTCGCCGGAAACACCATGAGCCAAGCCGTTCGCGAGCGCACCGAGGAGCTGGGCGTGCTGAAGGCGATGGGCTTTGCGAACGGGCTCGTGCTCGTACTGGTGCTCATCGAATCCTGTGTCATTGCCGGGATCGGCGGCTTCATCGGCCTGGGTACCGCGTGGCTGGTTACCTCGGTGGGAAATCCGGTGCCGGACGTTCTGCCTTCGCTCCATTTTCCCACGCGCGACGTGATCTTCGGCGCGTGTGCCGCTGTCGGCCTCGGTATCATCGCCGGTGCCGTTCCCGCCGTCCAAGCGATGCGTTTGCAGATCGCCACCGCCCTCCGCCGCAACTGATCGCCCCTCTTCTAATGAACTGGCTCTCGCAGATCACCGCCATCGCTGCCTTTAATCTCCGTGCGATCCCGGAGCGGAAAGGTGCCGCCATTTCCGCCGCCGTCGGCATCGCCGGAGTGGTGCTCGTCCTCACGGGCGTGCTCGCCATCTCGGAAGGCTTCAAGCGCGCGGTCACCGCCACCGGCGCGCCGGATGTTGCCGTGGTGCTCCGGAGCGGCTCGGACTCGGAAATGAATAGCGGCCTCACCCGCGAGGAAACGCGCGTGATTGGCGACGCCCCCGGCATCGCCCGCGGCGAACGCGGCCCCCTGACCTCCGCCGAGCTATTTGTAATCATCAATCTGGCCAAACGCTCCACCGGCACGGATGCCAATGTGCCTCTCCGCGGGGTGGGTGAGAACGCCTTCGACGTGCGCGGCAACATCAAGATGGTCGCGGGCGACCGCTTCGAACTCGGGAAAAACGAGATCATTGTAGGGGCGGGCGCGGCGCGTGCCTTCGAGGGCTTGGAGGTGGGAAAATCGATCCGGGTGGGGCAGAATACCTGGCAGGTGGTCGGCATTTTCACCGCGGAAGGGGGGATTGCCGAATCCGAAATCTGGACGGACGTGTCCGTGCTCCAGCCGGCCTACAACCGTGGCGATACCTTCCAATCCGTCTATGCCAAGCTCAACAGCCCCGGCTCCTACACGGAATTCAAAGACGCCCTCTCGCTCAATCCCCAGATCAAGACGAAGGTCGAACGCTTGAGCGAGTTTTACGCCGATCAATCCTCGCTCGTGACCAAGTTCATCTCATCCATCGGTGTCTTCATCGCCGGCATGATGGCGCTCGGGGCGCTATTCGGCGCGCTGAATACGATGTACGGGGCCGTCTCGTCGCGCACCCGGGAAATCTCGACTCTCCGCGCGCTCGGCTTCGGGGCCGGCCCGGTGATCATCTCCGTGCTCGCGGAGTCGGTGGTGCTTGCCTTGGCGGGCGGGATCGTGGGTGCGGGAGCCGCTTGGCTCGCCTTCGATGGTTATCAGGCTTCAACCCTGAATTGGGCGACCTTCAGCCAAGTCACCTTCGCCTTCGCGGTCACTCCTGCCCTGCTCGTGCAGGCGATCATCTGGTCGGTCATGCTCGGTCTCATGGGCGGCCTCTTCCCCGCCATCCGTGCCGCGCGGCTCCCGATCGCCGCCGCGCTGCGTGAAACCTGAGTTCCTGGGCGCGGGAGGCACCTCAAAGCGTCACCCGCAGGATTTTCCCCGGCGACCGGGCCAGGAAGCGCCGCGCCAGATCCTCGAATTGGTCCGACAGGTCGGTTAGAAGGATTTCCAGCTTCCCCGGGTCAACATTGTCGGAAAGCAAATCCAGTTCCGTCAGGCTATTCTTCACATGCTCCGCGCAGGTGGTGGCAGAGTCCACCAGCCGCACTCCCTCCGGCAGGAAATCCCGCAGCACCGGAATCAGCAGCGGATAGTGCGTGCAGGCCAGCAACAGCGTATCGATCCCGCGATCCAGCATCGGGTCCAGGTAAGTGTGCAGCGCGGCACGGGTGGAGGGGTGGTCCAGCCAGTCTTCTTCCACCAGCGGCACCAGCAGCGGGGCGGGGGTAGCGTGAAGGACCAGGCCCGTGCGGCGCAGCGCGAGCGCGTGCTGATACGCATGGGAGCGCACCGTGCCCCGCGTGGCGATGATGCCCACCCGTTGGGCGGCGGGATCCGAGAGTACGGCTTCCACCCCCGGCTCGATGACTCCGATGACCGGCACCTGATAGCGCTCCTGCAGGGAAGGCAGGGCGTGGGCAGTCGCGGTATTGCACGCCACCACCACGATTTTCACCCCCCGGTCGAGCAGGAAGCGGACGTCCTCGTGCGAGAATTGCCGGATCGTCTCCGGGCTTTTCGAGCCATAGGGAACGCGGGCCGTGTCGCCCAGATAGACAATGTCTTCCGCGGGGAGGAGCTGTTGGACCGCGCGGACGACCGTCAGGCCGCCCACGCCGGAATCGAAGATGCCCAGAGGGGCGTTGCGCATGGCGGCGAGGAAAGCCGGGAAAGCCGGGGCGGGAAAGCCGAAAGAGGGCTTTGCCTTTGCAAGCCGCGGGCTTCCGGGCTACGGGAAAACGCGTGAACGGAAAGATCGAAGTCGTCATTGTCGGCAGCGGCCCGGCAGGTTGCACCCTGGCAGCGCTTCTTGCGCAGCGCGGGATCCGCACGCTGGTCTTCGACGACGACAAGCGACCGGAACTGCTTGTGGGGGAGTCGCTCCTGCCGCGGGTCATTCGCCTCATGCGGCGCCTGGAAATCGAGGACCGGGTGAAGCAGTTCTCCCAATACAAGCCGGGCGTGGGCTTCATCTCGCGGGATGGCAGCCGGCTCGATTTCTTCTTTCCGCAGAAGGCCATCAAGGGGATGCCGAATTACGCTTACAACATCCCCCGGCCCGAGTACGACAATCTCTTGCGCAGCCGGGCGGAGGAGCTCGGGGTGACCTTCGTGAAGCGGCGGGCCGAGCTTGAGAAAGGCAGCGGCACCCGCGAGATCCAGCTCACGGCGGAGTGCCTCGCCTCGGTGCCCGAGCTGGAAGGGAAGCATCCGAAGCTTCTGGTGGATTCGACCGGCCGGGCGCGTGCATTCGCCCGGGTGCTCGGGATCGGCGCAAAGCGGGGCAGCCGCAACGATGTCGCTTATTTCGCTCACTTCGAGGGATTCGACGTGGACGCCATCCGCGAAGGACAGGTGGTGATCTCCACCCTGAGCCACGGCTGGAGCTGGCGCATTCCCCTTCCCGGCCGCCTTTCCGTGGGCGTGGTGATGGACAAGGCGGCGGCGAAGGAACACGGCGATTCCGCGGAAGAGAGGCTCGACTCGATCATCGATTCGGAACCCGGCCTGAAGGTCGCCGGGAAGAACCGCAAGCGCGTCACCCCGGTAATGACCTATACGAACTACCAGCTCATCTCGGATCGTGGTTACGGGCCGGGCTGGGTCGCGGCCGGCGATGCCTTCGGATTCGTGGACCCGATGCTTTCCCCCGGCCTTTTCATGGCCATGCACTCCGCCGATTTGCTGGACCAGCACGTCTTTTCGCACGGTCTCGGGATCCTCGATCAACCGCAGCGGCTGGCCCGCGGCTTCGGGAAAGTTTTCGACGAGCTCCTGGACTGGCATGAGGCATGGGCGGAGATCATCGAATACTTCTACGACGGCCGCATGTATGCCCTGCACGCCGCCGGCGAACAGCTTTCCCAAAAGTACGGGGAGGGAGCCCTGCCGCGGCTCGTGGAGCGCCACCTCACCACCCAGATCACGCGCCTGCTCTCCGGAGTGGCCACCCGCAGCCGCTACGGCAGGCGTCTCCTGAAATTCTCCCTGAAGCATCTCGTCTGGGACGTCGATCCCCCGGAGAACTACGCGATCAGGGCGTGAGGGCAAGTTACTGGATGATCTCCCACTGGCGGTTCGTCGCGACGAACTCGCCCTGGGGAATCCCCGCCGCTTCCAGAAGCGTCCGTTCGACCGCCTTGCGGTCCATCGAGAACGAATGGACCATCCGCGTGGGGAAGAGTTGGAGTGCGTAGCGGTGGGTTCCTCTCACCGAGGCACGGATAATGTGGCGGATGCCCTCTGCCCCTCTTTCATGGGTAATGGACGTGACCAGCAGCTTGGCCCCGTCCTGCGAATACAGGCTCCGTCCCACGGCCTCGTAAGCGGGCGGCTGCGGGGACTCGATGAGAACCTCCAGCGAGCCGTCGGTCCGGAGTCCGATCTGCGTGGAGCAGTAGTAGCTGCTTCCCAAGAGCGTGGGGATGGCGAGGAGTGCGAGAAGCCGTTTCATTCAGAGCTGCTATTTCGCCGGGAAATAGCAGCCAATGTTCCAGAACGGGCGAGTTCGTCACCCGGAGCTGTGGAAAATAAATGCTTGCGGACGCTTACCATTACTCGGGCTTCTGGATGTAGTTCCAGATCGCCTCGAATTGCTTTCCCGCATCGCCATCCAGCTCCGGGCGTTGCGATTTTCCACCTTCGCTGTAACGGGGCATTTTGCTTCCCGGCGTCACCGCCTGCGGGTGGTCCATCCAGCGGAAATACCACTCCTTGCGCAGGCGCTCGTGGGACAGGGCGAAATTTACGCCCTCCACTTCAAACGCCGCGGTCGGCTTCATGGCTCCCACGCCGTGGCAGGTTGTGCAGCCGAAACCTTCCGTTCCGGCCAGCTTCTTCCCGATCTCTGCCAGCGCGGCGTCCGGCGCGGCCGGTTCCGGCTGGCCCGGCTCCACGCCGTGGACACAAGCCAGACCTTTGGCAAGATCCGCCGAGTAGGCATGGAAAGCCGGCATCCGCATGTCCAGCCACGGGCGCGGCCGCGGCGATGCGGCTCCGTTGATGATCGCCTCCATGTAGGAGGAATAGAGCATTTCCCCGATGTAGGTCAGGTGCGGGCGGGATTGATCCAGCTTCTCGTTTTCGCCCTCCACGTGCGCGACCAGCGGCTTCGTCTCGACGTGCACCGCGTCCAGCAGGGAAGCTTTTCCATCCATGCCGTGGCAGCTGTTGCAACGCAGGGCCTTGACCTTGGCGGCCGCGTATTCGGAGGGCACGTGCCGGGTCAGGGGTGCCGTGCCTTTCTTCGAGAAAGCGACGAGTGCCGAACGCTCTTCCTCGCTGAGAGCCAGCTTCGGCACCTTGCCGCCGTGCTTGCCGGAGACGCAACCATTGGCAGCCCAATCCTTTTCAAAGACCAGTTCGAGCGTAGGGGCGGACAGGGGATTCATCGGCAGGCCGGCGTGGCAGGCTCCGCAATTCAAGGCCGCGGAGAGCGCCGCGCCTTTCGTGGCATCGCCCTTGGGAAACTCCGCGGTTTTCTGCTCAACCTTCCCCGAACTCTCCAGAAGGAAGGCGGCGATCTCGTTTGCCTCCGCATCGCTGAGGGCGAAATCCGGCATTCCGGTGTGCGGATAGAGCGCGTCCGGCTTTTTGAGGTAGGCGCTCAAGGTGCCGGGTTGGTATTTCGCGGCGACGTGGTGCAGCGGCACGCGGCCGTGTGTCGCGTCAAACGCGGCCTGCCCGGGATTCGTGTGGCAACCCGCGCAGCCGAGACGGTGGAAATGCTCGCCACCCTTCTGCGCGAGCGTCTTGTCGGGTGCCGGCGGGGTGTCGCCGGCCTTGAGCGTCATCAGGTAAGCTGCCAGATCGGCCGCTTGCTGCTTCCCCTCGGGCGTGGAGGCATCCACCAAGGCGGGCATCCGGGTGTCCGGCCGGATCGACGCGGGATCGGCGATCCAGCGCGCGAGCCATTCCTCGTTGAGCCGGGAGCCGGTGGAAAAGAGCAGGGGGGCGAATTCCGCGAGTTCCTGCATCCCTGCCACGCCGCCGATGTGGCATTTCGAGCAATGGTTCTCCGCGAAGAGCAGACGTCCCTGCCGCGCCGGATCGGCCGCTGCCTCCGTTTTGAAGACCGTCGGCGGCACGCTCTGCTTCGGGAAGGAGCGCTCCTCCCAAAAAAGCCGGAAGCGTCCCGAGCCGTCGGGCTTCGAGCGGAAGCTAATCGTGATTTCGTGGTCCCCCCGGTTGAGGCGGGTGCTTTTCGAGGCCTTCGCTCCCAGCGTCCCTTCCTCGGCCAAGACATCCTTCCCGTCGATGCTCAGGGTCGCCTTGCCCTCGCCCTCGAATGAAAAGGCCAGCCGCTGCCGCTCCGCCAGCACCAGCGTCCCCTTCCACGTCACCCCGAACTCCCCGGCGGGGAGGAAAGGGGTAGGGGATTCGCCCGCCTTCACCAGCAGCGCGGGAAGACGGTCGATGCGGATGTCGTTCGCAGCACCGGACTCGAAGGTCGCGGCAAGTTCGGCGCGGGCGGCGCCGGTCAGGAGCGAAACGGGCAGGAGGAGACTGGCGAAACGCGGAAATTTCATTCGAAAAGGGTATGTTGCTCGAGAGCGCCCGCTTTGTCAGGCGCTTTCGATGTCGTTGCGGGCGGAGAGTTACTTGCCCATCTTGCGGACGGTAGCATGCAAGTCGCCTTGCAGCACCTCGCCCTCGGCATCTTCGAGATCCCAAGCCACCTTCAATTGCATCGACGGCTTGTGACCGGCCAAGTCGATCTCGACCGTCTTGCCATCCTTCAGCAAGCGGGCGGCGGCGATCTCCACCTTGTCCCGCTTGTGGTGCTCCTTGGATTCTTTCTCCAGCGCGTTTTTCTCGGCTTGGACATCCGGGTTATCCACGGAGAACTCGCCCGAACCGTATTGTGGTCCGCGCACGTAGTTCCAGCGTTCGGCGGAGTAGCTTTCCGGGTCGGTCGCCAGCTCCTCGTCGAGCTCCGTCTCGAAGCGCAGGCGCACCCCGGTCGCGGTGATCTCCAGCTTGTCCGGAATCGGCACGGTGGCACCCGTGTAGCGGATGCGCTGCACCGCGCACTCGTTCGCGGCATTGGTCTGCCAGCCGCGGAAGCCGGCGACGAACAGCGAGCCGTCCTGGTGGAAGCGCGCGCGCATGGCGGAAGAGCCGAGGTTTACCGGGATCTTCACCACGCCGCCCTGCAGGATGCCGTCCACGGTCGCGTTCAGCACGCGGAAGAGCGAGGATTGACCGTAGGAGAGGTGGATGAGTTCCCCGGCTTTCAGGCCGAAGTTCACGCCCTGGGGCACCCAGACCTGGGATCCGCCGGAATTGTCCACATCCATCGGCAGATAGCACAGGGGCTCGGTGTAGGGAGCATCCTTGAGTCCCTGGCGGCTCGGCTCCGTGCCGAAGAAAGCCGGGCGCTGGTCCGCGGTGATGTAGTTCAGCTTGCAGCAGGGCTGCCAGGTGCCTTCGTTCTCACCGGTGGTGATCTCGCCGTTCGGCCCCACTCCCAGCCCGCCCGGAGCCCGCAGGCCGGTGGCGATGACTTCGAAGCTGGAGGCGTCCTTGGACAGGCGCATCACCGTCCCGTGGTGCGGGAAGATCGTGTCGAAACCGCGCCCGCCCGGGCGAACCGGGGCCGCCTTCGAGAAGTAGAAATTACCGTCGTTGTCGGTCTGGAGATCGAAGGCGAACTCGTGGAAGTTCGGGGACACGGCCACGCCGTTGAAGAAGTTCTCGAAATGGTCGGCCTCGCCGTCCTTGTTCAGGTCGTGGAGCTTCGTGATCTGGTCACGACCGTGCACGTAGATGGTGCCGTCCACCACCTTCACGCCCAGCGGCTCGAAGAGGCCGGCGGCGTAGCGTTTCCAGACCAGCTTGCTCAGGTCGCCTTTGAGGCCGCTGACGGTCCACACGTCGCCATTCCACGTCGAAAGGGCGGCGGAGTCTTCGTTGATGAAGTCGAAGGCCCCGAAGCGGATATTGGACTTCCACGGGTTGTTTTCCGGCAGGGTCAGGGTGTCGGTGACCCACGCGGCCTCCTTGTCCTTTGAAACCTGGCCCTTGGTGGTGATGGTTTCCTTCCAGAGCCCCTCGCCGCCCTTGGTGGCAGCGGCCAGATCGGCAGGCTTGGCTGCCTTGGCGCTACCCCCGCGGGAGTAGGAAATCGTGAAAGTGGCCGCCTTGTCGGAAGGTGCCAGGGTCGCGATGAGACGCGTCGCCTTGTCCGATCCCGCGGCGAGCGTGACACCGCTGCCTCCGGTGGCCACGGACAGCCCGGATCCGGATTTGGCGGATCCTCCCTCCACGGTGAAGGCGGAGGTATCATCCGCGGCCAGCACGGTCAGTGGCTTGGCGTGGGCAGCCACTTGGAAATGGCGCACGAAACCATCCCGGCCGGATTCCAGGTGCTCCAGCACGCGGGTGCCGTTCACCGTGTATTCAAAGACGATCTTGGACCCGTTGCGGTAGAAGCCCTTGTAGGCGGCACCCGGAATATTCCCGCAGGCGGCGGTCACGTCGCTCTTGGTGCGGTCCGCCTTGTACACGGCGAAACTCATTGGCGTGCGCTTGTCTTCGAAGTTACCTGCCTCGTTCGCCCAGCCGGGGCCGGGTAAGGTATTGAAAATCGGATCTTTTTCGTTGGCGATCTTAACCAGCTGGCCGTGGGCGCCGGTCCAGGGCGTGCCGCCCCAGTGGACGCCGCCCTTGTAGGCGCTCACCACCCGCATCGTCTCCGTATCAAAGAGCGCGCGGTTGCCATCGCCGAGATCCACGAGCACGCCCTTCACGGCGGCGATTTCCTCCTGTCCCTCGAACGTTCCTGCGAAGGAATTGGCCCACGCGGGACCCAGCTGCATTTCTTCATACCACTCGGCGGCGGTGGCGACCGGCGCGATGGCGGCGGCGAGGACGATAGGTGCGATGTACGGGCGCATGAGTGCTTTTTAACGTCGGGATTCGGGGTCGGGTTTACGGAACCGTGCGAGGAAGCCTGCAATTTATGACAAAAACGCTTCTCCGGAACGGGTGCTGCGATTCATACCGCAACTTTCAAACTGGTTTAGCAAGTCCCCCCTGTGTCGGAATGCCCTCGACCGCCCGCGGATCGCGGCTAGCCTCCCGCCGGAATG
>CAMPGU010000096.1 GCA_946885645.1 uncultured Haloferula sp.
ACCTCGTTGGGCACGGTGGCAAGGGTCGGGGGCATGCTGGGTCTGGTGGTCTGGGCGCTTTCGCCGAAGCACCGCCGCCTCGTGACCCGGAATCTGCGGATTGCCACGGCGGCGGAAGCACCCGGTCCGGAAACGATCCGCAGCATGGTCCGCGAGACCTTCCGCCGTGCAGGAGCGAACATGCTCGGCAGCCAGCGGGCCGCCACCTTGCCGCCGGAGAAGCTCCGCGCGCATATCCGCTACGAAGGGACAGAGCATCTTCTAGGTCCTCTCGGCCAAGGCCGGGGGGTGGTGCTGGTGTGGTCCCACATGGGAAATTGGGAGGTGCTCGCCCAGTTGATCCGCGAAATCGGGAACGACGTCCGGGGCGGGCCGATCTACCGGCCGCTCGATAATCCGCTGCTCGACGAGCTGACCGTCAAGCGCCGCACGCAGCAAGGCGCGGTCCTCTTCAACAAGCACGACGGCTTCCTGGGCCCGGCCGCGCTTCTGCGGCAGGGCGGCGTGGTCACCGTGATGACCGACCAGCGGGCCGGTGGACACGGCGAGCTCTGCCCCTTTTTCGGCCGTCTCTCGTCCTGCACGCCGCTTCCCGCCCTGCTGGCGCGGCGCACCGGCGCGGCGATGGTTACGCTGTCCATCACCTCGGCCGGCACTGGGCAATGGCGGCTGAAAGTCCGGCCGGTGGAGGAGAAAGCCAAGACTCCGGTAGTCCTCAGACATCTGGAAATGGCGATGAGGGACCGGCTGGAGGATGTCTTCTGGTTCCATGACCGCTGGCGGGTGGACAAGATGCTGCCGCTCGGCTTTTACACGAAAGAGGCACCCGCCGGCCCGGCTCGGGAGGCCACGGTGCCGACCCGCTTTGTCGCAACCCTGCCTTCCGGAACGCCCGACGCGGTGGAAACGCTGAAGGCACTTCTGGAACTGCGGCCGGACGTGCAGATCAACGTTCTGGACCCCGGAGACCTGCCGCCCCTCCCCGAAGATCCGAGGATCGTGCCTCTCCCTTGGGACCGCGGAGGCCCCTCGAGCACTTGGCGGGCGCTGCTGGAGCGCTGCGATGCCGCCTCTCCTGCTCCGCTCGATTTCGCACTGCTTCTCGACGGGAATGCCGGGCTAGCCAAAGCGGCACAGGATATGGGACTGCGCGCCGTTATCGGCATCGGGACCGGCGGCAAACCTTTCACGCGGAGCTTTCCCACGCCTGCCGGACCCGGGGAATGGCGGGAGATCGCGATGAAGCTGGTGCTGACTAAAAAAGCGCGGAAGGAATGAACGGCCCCTTCGACATTCTGATCCTCTCGGACGGCAAGCCCGGCCACGAAAACCAGTCCTACGGGCTCGGCGAAGCGATCGCCCGCCTACGCCCCGTGCGGATCTCGGTGATCGGCCTTGCAGGCATGAAAAGTCCCTTTGCGCGGTTGCGCAAAGCCCTGCGGGGACTCAAAGGAAACCCGGCGCCGCGGCTGCTGCTAGGCGCGGGTCACGCGGTTCATTCGTCGCTCCTGTCTCTCGCCATCAAGACCGGCGCTCCCTGCGTGGTGATGATGAAGCCCACGCTCCCCGCGACGCTTTTCGATCTCTGCCTGGTGCCGGAGCACGATCTCGCCAAGCGGCAGCCGCCTGAAAACGTGGTGCCCACGCTCGGCGCGCTGAACCGGGTCCCCCCGCCCGATACCGGGTCCCGCTCGGGCGGCTTGATCCTGCTCGGCGGTCCTTCCTCGTCCCACGGCTGGGACGGCGAGGCGGTGACCTTGGCTCTGGACGCCATCATCGCCGCCGCCCCATCCCAGGCTTGGAAGATCACCGACTCGCGGAGAACTCCCGGCGGTGCCTTGGCGAGGATCGCGGCAAGGATTCCGGCTCTCGCCTCCTATCCCCATGCGGAGACGGGACGGGACTGGCTGCCCCACCGGTTGGCGGAAGCGGAAGAGGCATGGGTCACGGAAGATAGCGTGTCGATGATCTACGAAGCCCTTAGTAGCGGGGCGAGAGTCGGTCTTCTCCCGGCTCCCGCTTTGAAGAAGGCAGGCCGCGTCGCGAAGGGGATCGCGAGGCTTGCCGACGAAGGCTTTGTCACCCCCTTTGCCCGGTGGACACCCTCCGCGGGGCTCGCCGCACCGCCGCGGGTCCTGCGGGAAGCGGACCGCTGCGCCAGCATCGTGATGGAAAGGCTCTTCTCCTGAATGAAAGTGATCCAGATGATTCCGGAGATGGAGTCGGGCGGCGTCGAGCGCGGCACGCTGGAGCTGGCGCGGTATCTCGGCAGCCAGGGCCATGAGTCCGTGGTCATCTCCGGCGGGGGAAAGCTGGTGGCGACGCTGGAGGCATGCGGCACGCGCCACATCGCGATGCCGGTCGGGCGCAAGCGCCTGTCATCGCTTTTCCTGATACCGGAGCTCCGCCGTCTCTTCGCCGCGGAGAAAGCGGATATCCTCCACGTCCGCTCCCGGGTTCCCGCTTGGATCTCGTGGTTGGCATGGCGCGGCATGAATCCCGCTACACGCCCCCGCTTGGTCACCACCGTCCACGGATTCAACTCGGTAAACCGCTACTCCGAGATCATGACCTTTGGCGAGCGCGTCATCTGCGTTTCGGAAAGCATCCGCGATCATGTGCTAAAGCACTACCCGCGCGCGGCCGCGGAGAAACTGAGGGTGGTTCATCGCGGCATCGATCCCGCCGAGTATCCCTACGGCTATCGTCCCTCCGCGGAGTGGATCGGCAGATTTCACCAGGAGTTTCCGCTCACCCGTGGAAAGCGCCTGCTCACCCTGCCAGGCCGCATCACCCGCTTGAAGGGCCACGAGGACTTCGCCCGGATCCTGAAGAAACTGGAGGCTGATGGAAGCATTCACGGAGTAATTGCGGGAGGAGCGCATCCCAAAAAGGCCGCCTACCTCGACGAGATCCGCGCCCTCTTCGCGCGGGAGGGCCTGACCGATCGGATCACCTTTACCGGCGGACGCTCCGACCTCAGGGAAATCCTCGCCATCTCCACGGTGGTCCTTTCCCTGACGACGCAGCCGGAGTCTTTCGGCCGCACGACGCTGGAGGCGCTGGGCCTCGGCATCCCCGTCGCGGGTTATGATCACGGCGGCGTGGGAGAACAGCTCGCGATGCTATATCCCGCGGGCCGGATCCCGCCGAATGATCCGGAAGCGGCCGCGAAGATCATCCGGAGCCTGCTGGAGGATCCGCCACCCGTTCCCGAGCAGCACCCCTTTTCCCTGCAGGCAATGCTCGAGGGAACGATGGCGGTGTATCGGGAGTTGATTGCCTGACGGCCCCGGCTCAGCCGGTCTTCACGAAACGGTGCTCCCAGACCGGCCGCTCCTCGCGGCACTGCGCGACGTAATCCTCCCAAGCACAAAGCTTCGGGAGATCCCGCTCCTCTCCCCTCTCGATCATCCGCTCCCGCCTCAGGGCCGGGGGACACCAGACGAAATGGAGGACCGGCCGGGTGCCCAGCCGCTGCTCCAAGCAATCCGGCCAATCCGCCTCGCTCCCTTCGCGGGTGAAAGGTCCGGCAAGCACCACCGGCACCTGCGGCAGATTCGCCACCGCGAGATCGTACATCGCCTCATAGACGGTATTCCGGTAGGCGCGCTTGTAGGCCGGCGAATCCCGATCATCGGGATCGAGACCCGCAAGCGCCAGACCCGCGCGTACCAACCGCTCGGTCGCGATGTCGCTGTCGATCAGGCAGGCCCGCAGCTCCGCAGCCAGCCCTCGCGCGTACACGCTCTTTCCCGCACCTGCCGGGCCGGTAACGATGTGGCAGACCCTCTCTCCCATAGGGGGCAAGCATCACGGGAACCTGCGGCAATGGCAATCCGGGGTCATTTGACGAAGCGGACCGTCAAAGGGTAACGGTAGGGCTGCCCCTCGTTTGCCCTCAGGCCGGCCACGATGGAAAAAATCGCCCACACGACGGGGTAGACCACCAGGACAGGCAACAGAAGAAGCCCCACGAACAGGAAAACCAGAGGCACTGTCACCGCTGCGAGAAGCAAGCCCCAGAGAAACCACGAAATGTTGAAGTTAAGAGCCTCTTTCGACTGTTCCGCGGCGAAAGGCATCGTGTCCTTCTTTACCTGCCAGATGATCAGGGGTCCCACGATATAGCCGATGCCGCCCGTGAGCAAACCGGTGAGGGCGGAGAGGTGCCCGAACATCGCCCACATCCGCTCGTCCCTTGAAACTCCGGAGGCGAGCGCCGGGGGCGGAGGAACCGGCGGATTCGGCGGCGCAAAGGGATCTGACACGGATGGAGGGGTATCTGGATCGATCATGGCATTTCGCACATAGCACCAATCCGACCGGCAGGAAAGAAAATGCCATTCCAAATCCGGGCGGCGTTTCAAGTGCCCGCCATGCTGCCAGAACATGCCCACCACCGCAGGACGGCATTGGCCCATCGGCGGTCCGCGGCCGAGAGTTCTGACATGAACGCTCCCGCTATCCATCCGCAGGTCCCCATCGGGCACGTCCTTCCCAAGGTGGGCGATCTGGAGCGATCGCTGCCTCCTGGCGGAATCCACCTCGGGCACTGCTTCCCTATGGATGCAAAATCGAAGGTGGGAATGCTCCCGCACGACGAAAAAAGCGGAAAGCCCAAGGCCTCCCGCTTTATAGATGGAATTCGCTCCGGATCGTTCCTAGCGGCTCGCCGTGGCAGTCTTCGGAGCGCGGGATTTGAGCGCATCCGCGGACTGGGCCTCAGCCCAGGTGCGGAAGGCCTTGTCTTCGGTCACTTCCATCTGGCCGATCATGTTGGCATGCCCTTCACCGCAGAGCTGGGCGCATACCACGGAGGTTTCGATGGTCTTGTTCGGCGTGAACCACATCGGGATCTCCTTGCCGGGGATGGCGTCCTGCTGGATGCGCATCGGCACGATCGCATAGTTGTGGATCACGTCGTTGGACGTGATGTTGAGAATCGCCGGACGCCCCTTGGCAATCCTGAGCGTCGGCGTGATGAAGTCGTCCTGCGCGTTCGGATCGTCGAAATCAATCCCGGGGTCGCTGTTGCTGACGATGCGCATGGGATCGATGCGGCCGAATTTCCCGTCGTTGCCGGGGTAATGATAGGTCCAGCCGAACTGCCAGCCGATGACCCGGACACGGATGGGATCGAGCCTCTGCACCTGCTCCCAAGTATCCGTGCGCTCCTTCCACAGTGGGAAAGCGAAGCCGAGCAATAGCACGGCCTCGATGATCACGACGGCGATCTCAAGGTGGCTGGAAATGTGATTCCGGACCCCGTGATAGGAAGCCTTCGGATGCACGGAGGCACGGAAGCGGACCAGGCAGTAGAGGAAAAACAGCGTCCACCCCACGAAAAGCGCGATCATGAACCAGTGCACCACGTCGATCAGGTGATCCACGCGGCCGCCGTGTGCGGAGATGTTTTCGGGGATGCCGAGGAATTGCGAGGGACTCATGGAAAAAATAAAACGTCAGCGGGTGGAGGCGGCGGCAGGAGCTTGATCGCGAAATTCCGGATCGAGGGATTGCTCGCTACGGCGCGCGAGCCGCACCATGAAAAACACCACCCCCGTCAACATCGGGAGGATGATCAGGAGCATGGCGAAAATCGACCAACCGGCCGCGTTGGTCGTATCGTCCCGGAAATCAGCGGCGCAGGTGGCGCAGGCGAGGATGGAATCGATCATGGCCATCAAAGGACGATCTTGCGGACCTTGCGGTAGAAATAGATGCCGTACACAGGCATCGCGACCGCCGCGATCACGCTCACCACGCCGAGCGCGGTGATGATGCCGGCGGGGTTGGCGGCGACGCCCAATGCCCAGACCGCGAGGAACACGAAAAGCAGCGTGCTCACGGTCACGAAGACGATGTGGAAAGCCCGGAGTGACATGATTTTAGCGGTTGAGGTTCAGTGGCAGAAGAAAAAGCCGGACGGACGGAACGCAAGGACTACCAGCGTTCGACTTTCTCGCTGCCGGGCACGCCCGTTTTGAAGCCGTTGTAGTGGATGGGATCCCACTTCGCGAGACCGATCAAGACGACCATGAAAAACGCGCCCACCAGACCGAAGCCGAAGAGCCAGTAGATGAGGCGCTTCTCGTGGTTGAGGTGCATGAAAATCAGCGCCACCAGGGAGGCCTTCACCGTGGCGATCGCAAGACCGAGAATCATGTCCGCGGTGTCGAAGCCGTGATGACCCACATCCATCCATGGAACCATCGCCACCGCTACCGTCAGAAGGGTACCGCCGAAGAGGATGGCTCCGATGAAAAGATAAAGCCGGGTGGCTTTCTTGATTGCTTCAGGAGAATCGGCCATGAGTGAAATCAGGTGAGAAATAAGGAAAGCCCGGAACAGCTTTTACATCAAATACAGGATCGGGAAGAGGAAGATCCAGACAAGGTCCACGAAGTGCCAGAAGAGACCGCCGACCTCCACCCGGTTGGCGAGCCACTCCGGATTGCTGAGATACATCTTCTTTCCGAAGAAGAGGTAATAGGCCAGCACCAGCGCGCCGCCGATGACGTGCAGGCCGTGCAGGCCGGTCATCGTGAAGTAGATGGCGTAGTAGGTATTCCACGCGGGCGCGAATTTCGAGGCAAACTGGACCTGCTCGCGGGGAATCGAAAGATGCGGGAAGGTGTGCTGTTCCTTCCGGCCCTCGTAGTTCGGCCCGAGGAATTGCTCCTTGAGATGGATCTCCGCACTGCCGCGCTCGACCCCGGTGGCCTTGGAGACGAAGTCCTGCCAGCCGATGCGGTAGCGTTCCGTCGGGGTCGGCACGCGGTTCGGCTTGCCGGTCTTCTTGTCGATGCCGTAGCCGTCGATGAGCTTCTTTTCGAGCTTGGCGATCTCGCCCTTGTGCCATTCCCAAGCCGCGCGCAACTCCGCGCTCTCCTTGAGCAACCAGGAATTCTCGATGGCGATTTCGGGATCGATCCCCTTCTCCTCCGCCTTCATCGCGGTGTGGCGGAAGTCGATCGCGTCCACATAGTGGAATACCATCGGACTTTCGATCATCTTGCCGGTGAGAGCGGTGCCGTCGCGCAGGCTTCCGGCGTCCTCCTTGATGTCGCGAGGCTTGAAACGGAACACCGTGGGCGGCTCCACATTGAAAGGGATCGCCGCCTGCTCGGGCATCAGTTTCAACGCCGCGACATCCACCGAGACATCCGGTGCGAGCTGGCGATCGTTCTTTCCGGGATTCGCTTCCTTCGCCTTCGCCCATTGTTCGCGGAGGCTCTCGGTGCGTTGGTCCGAATTGTGAGCGCGGGCGGCAAGGTGAGCTTCCTTGATCGACTCCAGGAGCTTCAGGTCGAGCGGTGTTCCCGCTTCGAAGGTCACGGCATTGCCGGGTGCCGTGGCAAGTTCAAGCTTCGATGCCAGTTTCAGGGTCGCTCCCTTCTCCGCGGCACGCGCGATGATCCCTTCCACCCAGGGCTTGTGAAAGCGGACGGTATTGAAGGAAATCTGGGAGGCCTCGTAGTTGATGACGTTCTCCTCGATCTTGTTGCCTTTGTGATCGCGCTCGAGCTGTTCCTCGGTCGGGTCGTGCCCGTGCTCCAGGTGTACCCCGTCCTTCAGCTCGTAGCCCAGGTGGCCCTCGACGACCGTGTAGTCCTTCAGGCGGACGGCCTGGTGATGGAACTTCACGTTGTACTCGATGCCCTTCAGCACCATGAAGACCAGCGAGCAAACCACGGTGAAGGCCATGTAAGCCTGGAACTTGCCCCACTGGCGCATCTTCAGGGAAGCCCACGCGAAAACCACCGTCACGGAGGAGGCGATCAGCACAAAGGTATTGATCAGGCCCGGCAGCACCGGGAGCGTGCGCTCCGGCCACGGGAAGTCCGCGCCCAGCCGCAGGAAGATGTAAGCGGAGAAGAACCCGCCGAAGAGCATGACTTCCGACGCGAGGAACAGCCAGATGGCGATCTTCGAGTTGAAGAGGCCCGTGTCCTTGCGCGGGGTGACGATGTAGGGAATTTCCATGGGGAAAAATTCAGGGATCCGGCTCCGGGGAGGTGCCGATCAGTGGGCGGCGGGGGTGGCCGGCTTCTCAGCCGGGGTTTCGGAATCGCGCTTCGGCTCGACCCACTGCGGGAGGTAATCCTCATCGCAATCCGGGCGGCTGTACTCGTACGGGCCGCGATAGACGGAAGGCTCGGTGAGGAAATTCCCGTGGCCGGGAGGCGTCGGCGTAGCCCACTCCAGCGTCGTGGCGTGGTACGGGTTGTCGCTTTCGACCTTGCGGCCGACCTTCCAGGCAAAGAACAGGTTCAGCACGAAAGGAATCTGCGCGACGGCCATGAGCCATGCTCCCCACGACATGAGGATATTCAGATCGATGTTCTCCACCACGGTCTGGCCGAAGACGTTCGCGCTGCCCTCGCCCACCATGTAGGCGTCGCCCCCGTTGTACCAGCGGCGGTGGAAGCCTGCCATTCCCTGCATGAGCATCGGGAAGAAGATCAGGTTCATGCAGATCAGGCTGGGCCAGAAGTGCAGGTGCGAGAGGAAATTGCTCATGTGGCGCCCCGTGATCTTCGGGTACCAGTGATACACTCCCGCGAAGAGACCGAAGAGAATCCCCGGAGCCACCACGTAGTGGAAGTGGCCGATGACGTAATAGGTATCGTGCAGGTGGAGGTCCACCAGGTTGAAGGCCAGCGGCAGGCCGGTGAGGCCCCCGATGCCGAACATCGGCAGGAAAGCGCAGGCCCAGACCATCGCCGGCGTGAAGCGGATGGAGCCGCCCCACAGCGAGATGATCATCGACGTCAGCAGGATCACCGAGGGGATCGAGATCAGCACCGTCGTGGTCTGGAAGAAGGTGGAAACCACCGGGCCCATCCCCGTCAGATACATGTGGTGGGCCCACACGACGAAGGACAGGAAGCCCAGCACGAGCACGCCATATACCATCGCCTTGTAACCCCACAGCGGGCGGCGGGTATTCACCGGGATGATCTCCGCCACGCAGGCGATCGCTGGAAGCAGGAGCACGTACACCTCCGGGTGGCCGAGGAACCAGAAAAGGTGCTGGAACAGCAGGGGCGAGCCGCCGCCGGAGAGATCGGCAAGTCCCTCGCTCTTCGAGAAGAGGCCCGAAGGCATGAAGAAGGACGAGTGCGAAACGCGGTCCATCAACTGCATGATCCCTGCGGCTTCCAGCGGCGGGAAGGCGAGGAGGAGCAGGAAGCCGGTGACGAGCATCGCCCACACGAAGAAGGGCATGCGCATCCAGGTCATCCCGCGGGCGCGCAGGTTGATGATGGTGGTGATGAAATTGACCGAACCGAGCAGCGAGGACGAAATGAGTAGCACCAGGCCGATCAGCCATTGGGTCTGGCCGGCCAGCCACTGGTTGACGATCTGCCCGTCGGCAAAACCGGCGAGCGGCGAGTAGTTCGTCCAGCCCGACTTCGCCGCGCCGGACTCCATGAAGAAGGAGGCGCACATTACCAAGCCACCGAGCAGGTAGAGCCAGTAGCTCGTCATGTTCAGCTTGGGGAAGGCCATGTCAACCGCGCCGATCTGCAGCGGCGTCACGTAGTTGCCGAAGGCACCGAAACCCAGCGGCACGATGCCGAGGAACACCATGATGGTACCGTGCATGGCACCGAACATATTGTAAGTCTCCCCTGTCACCTTGCCGTCCTGCAGCCAGCGTGCCTTCCAGCCATCGCTGAAAAGCCAGCTCATGAAATCCGGGAGCGGCTGGTGCGGGTAGGCGATGCTCCAGCGCATCACGATCATCAGGTAAAATCCGAAGGCCAGGAAAACCATGGCCGTCAGACCGTATTGGATTCCGATGACCTTGTGGTCCGTCGAAAAGACGTACTTCTGGAGGAACCCGGGGTCGTGGTGATGATGGTCGTCGTGACCGTGAGAGTCTGCCGTGGCGGCGTGGGCGCTCATGCTTTGAAAAGGTTGGAGCTGAAGTTATTGGGCTTCCGCCGGTTCGAGAGTAAGGGGATCGAGCATCGTCTTGGGATCGAGCGGATCACCGGGGAGATTTTTCTTGTGGTCGGCGTCGAGTTCGGCGGCGGACATCGGAGCACCGGGGGTCGCGCGCTTGGCCGAGATTTCCAAAGCGGCGGCACCCATCTGCTTGGTGACCACATCGCCGGTCTTCGTGCCGAAGGCATTGCGGACATAGGTCATCAGGGCGGCCAGGTCGTCCCCGCTCATGCCCGCACCTTGCGCCGGCATCACGCCGAAGGTCTTGCCGGTGGACGTGGGGCCCGAAAGGCCGTTCAGAACCACCATCGCGAAGCGCTCCGTTTCGCCATGCACCCAGTCGGAATCCGCGAGCGACGGGTAGTTCGCGCCGTCGCCCTTGCCGTCCGGACCGTGGCAGCCGGAGCACTTGCTATAGATCTTCGCGCCCTTGGCCATATAGGCAGCGAGGGCGTCCTTTGGCGGGATCGCGCCGCCCTCCCCATCGTCGGGGATCACGCGCACGTAGCCGTCCTTAACCGTGTCCTTGTAGGAAAACAGCGTGCCTGCGTTGCCCAGGGTCCAGCCGGCAGCCAGGACGGGGATAAAGCAAAGCGCCGTCACCCACAGGGACACCGGCTCGGCACCGTTCTCGGTAAGCTTGTGCTCGCGGGAGGCCGCGGCGGCTCCGCGCAGGACACGCTCGTGGGCGGCGGTGACATTCACCGAATCCTCGAGGTCGGGCTTGGAAGGATCGATCATCGGAAAAATGAAATTCGGTTCAACCTTGAGGGGCGGCGGCTGCGGCCGGTTTCGCTTCGGCGGGCTTCCCGGGCGGCGCGTGGTTCATCGAGGCCGGAACGACATCGTCGCGCTTCAGCGAGAGGAGGTACTGGGTAAGCGCGAGCGCCTCGTGCGTCGGCACCACGACCTTGCCTTCGGGAGCCTCCACCGGCAGGGCGTCGGCAGGCACTTGGCCGATCACGTCGCGCTCCTCGAAGAGGAAACGGACCGACGGGCAGGTCGAGGTAGGGCGGTTCGGGTTCGCCCGCGGGTCGTAGAGATGCATCAGCAGCCATGCTTCCGGATCGGCGTCTTTCGCGTAGATCGCCTCCACCCGCCGGCCGAGGTTCGAAAGATCGGGGCCGAGGCGATTGAGACCGATCTGTGCGAAACTTTCGCCCTGGTAGTCGAAGACGTTCGATTCGCGCCGGGTGTCGCCACGTGCTTCATCGGCCTTCAAGCCAGCCCAATCCGGGCGGCCGAGGTCGTTGCCCGCGTAGGTGGGCCGGATGAGCTGGGTGTGGCAGTGATAGCAACCGTTCGCGGAATACACTTCCGCGCCGTTGATCACGCGACCGGCGCGCTTCGGATGGTAGATGCCTTCCTTCCCGTCGGCGACTTCGTCGAAGGCAACCGGCTTGGGCGTGCGCATCAGGAAAAAGGGCACGATCACCACGGCCAGCCAGGCGAGGCCGAAGGAGGCGGTGAGACCGAATGCGAAGGAGCGGAAGGTCATGGGATCAGGGAAAATTGCTAATAGCTAAGCACGAATGCCCGAGCAGGAGTGTCAGTGGGAGTGCGCGGCAGCCGAGCCGGGGCCGGCATTGTCGATATCGCCCTCCGGGCCGTGGACGAGATCGTGCAACTCATCGTGGTGGCCTGCGCCCAGCAAGGTCGGGTGCGAACTGCGGCGGCCCAGGCGCAGCCACATCAGCGCGAGATGGAAGAAGAAGAAAACGTTGGAGAAGAGCAGGAAACACCAGGACAGCGTGGCCGCCACCGCATAGGGATAGGCGCGCATGGTGGCGTCCTCCACCGGCTGCTTGAAGTTCTCCAGCCCGATGCCCTGCATCACGCCGCCGAAGAGAGCCACGAGCGCGACCGTGACCACGCCGTAGATCGAAAGGAAGAAATGCATCTTGATCAGGCGGCCGGAGAGCCACTCCCGGCGCGTGATCCGGGGAACCACGAAGTAGATCATGCCGAAAGCGATGAAGCTGAAGAAACCGTAAATCGCCAGGATATCGAAGCCGTAGTTCGAGAGGGAGAACTGCGTGCCGGGAAGGATCGACGGGTTGTTCAGGAACACGCACGCGCCCCCGAGCACCAGCAGGCCGATCACGCCCGCGACGGTGAATCGCAGCGTCGGGCTATTCACCACCGCGTCAGGCGCGCCCGCGGCGGTCTTCAGCAGGTTCACGCTCACCGCGATCGCCGGGATGGCGAAAAGGATCGTGGCCGCGGCACCGAGGTAGGGCATGAAATTCGGGATCGGCGCGCCGGCCAACTTTTGCATGCCGGCCCAAGGCGCAATGATCGCAAGCGACCAGAAACCGAGCAGCGAAAGCGAGTAGCTGTAAACCGGCCGGCCCGTGACCTTCGGGATCAGGTAGTAGGCGGCGGCAATGCCGGTCGGCACGAAGAAGAGCAGCAGCAGGGCGGAACGGTACCAGGCATTGACCGCGGCCTCCATCAGCGGGTTTCCGGAAAAGCCGTGGATCAGGATGTGCGCCGTGGCGAAGACCCACGGGAACCAGATCAAAGCCGCGAGGATGTACCACTGGGAAATGAACACGTGGCCCGCCGGGCGCACCTTGAATTGGATCATCGACCAGATGGAAATCATCACGTAGGAGATCAACATCGGCACCCAGGCAAAGGCGGGAAACTCCATCCAAGGGATGCCGGTGCCGGCGCCTCCCAGGATTCCGATGACTCCCAGCGAGACCGCAAGATTCCAAACGTGACCGGCTACCAGAATGATACCCGCGGCACGGCATTCCTGCCGGGACAAGCGCGCCATCAGCCAGATCAAGGCACCGAAAGCCGCTTGGCAGCCCCAGCCGTAGATGAGGGCATTCACATGCGCCGATTGCACGCGGCCGTAGGTCAGGAAGGAGAAGCCGTCGAGGAATCCGGGGCTATGCACCTTCGCGGAGGAAATGATCCCGAGCAGGATCGCCACGGCGAGCCACGCGGCCCCGCTGGTGAAGAAGAACATCACCGGGTGGCGCAGCGAGAGATCGATCTCCGCGCGGCGGATCGCGTCATTCGCCGGAGTCTGGGAAGTGGCAGGAGACATTGGAAAATCGGGTGGGAGATCAGGGCTTGATCAGATCGGCTTCGGTGAGCATCGGCTTGCCAACCTCGGGGCGCAGCATCTTGACCTGCTCGGGCAACACGGCGGGAGCCTTGTTGCCGAAACTGTTCCGGACGAAGGTCAGCACCGCGGCGACCTGCTCGTCCGTCTGATAGGAAAGCGGGGCCATCGGCGCCGGAAAAGTATAGGGCTTGCCGCTCACCGTGATTGGTCCGGTGAGTCCGCGGAGCTGGAT
>CAMPGU010000097.1 GCA_946885645.1 uncultured Haloferula sp.
CTCAATTCCTTATCCTCGCCACCTGCGGGCTGCTCTCCCAGACGGAGGCGGCCCGGGAAGATGCCGAATCCCTCGCCCGCCAGCGCGTGAATGCGATGCGCGGCGATGCCGACAACCTCCGCTCCGTGCAGGCCTCGCTGTCTGAAGTCACCGCCGAGCGCGATGACTTGAAGAGGAAGCTGGAGGCATCCGAGGCGAAGGTGAAGCAAGCCGCCGAGAAGCGAGCCGAGGATCTGGTGGCCGCTGCCGCCGCCGACGGCCGGATCGCTCCGAAGGACGAGAAGACGCAAGGCTTCTACAAGCGCCTGATCGCCGCGGGTGATGCCGAGGCGGAAGAGGCCCTGAAGGCGCTGCCGAAGCAGCACCAAGGCCTCGACAAGCCCGTGATCGTGGCCGGTGCAAACGGAGCGGAACCGGCCGCGACTGCGGAGGGTTTCCTCGCCGAAGCCCGCAAGCTGGTGAGCGCCGGACAAGCACGGACCGAGGAAGAAGCCTACGGCGTCATCGCGACCCGCCGCCCCGACCTCTACGAGGCCTACTCCCAGCAGTTCGAAGGCTGAACCTCCAACCCCGATCCGTATCCCGATATGAATCCCACTTACACGGAAGGCCCTTACAAGAGCTTCGAGGAGGAGAATCTGCTCGATCTGCAGGACAAGGAAGGCTTCCTCGTGATGCTCGGCGCCGCCGACAACACGGTGAAGCTGGCCACGTCCGGCGCTGTCGCCATCGGCGTGCTGCAGGGCCGCACTTCACTGGAGAGCAAGGACGTTGCGGTCCGGCTGCTCGGCAAGGGCGGCACGGTCAAGATGAAGGCTGGTGGCATCATCGCCAAGGGCTCCCGCGTCGTTTGGGCGGCCGGAGGCAAGGTCGTCGCCCAGCCTGCCGCAGCGGGCAGCTATCGCACCCTCGGGGTGAAGCTCGAACAGGGCGACTCCGCCGACAATGACGTGATCGAGGTCCTCGACCTGATCGAGCCGGTCACCGTCGCCTGATCCCCGAGACCCCACACCCACCCAACCGACCATTCATGAAGGCCAACGCCATTTTCAACCACGTCCTCACTCGCACGGCCTCGCAGTATGCCGTCAATGAAGCCGAATACGCCGCCGCCGCACTTGCCCCGGTCTTTCCCGTGGCGGTGCAGGCCGCGACCTACCCGGTCTGGCTGCGCGAAAACCTGCTCACCGTGCCCGACCTGAAAGCCCGTGGCGCGGGCGCTCCCTACGTCCGCCTCGACATGGCCCTCGGCGACGACACGTTCGCCACCCGCGACTCCGGGGCCGAGATTCCGCTCGATGACCGTCAGAAGGCGATTTACGCGAACGCTTTCGATGCCGACCGCGGCAAGATCCAGCGCGCAACCCGCGTGCTCATGCTGAACAAGGAGCGCCGCGTCCACAAGCTGGTCACCGGTGCCGGGGTGCCGACCTCCGCGGTTGCCACCAAGTGGGACGACTACGAAAACAGCGATCCCATCGGCGATATCAAGGCGGTCAAGGAAGTGATTCACGACAACTGCGGGATGGACCCGAACCTCGCGGTGATCCCACGCGACGTGTTCAACGTGCTCAGCGAACACCCGACGTTCCTGGAGAAGATCAAGTACACCCAGAAGGGCATCCTGACAGCGGACCTGATCGCCGCCATCATCGGCGTGGACCGCGTGGTCGTGGCCGGCGTGGTGCAGAATCAGGCGAACGAAGGCCAGGCTATCAGCGTCGCCAAGTTGTGGGGGGATTCCGTGATCCTCGCCTATAGCAATCCAGTGATCGACCTCGAATCGCCCACCTTCGCGCGCACCTTCGCCTGGAACGGCTACACCGGTGCTCAAGGCGGGGAGCTGGCGGTGAAGACCTACCGGGAGGACAACCCGCCCGCGACCATTCACCAGCTCATGCACGACGTGGACGAGAGGCTGGCGGCCGCCGCCTGTGGCTACCACCTCAGCGACGCCCTCACCTGATCCCAGGAACCACCGTCATCATCATGGACCGCTACCAAGTGACCGACCCCAAGGGGGTGCTCGTGGGCAAGGAGATCGTGGGGAAGGGGAAGCTCCTCCCTCCCGGCCATACCGGATCCCAGCTCAAGGCGTGGCTGCGCTTCGGGCAGATCGCCAGGATCGATGCTCCCAAGCCCGCCGCGCCGCCCGGGAAGCCGCCAGAGAACCCTCCCGGGGGCAGCAAACCGCCGGAGAATCCGCCGCAGCCGCCCGCGAAATAAGCCATTCCGCCGAGTGCTCAGAGCCCCGTCCGCTGCCAGGTGGACGGGGCTTTTCGCGTGCTCACTAGAACTGGCCTCGCTATTTTAAAGGTCATGAAGATGCCCGCCGATTACATCGAACATCTGGACCACCGAATCACAGCCCTCCTGACGCTCTTCGTCCGCAATGACGCTGGTTTTGACTGGACTGGGAAAGGCGATTTGTATCGAGCCTCGTTGGAGGCTTCTTCCATCATGTTGCGTGCGTTGATCGAATTTCTCGGGGTGAAGAGCGATCGCAAGAATCCGGGGACGCTGACTGTGTCCAAACGAGGTGCCGCGTCGAAAGGAGTTGGAGACGACGTTCTGGGTGTTGGGAACCTTGCTGTAGTTCCGGCTGTCGATCCTAAAGCTCTTGGAACATCCTTAGAACGTCTCATTGCGGGGGCGCATGACGGGGCCGCCAAGAGATCCGCTCATGCAGTGTTTGCTTCAAGCGTTGGCCCTCTCGATCCAGGCGAACATAGGAGAGCCGTGAAGTGGGTCGTGAGCGAGATTTGGAACCGATGCTACGACCCCGATCCCATAGTCGTCCACCCTGATCTATTTGGGCTGCTTCAGGGCGGAGCTTGGGAGGGCATACCTTTTGCACCAACCAGATAGGTTGCGTCTGGGCAACTAGGCCGGGACCACTTGCCAGGGTGGAGGCTAAATCGTTGCGAAGGAATGATAGCCCCATGCCTTGGGCCGCCTTCACCCCCGATCACGTCAAAGCCCGTCTCGCCGCGCGCGAGCTTGAGGTTTATGAGGAGACTGCCCGGCGGGAGTATCCGCAGGGAGGCGGGGAGGCGGAAGTTCCGGCCGATTCGCCGGACCGGCTGACCCAGATCGTCGCCCAGGTGTGCGACCAATTCCGCGGGGCGATCCGCGCGAATCCATTGGCGAGCACGATAGGCCCGGCGGGAACCCTGCCGGACTTTTGCATCGCCCATGCGGCCGTGGTGGCGCGCGTGGCACTCGTCGGCATGAACCCGGTTCCCGAGGGCATGACCGACCCGCGGCGCGATGAATACCGCGAGGCGATGAAGTTCCTGGAAGGCCTGAAGTCCGCGCCGGCGTCGCTGTTCGCCGAAGAGCCGACCGCGCCCCGGGTAGCGCCGTGCTTCGGGGGGAACCAACTTCTCGATTTCTGAGCATGTCCCGTCTCCGCACCCTTGCCTTCGCCATCAAGGAGCGGCTCGAGGAAGTCCCCGAGCTGGCCGGGAAGGTCGTGCTCTTCCGCCGCGCGGACATCGAGACCGAGTTCGAGAAGCGGATGGCCAAGACCCGCGGGAGGTGCGTCGTCGTCCGCCTGATCCGCGGCAGGAACGCGAGCCGGGACAAGCTCAAGGCCCGCTTCGGCGGCACCTTCACGGTTTCGCTCTTCAGCGCGCCGCTGCTGACGCAAGGGGAGGCGAAGGATGCCGATGAGCTGATGGATGAGATCGTCGCCAAGCTGCACGGCTGGTGGCCGGATCCCGTCCCCTCTAACGGGGCCATGTGGTGCGAGTGCGATGCCATCAGCTTCCCGGAAGATCCCGACTACGACGTGGCGGTGCTGACCGTCGAAACACCCTGAGAAGCGACCTCATGAACGATCCGAACGATACCCCGAAGAAGCCCGCCCAAGGCGGCGGTGAAGTGCTGCTGCGCTGCACCGTGCTGGTGGCCGGCACCGTCATCAAACGGCTCAAGACCGGCAAAGGCCACCGCTGCCGCCTGCCCGAGCCCCAAGCCAAGGCGCTCGCCGCCCTGAACCCTCCCGCCGTCAGGATCGACGGCATCTGACCCCGAACCCCGACATCCCATGCCATCGAAATTTGGAACCCTTGCCGAACGCCTTGTCGGCGCCCGCGTCTGGTTCGTGCCGGACGGCTCGAACCTTGGAACCGAGGTTGCCCCTGAAATCACCGGACCCACCGCGAAGCCCGCGGACGACGCTGATTGGGCCGACTTCGACCTGGGCCGCGTGACGCAGGCGGCCTACGAACCCGTGACGGAAGACCGCGAGCGGGAATGGTACAGCCCGGAGAAGAAGAAATACATCCGGCGCACCGACCGCTCCACGCTCACCGACGCCTTCAACCTCACGATGGTGGACTATGCCACCTCGCTCTTCGACGAGCTGATGTTCGGGCTGGCAGCCGCCATCGTGGACGGAACCCCGCAGCCGATTTTCCAGTCCAATGTCCGGCACAAGGACGGTTGGGTGCGCCTGAAGCGGTGGAACGACGACGGGGCCCTTATCACGCTGGCCGAGTTCCACGTGCGCCTCTCGATCCAAGAGGCCCCCGCGGACAACAAGGAACCCGGCTCCCCGGTGTGGCGGATTGAACACCTTGGCGATGCCGACGAGGCGCTGGAGGAATTCACCGCGAATCCGAGCGACATCTGAGGCGGAGCCATGCGGAACAGCGGCTGGGAGATTCTATGGGAACCCACGGGCGAAAGCCCTCGGGTGCTCCTGGATTTTGGCGACCTGATGGAGAACGAGATCACCCTGCCGGTGGAAGGTCTCGACTTCACGGGCCGTTCCGACTTCGCCCTCTCCGCTGTTCCCGTAAGCCGCGGCAACACGAAGCGCCGCCTGGGCTTCACCCGGCGGCTCGAACACGAGTCGGCCGCGGCGAGTTGGGAGCGATGCTCGGAGGAGGTCGCGGGGCTGCCCTGGGGAAGCCGCGGCATTCTCTCGGTGCGGCCCTTGAACGGTCTCCAGCGTTACTTTCACGCGGCGATCTCCGACAGCTCCCACGCGCCCTCCACCGGTTTCCTAAAGCCGGAGAGCGTCCACGAGTATTCCCTGCGCGTCGCCCCGCTCTCCGCCATGATCCTGCCGGACGGCACCGTCGTGACCGGCGGCTATTTTGTGACCGGAGGCTATCACGTCCCTCAGCTCCCGCCGGGGGTCTCGATCCCGCCCGACACCAAGGTGATCATCACCGGCACGCCGGGCGTGATCCCCGGCAATTACACGGTCGGAGGCGACGGCGTTCCCTCGGGCGGCGGCGGCATCGATGTCCCGGTCGAGGAGGACGATGAACCCGCATCCGTGCCGACCATCACCTCGGCTCCGGCGATCTCCGGTGATCCGACGCCGGGAGGCGAGCTAACCTGCACGCCCGGCGCCTGGAGCAACGCGGTGTCGGTCACCCGGCGCTGGTTCCACAACGGCACTCAAAGCGGCGCCACCGGGCTTGGATTCACGATTCCGGAGAGCGCCGAAGAAGGTGACACCATCTCGCTGCTGGAGACCGCGATCAACGGGGCGAAGGTGACGCTGGCCTGGAGCAACACCATAACGGTGGTGGAGGTGGTCCCGCAGAACGTCACGCCGCCCGTCATCAGCGGCCTGAACACGGTTGGCTCCCTGCTGACCGTGACGCCCGGCACCTGGGAGGGAGCGGGCAGCATCGCGCGGCAATGGCTGCGCAACGGCGAGCTGACCGGCGTCACGGGCCTGACCTTCACCATTCCGGAAGAGGCGGAGGACGGAGACGACATCCTCTGCCGCGAGACGGCCGCCAACGGCTTCGGTAGCGCCGTGGCCGATAGCAATGTCATCGAAGTGGCTGCGGTGCCGACCAATACGGTGCCGCCGTCCATCAGCGGCGATCCCGAGGCGGGGGGCTTGCTCACCGCGACCGCGGGAACCTGGACGGCCGCGGAGAGCGTGACCGGCGAGTGGTTCTTCAACGGGGCGGCGACCGGCGACACGGATCTGACCTGGGCATTCCCCGGCCTCGCGGAAGACGGCGACTATGCCTTCTACAAGGAGACCGCCACAAACGACACCGGCAGCGCGGAGGCATTCTCCAACATCATCACCATTGGCGCGGCCTTCGATACCTCGCCCGTGTCCCTGCCGGCCGCGGATCTGTGGGTTGCCTTTCAAGGCGGCCAGTGGGTCGGCCGCCGCTTCATGACCTTCGTTGTCGAGTTTCAGGGCCTGCCTGCGGGAACTACACTTCAGGTCAATGGCAATGCCCCTGTGGCTGCCACCGGCAGCGGCTCCACCGACGCCGAGACGCAGTTCCGGTTCACGGTCTCCGCCTTCCCCCTCGATGCCGACCCTGCGGACACCGAAAACCGTTTCCGGCCCTTCCTCGCCGATCAGGATTACACCGCAGACGAGGCCGCCGTCTTCGCCACCTGGGACGACGGCTTCGCGGGCGGGGAGTTCGCGCGGGAGGATGTGCTGTCTTTCAGCCTGACGCTGCGCAATTCCACCAACGACGTGATCGCGAGCTTCACCGTGGTGCCGAAGGTCTCCACCACGTGCCGCATGCGCAGCCTCGCCGACGCTGTGGTCGAGCAGGATAGCGGGCGGGCGGTGCGGCTTATCGACGGCGAAGGCGGCATCGAGCTTCTTACCCCGGAGGGCTTTGTGGTGCTGTGATCCAAAGCCCGTGCAAGATCGAATTTGTCCCGAAAGGCGGCACGGCCATCGTGCTCGCCGACTTCGGTGCATGGCTCGTGCAGCTCCCCCGCTTCGCCCCCGCACAGCGGATCTTCGAAGCGGACGGGATCGACGCTGCGGCATCTTATTTCAAGCCGCTGGGCGGAGTGACGGTCGCCATCACCTTTGCGGTGGAAGAGGACAAGGACGACTTTCTCACGGCCGCCGATGAGTTCCTGGCACCGGACAGCGCCGGGGCCGTGGCACTGCTCAACAAGAACGGCGAGCTGGTCATTACCGGGGACACCAGCTTGGCAACGTACCCCGCCGTGATCGCTCGCATCACGCCGGGCCTGCCTTTCGGGCCGGGGCCTTCGACCGCGAAAGCTTACCAGATTGCCGCGGGCCTCCCGGTGATCAGCACCCTCACCCTCGACTGACATGGCTGGAGACAAAGAGTTCAAGATCCATCTAAAGACCACGGGCGACCCCTCAGGGGCCAAGGAAGTCACGGAGTCGTTGGAAGATGCGAACCGCGAAGCCAAGGACCTTGGCAAAGCGCACTCGTTGCCTTTCAAGCCTTCGGAGGTGAAGCCGGTCGAGAAGTCGATCGCTGACCTGACGGCCGAGGTCCAACGCCTGGAGCGCGAGCTTGAGCAAGTGCCGGTGGGGGGAGAGAAGTTCATCGAACTGGGGCGGCAGGCACAGGTCGCTCGGAAGGATCTCGCGGCCGCTCACGATCAAGCTCGAAGGCTCGGGGTGCTGGTAGGCCGGAGCGGGAACTCGGGTCTTGCGATGCTGGAGTTTTCCCGCGCCTTTGAGGACGCTCAATATGGCATCCGGGGAGTGTTGAACAACATCCCGACGCTACTCGCCATGTTAGGCCTCGGGCCGGGGCTTGCCGGGGTGGCATCGGTCGCCGCCGTGGCCGCTGTAGAGCTATGGGATGCTTTCGCCGACAGTAAGGATGCGGAAGAAGGGATCGATGTGATCGCCGAGGCGATGGAGAAGCTGGCGGGCAAGCTGAAGGCGCTCCGGGACCGGAGGAAGGAAATTGCGGACATGCCTGTCTCGGACCTTTCAGCTGGAATCACTGAGGAGACTGCGGCCCTGAAGCTCCAGACGGAGGGGATTAAGTACAACATCGAGGCCCTGAAAGAGCGGATCGCTCAAGCAGAGAGACTGGATGCCATCCTCACCCGCAGTGCCCTTGCCGAGATCGATGCTGCTGCGGCTGGAGGTTCATTAAGCGCGGACGAAGCGGCGGAGCGCCGCGCCGATATCGAGCGGGAAGCAATGCAACGCGAACTGGCGCGTCGCGACGATGTCGCCAAGCTCGATGAAGTTCTTGCTTCGGAAACTCGTGAAGCAGCCCGAAGGGAACTCGTCTTGGCCCAGTTTCGCAAACAGTCGGCCGAGGAGCAGCTTCGGCAGGCCAAGGAGGCGGACCAGCGGTTGCGGGAAGCACTCGCATTGCGCAACCGCATCGATGAAGCCCGCGCCCAGGTAGAAGCCGCGGACGAGGCTGTCGCGGCGCTAGGCGTGCCAGAGGACGAACGCAATGCGGAAGGCCGGCGGCGTAGAGCTGAGGATGCTGAGTCGATCCTCTCGGGTCCATTGCAGGGACTGTTCCGCCAGAGTGTGGAGAGGCTCGATGCACTTTTCGCCGCTCAGGAGCGGTTGGCGAAACTGGAGAGCGGCGATACCCCCGGAGATCAGTCGGTTCTCCAACTGCAGGGCGAGGCGGCGCTCGATCAGGTGGAGAAATTCACCGCATCACTTGCGGAAGCCGACGCTGCCGTGAACAAGGCGACCGCAGCATTCCAGCTCGCTGAGCAACAATCGCAGGCAGCCTTGGATCAACAGTCTGGCCAGCGGCAAGCGCGGGGAAACGAGGACCTCGCGAATTGGATGACGGACTTGCAGGGGCAGCGTGCCGATGCCGCGCAACGATCCCGCGAACAGATCGAGGCTGTGCTGACCGCAGTACTCGGTGCCATCGGCGAGGCAGCCGCTCAACCGGCGGTACAGGCTCAGGCCGAGCAGGTCCGTAAGCTCCTAGCGGACGGTTTGCAGGCCTCGGAGGAAGGCCAGGTTTCCGATCTCCTCCGCCGTCTGGTGGATCGGATGAGCACGGCCGACACCCGCCGGGCCGTATTCCTTCAGCAGATTTTGGAAGGGCTCTCCACGGCAGCGAACAACGAGCAGCGGCTGGAGAACGAGCTCCGCGACGTGAGATCGAGGCTGCAGAACATCGAGGCGAATCTAGGTAACCCGAACTACTAATGCCAGTTGAATGGGGCATCACGGGACAGGCCGGCAAGGCTGTCGATGAAACCGAGCACTCGCTGGAGCAGCTCCAAGCGGAGGGAGCCATCGTTTCCTTCAATTCGCTCGCGCCGGACACCATGCGCTGGTTCGTGTGGATGAAGGATGTTTCCGAAGCGGCGGTGCTCGTGCCGGAGTTGGGACAGTGGATTACGCTCTGGCGGAACGGGCTGCGCTACTTCACAGGCATCGTGACGGGCCGGGATCCTGATTTCGGCGCATCCCGCCGGGGCTATTCCATCACGGTCGAGAACGCATGGTGGTGGCTGAAGCAGCTCTACCTTTCCTCCGAGCAAGAGGACCAAGCCGGGAGCGAAGTCGAGCGGACCAGCTACGTTTTCCCTACGGGATCGCCGCGCAGCCATCTTCTCGCATTGTTGGATCGGGCCATCGCGCAGGGCGCGCCGGTCGCGGCGGGATCGGTGGCTGCCGTCTTCAATGTGCCGCGGCTGTCCCTGCGCAATATCCCCTTCTCGGAGGCGATCTCCGAGATCATGCGCTGGGTGGCGGACGGCACGGTCTATTTCACCTACGGCGATGCCGGGCCGCCGAAACTGAACATGCAGCGCCGGGTGCCAGCGGCCACGGTAACGATCACGCCAGGGAACTCGGTCACTCCGAATATCCGCATCAAGCCGCGGCTCGATCTCAAGGTGGAAGAGGTGACGGTTTTCTTCGCCCGGCGCGAGACGTTGGAAGGGAAGCGCATCATCCGCTACGACGCTTACTCGGCAGGGTTGTCCTCCAGCGGGCTACCGGTGCGCCAGCCGGTGCTCGTGTCCGGTCCCGAGAAGGTCTATGACCTGCTGCCCCAGGACTTCACGGATAGCGTCATCGTCCGATCCGCGCCGCTGGACACCGGCGCCATGATCGCCCGCTACGACGAGCGCATCCGCGCGACCGGAGCAACGGGCTTTTCCGTGGGTTCCTTCACGGAAGACATTGCCGGAGGCGGCAGCTTCGCACTCCCGGCCATCAACACACAGATCACCGATCAAGACGGGAACGCCATCTCCGCTTCCTTCGACCACTACCTCACCCGTGGCGAGATCCGGGAATGGTGGACGAAGGACGGCATCGAGCATGTCCAAGCCCGGGTGGCAGCGACGATCTACGACCGGGTCCAATCCCCGGCCCCGGTGCCCGGAGGCTACGAGGTCCTGGTGCCGGACTGGTTCGCGGTGCTGGGCGGCCAGCGCTACACCTACCTCATCAACACGCCCGGAGGGTTCGCCCAGGTGGATATTTTCGCCACCACAGCGAGCGTTTCCGTTCCGCTGGTCAAGACGCAGTGGAGCACGCCGACCACGCTGATCCGGGCGGAGGATTTCGCATTTATCAACCCGCCGAGCGATCTCGCGGAAAACCTGCTGGCGACGCAAAATTGGCTACCCTACGAGGGCACGGTCTCCTACGTCACCGAGGACATCGAGGCCGATCACCACGTCGGCAAGAAGCTGAACATCGCGGGCTTCCTACCGGAAACGGCGAACATGGGCGCGCTGATCACGGGCCACGAGGTGCGGCTCGCTACCGGGGAGAACACCCTGCGCCTTGGCGCGCCTGCCCGGCAAAGCTACCGGGACCTCGTCAACCGCTTCCGGCAAAGCGGAGCCGATAACATCGTCTGGCTGGTGGATTCCGTGTCCGGCGATCCCGGCCAAAACCCGCCGTCCGATCCGGATCTGGAGATCCCGGAGTATCCCGACGCCTACGTCGTCTTCGGCAGCCAGCCGCTCACTTACAGCGGCGAGTTCCTCACCTTCACCGAATAGAACCATGCCCATCGAAATCAACGGAGCAGACGAGGCCACCGTGGGGCCGATCCGGGAAGCCCTGAAGGCCGCGGCGAAGCACAGCCCCACCTTCACCGGCACGCCCGCCGCGCCCACGGCAGACGCCTCCACCAACAACACCCAGCTTGCGACCACCGCCTTCGTTCACAACGCCGTGGCCGCGGCAGGTGCAGGAGTAACGACCTTCATCGCCCTGACCGATGTGCCCGCCACCTATACTGGGCAGGCAGGGAGGTTCGTAGCCGTCAATGCGGGTGCGACCGCACTGGAATTTGTGGATCCACCGGGCGGCGGCGGTGCGGCCGATTTCACGGATCTGGGCGACGTGCCCGCGGCCTACACCGGGCAGGCCGGAAAAATGCTCTTCGTCAGGGCTACCGAGGATGGGCTGGAGTTCGGGGACGCTCCGGCGGGGAGCGGTGTGGATACCTTCATCGAACTGACGGACGTCCCGGCGAACTATATCGGCCACGCCGGCAAGATGGTGGTCGTGAAGGCGACCGAAGACGGACTGGAATTCGACGACGTTCCCGCTGGGGGCGGAGGACTCGCCAATTTCACCGAAGGCGTCTCGACCGCCGCGCCGAATGCGACGGTGCCGGTGGTATCCCTGACGGCCACGGACGCGGCCACCAACGCGGACGCGGCGCTGATCGCCAAGGGCACGGGAGCAACCTTGGCGCAGATCCCTACGGGCTCATCGAGCGGGGGGAATAAGCGGGGTGACTACGCGGTCGATTTTTCCCGCTACAACCGCAATGCGGCAACTCAGGTCGCGAGCGGCCTCGCGAGCTTCATCGGCTCCGGGACCCGGAACACCGCTTCTGGCACGTTCTCGGCCGTGGTGGCGGGCCAGCTCTGTACGGCCAGCGGCACTCAATCCTTTGTGGGCGGCGGTTCCGGAAATTCAGCGACGGGAGATTACTCCACCGTCCCCGCCGGGCTTAGCAACACCGCTTCGGGCAGCAGCTCTATGGCCATCGGCAGTAGCTGCACCGCGAGCGGCGAAGTCAGCCTGGCGATGGGTCAATACGCCTCCACCCGCGGCCTCTATGGCATGCAAGCTCATGGCGCGTCCCGGTTCTCTATCATGGGGGATGCCCAAAAGGGGGAATACGTCCTGCGTCGCCAGACGGCCGATGCCACCGCGACCGAGCTGACCCTCGACGGCGGGGCCCCGGCCGCCGGGAAGCGGATCGCCCTGCCAATCAATCACGCCTACAAGTTCAGGGGCCAGATCGTGGCGCGCTCGACCGCCGGAGATGTGAAGTCTTGGGAGATCAACGGGACGATCAAGCAGGGTTTGACCGCCGCCTCCACCGCTTTGGTCGGCGCGGCTACGGTGACCGTGAAGGACGAGGACGCCGGGGCAGCAATGTGGGCGCTCTCGGTGGACGCGGACACCACGAACGGCAGCCTCCGCATCCAAGGCACCGGAGCGGCCGCAACCACCATCCGCTGGGTTGCCGAGGTCACCACCGTGGAGGTCGGGTAAAAGTGCGATTGAAGGCGCTGGAAATACTGGCTGAACCCGCTCGGGGGCCGCTTGAGTTTCCCCGTGCGCCCCGGGGCCACAAGAGGTGCAAAAGGGGTGCAACTCAGGCCAGCGCCCGAAAAACCTTGATTTGGCGGGGATGTCGGAGGAAGTAAGAGCCCACCGCGCGACCGGGCAACCGGCGCGGCACGGCAAACCTCGCGTGGTGCAAGACAGAACAGGGGAAGGGCTGCCCGCCCGCCGTATCCCCGGGTATTAGTCGCATCCCGCGCAAGCGGGAACTCCCTCGTAACAAGGGGTTTAGAGAAATGATCGCCGCCCGGGAAACAGGTTCCCGGGTACAGAATCCGGCTTACAGGAGAGCGGCCCGCCCCTTTTTCAGGGCGGATTTTGGGGAAATTGAGACGGTGTTGATATGTCTCCAAAATCCGGCGATTTACGCCTGATTCCGGGTGGCGGAAGAACCGGGAATGGGGAAAGCGTCATCAGCAGAGCTACCCTCGCGCAGTGCCGAAGGAGGAGGAGCGAGTGGTTGGCCGCAGTGTAAATATTCCGCCTGCCTCGAGCTTCAGCCAAGGAGCATGCAACGCAAGAGAACCCGGGTTTATATATCGACGTGCATTCGGACAGGTCAGAGACTCGCAATACTGTCCGGACGTGAACGCGATATCCAAAGCATTGATCGAGGCCATCGTCTACCTTGTTGTCGCCGAGGGTTCGGACGACCGGCAAGACGATGATCTCAAGGCGCTTGAGAGGGTGTTCGCCGAACTTGGCCAAGCTACAACCACCGAAGTGGAAGACCTGCTAAAAATAGTGAGAGCGGAGCTCGAAGCAACCGGAGATCCTACGAGGATAGACGCACTCGAAGCGATCATCGCTTTTCTTTGCGAGGATGAAGATCAGTACTGAGGTGCTTTTTCAAGCAGCTTCTGAGAGCATGTATCCGTTTGTACAGTGATCGTATTCGCCTGACAGTTGGGACGTTCTGGCGCGGGTGTGATT